>NZ_JAGLBB010000035.1 GCF_018260555.1 Deinococcus sp. | reverse complement strand
CTTGCCGTGGTCGACGTGACCGATGGTGCCCACGTTCACGTGGGGCTTGGTGCGTTCAAACGTTCCCTTAGCCATGTTCTTACTCCCTCCAAGAGGTGGACACACGCAAAACCGGCCCTTTGATCGGGTTCCCCCCGCGCATTCCGCAGGGTTCTGGTGGCGTGACCCACATTGGGTTGAATCTCGCCAGGGCAGTGTCCCGCCAAGCTGGCACGCTGCGCCGGAATCATTCCGTTCCTCGGCTGTGGGGGTGGCCCCGCAACTGGACCCGTGAATAACACGGCGCACCGAAGAATCAGGGTACAGGTTTTCCGGCCTGAGTTCAAGTGGCAGGCCAAACGAGAGAAAGTGCTACCGCACTTCCCTCCCCCCCTGACTGCCACGCAGCCTGAATGCCGCACACCTCATCCGCACTCCGCTGGCAGAGTGAGCACCAACCCTTTTATCCGAGCAGGACGAGTGGAGCGGACGCCGTTCCTGAAATGAACAACCCGGACCGGGGGGTTGCGAACGCAACAGACCGAACCCGTATCAGCGTCTAGCGAATGGTGTAGGCCTGCACCTGCCGGTCGAACGCGCCGATCAGCATGATGATGCCCAGAATGGGACCAAAAGGCAGGGCCAGCAGACTCAGGACCGCAATCACGATGGTCGATACCCGGCCCCAGGCGCGGCCTTCCAGCACTGCGCGGCGCGTGAAGTAGAGCCACAGGATCAGCGCGGCCGTCAACCCGAACGAAATCCACAGCACCTGCCAGATCTGAGCCTCGTCCAGGCGCACCGCGGTTCCCCCCTGGCTCAGCATGTCCAGCATTTCGTTCACGGCGGGCGCCGCAAAGGGCAAGGTCAGCAGTGAGATGCCGTTGTAGAACAGCGCAATCAGTAACGGCACTGTGATGAAGGACAGCCGGGGCGGGCGCGGCAGGGACTTGTCGGTCTGGGCATCAGTAGGCTGAGATCCAGGAGGCCGGGAGTCAGGCGGCTGGGAATCAGGAGGCCGGGAGTCAGGAGGCACAGTCATCACCTCTCAGAGTAACGCCTCGCGCTGACCGCCCGCTCTTGCGGCAGGCGCCCTGACGGACGGGAGGGGGCAGACCCTTTCGAGCCTGCCCCCTCCTGTCAACTTCGGTCCTGCGGCTGCCTGTACCCGGCCTCCACCCGCCGGCCGCTGGGACGCGGGCACCGCCCGGGGTTACTTCTTGATAAGCGCCTGGGCGATGTTGTTCGGCACCTGGGTGTAGTGGTCGAAGAACATGCTGTAGCTGGCGCGGCCCTGGGTCTTGGAGCGCATGTCGGTGGCGTACCCGAACATCTCGCTCAGGGGCACGAAGGCCTTGACGATCTGCGCGTTCCCGCGGGCTTCCATGCCCTGGATCTGGCCGCGGCGGCTGTTCAGGTCGCCGATGATGTCACCCATGAAGTCGTCGGGCACCGTGACCTCGACGCGCATGACGGGTTCCAGGATGGCGGGGCTGCCCTTCTGGACGGCTTCCTTGAGGCCCATGGAGCCGGCGATCTTGAAGGCCATTTCCGAGGAGTCCACTTCGTGGTAGCTGCCGTCGTAGATGGTGACTTTCACGTCAACCACGGGGAAGCCCAGCATGGGGCCGCTCTGCATGGCTTCTTCAACACCCTTCTGGGCTGGCCCGATGTACTCCTTGGGCACGGTGCCGCCGACGACGGCGTTCTCGAAGATGAAGCCAGCGCCGGGTTCCAGGGGTTCCACGCGCAGTTTCACGTGACCGTACTGGCCGCGACCACCGGACTGACGGGCAAACTTGCTGTCCACCTCGACCTGCTTGGTGATCGTCTCGCGGTAGGCGACCTGGGGCGCGCCGACGTTCGCGTCGACCTTGTACTCGCGGCGCAGGCGGTCCACCAGGATTTCCAGGTGCAGTTCGCCCATGCCGGCGATGGTGGTCTGGCCGCTTTCCTGGTCGGACTCCACGCGGAAGGTGGGGTCCTCTTCGGCCAGTTTCTGCAGGCCAATGCCCATTTTTTCCTGGTCGGCTTTCGTCTTGGGCTCGATGGCGAGCTTGATGACGGGC
The DNA here is from genome assembly GCF_018260555.1 of Deinococcus sp. Taxonomy (GTDB): domain Bacteria; phylum Deinococcota; class Deinococci; order Deinococcales; family Deinococcaceae; genus Deinococcus. The sequence goes on along the minus strand of NZ_JAGLBB010000035.1, from coordinate 32,252 downwards.
TCGGGCACGTCGATGCTTTCGAGCAGGACCTTATCGTCGCCGTCGCCGATCAGGGTGTTACCGGTGCCGGCGTCTTTCAGGCCGATCACGGCGCCGAGTTCCCCGGCCTTGAGCTCAGTGACTTCCTCGCGGCTGTTGGCGTGCATGCGCAGCAGGCGGCCCACGCGTTCACGCTTCTCTTTGGTCGCGTTGTACACGTAGCTGCCGGACTGCAGGGTGCCGGAGTAGATGCGCACGAAGGTCAGGCGGCCCACGTAGGGGTCGGCCATGATCTTGAAGGCCAGCGCGGCCAGTTTGCCATCGGGGTCCGCGGGGAACTCCATGGTTTCTTCGCTGTCCTCGATCTTGCCCTTGATCGCCGGGACTTCCAGCGGGCTGGGCAGGTAATCGACGACGGCGTCGAGCAGAAGCTGCACGCCCTTGTTCTTCAGCGCGCTTCCGCACAGCACGGGGAAGATGCGCTTCTCGATGGTGCCCTTGCGGATGGCGGCCACGAGTTCCTCGACGGTGGGTTCCTCGCCTTCGAGGTACTTCATCATCAGGTCTTCGTCGACTTCAGCGGCCGCTTCGATCAGCTGCGCGCGGATCTCGACGACCTTAGCGGCGTACTCGGCCGGGATGTCGGTTTCCTCGATGTCGGTACCCAGGTCGTTGGTGTAGAAGTGGGCGCGCTGACGCACGATGTCGATGATGCCCTTGAACTCGTTCTCGGCACCCATGGGGTACTGGATGGGCGCGGCGACGGCACCGAGGCGCTCTTTGATGTCGTTCAGCACCAGTTCGAAGCTGGCGCCGGTCTTGTCCATCTTGTTGCTGAACGCGATGCGGGGCACGCCGTAACGGTCGGCCTGACGCCACACGGTCTCGCTCTGCGGCTCGACGCCCTGACTGGAGTCGAACACGGCGACGGCACCGTCGAGCACGCGCATGCTGCGTTCGACTTCAATGGTGAAGTCCACGTGGCCGGGCGTGTCGATGATGTTCACGGTGTACTCTTCGCCGGTTGCCGAGTGCTTCCACTTGGCGGTGGTGGCGGCGGCCGTGATGGTGATGCCGCGCTCCCGCTCCTGCTCCATCCAGTCCATGGTGGCGGCGCCGTCGTGCACTTCGCCGATGTTGTGGGTGCGTCCGGTGTAGTACAGGATGCGCTCGGTGGTGGTGGTCTTACCGGCGTCGATGTGCGCGGCAATCCCGATGTTGCGGAAGTGGGTCAGATAGCTCTGGGCTTTGGTGGTCATAAGACTCCCTGATTCTGTCGGGTGACGTGTCTCGTCACCGTCAGCTCGGCATGGATTCGGCGTGAGGTGTTGCGTTCGGCGCGAGGGTCGTGGCCGGGGCCTGAGCCTCATGCGAGACGGACGGCGGGCGGGCCGCCGTCCGTCTCGCTCCCTTCAGCCCCCCCACACCGGGGGGACCTGCGGTGAGATTACCAGCGGTAGTGCGCGTAAGCGCGGTTGGCTTCCGCCATGCGCTCGATGTCGTCTTTCTTCTTGATGGCGCCGCCACGGCCCTGCGCGGCGTCCATGATTTCACCGGCCAGGCGCTCGATGGCGGTGCGCTCGGGGCGGCTCTCGACGGCGGCCATCATCCAGCGCAGCGTGAGGCTCTGCTGACGGCGGACACTGACCTCGACGGGCACCTGGTAGGTGCTGCCGCCCACGCGGCGGCTCCGCACTTCGACGCGGGGTTTGACGTTGTCAAAGGCCTGCTTGAAGATCTTCAGGGATTCCTGGCCGGTGCGTTCCTGCACGAGCTTCATGGCTCCGTAGAAGATGCGGCTGGCAAGGTTCTTCTTGCCGTCCTGCATGATGCGGTTGATGGTCGCGCTCACCAGCACGTCCTGGTAGACCAGGTCCGGCTGAATGACGCGCACTTCTGCTTGGCGGCGACGTGCCATGTTGACTCCCTTTGGCCCTGTCCGGTCCACTGTTGACCGTTCGGGGATTGCGCGCTCAGGCGCGAATAGCTTGCTTCACTGGCGTTCCCGCGTGGGAAGACCGGTTCACGGCGAAGGTCACGCGGACGCGGGCCACCGCTGCGGGCGGCCGGGTCGGGCGTGCTTACTTCTTCTTCGCGCCCGCAGCGGCGGCGGCGCCGGCCTTGGGCTTCTTGGTGCCGTACTTGGAGCGGCTCTTGTTGCGGTCCTTGACGCCCTGGGTGTCGAGGCTTCCGCGCACGATGTGGTAGCGCACACCGGGAAGGTCCTTGACACGGCCGCCGCGGATCAGCACGACGCTGTGCTCCTGCAGGTTGTGGCCTTCACCGGGGATGTACGCGGTGACTTCGAAGGCGCTCGACAGGCGCACGCGGGCGATCTTACGCAGCGCCGAGTTCGGCTTCTTGGGGGTGGTGGTCTTGACGACCGTGCACACGCCGCGGCGGAAGGGGCTGCCTTTCAGGGCAGGGACCTTGCTCTTTTTCTGGATCGTCTTGCGACCCTTACGGAGCAGTTGCTGGGTGGTAGGCAGGGTGAATCACTCCTAGGTTCTTAAGCAGGTGCTTGCGGGAGGGCGGGTCCGCCCACGCGTACGGGGCGGCGCTGGGTTGCGGGATCTGTCTGGAGGTGATCACTCACCGCCGGTTCCTGAGTCGCGCGGCCCCCCTGCTGGTATCCGCAGAGACGGAAGCAGGTGCGGCTGGGACAAAGGCGGGGTGGCGTGCCGAAAAACCCCCCTGGTGCAACCCGGAAGCCGGGGCAGTTTTCAACCTTGGCAGCATACGCTGCGCGCCCCCCTGCGCGCAAGGGTGTCGGCGCGGCTGCAAGGCTGGAGGTGGGGCTGGTGCGCGGCCCGGCGGCTGTGCTACACTCCCGGACGCCCGTTCAGGCGATCATCACAGGTGCGGAGAGGTGCCAGAGTGGTTGAATGGGTCAGTCTCGAAAACTGAAGTACGGGCAACTGTACCGTGGGTTCGAATCCCACCCTCTTCGCCAAGCACGAGCGCCGGATACTCTCCTTCAGAGAGGTCCGGCGCTCGCTGTTCAGCTCCGCGACCCGGCCGGCAGGGTCTCCCGGATGAAGCGCAGCACGGCCGCCTCGCGCGCCGCCTGCACGACCACGCCGTGGGCCTCACGCAGCGCCGCGGCGTTCAGGGGCCGGTACAGGGCGTCGTACAGCGCCTGCCCCGCGCCCGCCAGCGCCACGAGCTCTGCGCGCCACGCGGCGTCGTCGGGGACCCAGGTGGAAGGGTCAGTGGGGTCACCCAGCAGCGCGTGCGGGTCGGTCAGGGTGTCGGCCGTCAGTTGCAGGGCGTGGCGCAGGATCATCACGCGCGCCGCCACGCTGGGCTGACCGGAGTGCGGCGCACGCGCCTGAGCGGCCGTGAAGGCGTGCGCGGCGTGCAGCAGGCCCTCACCGGGCCCACTGAACAGGCCGCGCAGACCGCCGGGACCGTACAGCACTTCACGCAGGGTGTCACGCAGGAGTTCACGGTGAGGCATCACAGCGATGGTACGTCAGGTGGCGGATGCATTCCGGCCGCGCCCTCTCCTACCGTGGGGGCACGATGATCAAGACCTTGCAGTCAACGCACACGTTCCGCCCTGACCCCCTGCCGTAAACTGGGGTCACTGCCGGAACGCACGCCCTCCCGTCACGCGGACGCTGTCCGGGTGGCCTGAACGTGCGGTCTCCTCTCGACCAGCACCTCTCTCCCGTCCAGTGGACGCCGGCCCGGCGCCCGCCCGGACCACACAAGGAAGTGACCGAAGATAGATAAAGTGCACGGCAACACCTCGGGCCTGAGGCCCGCACAGCTGAAGTCCCTGGGAAACCTGTACCGCCGCCGGGTCGATCCGGGCCGCGTGGGCTCGCCGGAACTGGCGCGGAATCTCGCGGAACTGTCGAACGACCTCCGCCGTGAGGTGAGCGTCCTGATCGACCGGCGCGGCCGCGTGATCAGCGTCAGCGTGGCCGACGCCAAGGGCGCCGAATTCCCGGACCTGCGCATGGGCGAGAACCGCCTGAGCGGCTTTCACCTGCTGCACACCCACCCGCGCGGCGGCGGGCTGAGTAAGGGCGACCTGTCCACGCTGTTCCTGCGCCGCCTGGACGCCGTGACGGCCGTCGAGGTGCGGGGCGAGGGCCAGCCGGGACTGGTGCACACCGCGCACCTGACGCCCCCCGGCACGGTCGGCGAGGAAGAAGACTGGCGCATCCTTCCGCCCGTCCCGGCCTTCCAGATCGACGGGTTCGACCTGGGCGCACAGGTGCAGGCGCTGGAGGAAGAAATTGCCCGCGCTGCCCGCACCCGCGAGTCGAAGAAGGATCACGAGCGCGCCCTTCTGGTGCAGATCGACCAGGGGGAATTCGACGCCGAGGAACGCCTGGATGAACTGGCCGAACTGGCCCGCACCGCCGGCGCCGAGGTCGTTCACCGGGAACTCGTGTACCGCAAGAACCTCAAGGCCGGCACCCTGGTCGGAGCGGGCAAGCTGGAAGAACTCACCAGCCGCGCCTATCACCTGGATGCGGACCTGCTGATCTTCGGGCAGGAGCTCGGCCCGGCCCAGGCGCGCGAAATCGAGGCCGCCACGGGGCTGAAGATCATCGACCGCACGCAGCTGATCCTGGATATCTTCGCGCTGCACGCGCAGGGCGTGGAATCGCGCCTACAGGTGGAACTCGCGCAGCTGCGCTACATGAAACCCCGCTTGCTGGGCGCGGGCGCGGCCCTGTCCCGCATCGGCGGGGGCGGCGGCAGCGCGGCTGGCGGCGCCATTGGCACGCGCGGCCCCGGCGAGACGAAACTGGAGCTGGACCGCCGCCGCATCAACGACCGCCTGTCCTTCCTGGAAAAGCAGCTCGAAGGAGTCGCGCAGCGCCGCGAGGAACGCCGCAAGACCCGCGAACGCAACGCCGTACCCGTGATCAGCATCGTGGGGTACACCAACGCGGGCAAGAGCACCCTGCTGAACGCCTTCACGCACGCCGCCGAGGAACCCCGGCGCGTGCTGGCCGAGAACAAACTGTTCGCCACACTGCGCCCCACCAGCCGCCAGGGCTACCTGGAAGGCATCGGATCGGTCGTCCTGACCGACACCGTGGGATTTATCCGCGACCTGCCCAAGGACCTCACGCGCGCCTTCCGGTCCACCCTGGAGGAAATCGGGGACGCGGACGTGCTGCTGCACGTGGTGGACGCCGCCAGCCCCGGCGCGGACACCCGCCTGGACGCCGTGAACCGCATTCTGGAAGACCTGGGCTTCCGGGACCTGCCGACCGTGGTCGCGCTGAACAAGGCCGACGCCGCCGACCCGGAAGCGCTGGAACGCCAGATCGACCGCACGGACGGCGGCATTCCCGTCAGCGCGCTGCGGAACGTGGGCCTCGGTGACCTGAAGGACGCCCTGACCGACGCAGTCGCCCTGGTGCAGCGCCAGGAACTCGCCGCGCGTGAGGAAGCCCGCGACCTGGCGGCCCAGTACCGATAAGGACCGATAAGGACCGATAAGGACAGTACCGCCAGCCCATCGGGAGGGGGGGGCGAGGCCGCCTCTCCCCCCTTCTCTGGGGGTCTGGCTCTGGGTGTCTGGCTCTGGGTCGCTGGCTCTGGGTCGCTGGCTCTGGGTGGCCTGCTTTAGATGGACGGCTTGCCCTGTCCGTTGCGGCAGACTGCGCTCCATGAGGTTCGCCTGGATGACGCTGCTGATGGTGTGCCTGACCTGGGCGCTGGGTGAGTGGCCAGCCGAACGCACGCTGCCCACGCTGCTGCTGGCGTACGCGCCCCCGCTGCTGTGGGTGCTGGCGACCCTCCCGGCCCTGGCGTGGGCGCTGTGGCGGGGCCAGGGGCGGCGCCCGGCGCTGGCGGCGGTGTTTCTGGCCGTCTGGGGTGCGGGATTGCTGCACTGGCGGGCCGACGCAACGGGAACCGGGCCAACGCTGAGGGTCGTGACGTTCAACGTGCTGGGCGGGGCGCGCACCACGCCGGACAGACTGGCAGGCCGCCTGCGGGCCCTGAATGCGGACGTGCTGCTGCTTCAGGAATCGCGGTTCGTGCAGCCGGACTTCCGGATGGCGTTCCTGCGCGCCCTGCCGGGGTACGCGGTCGCGGAGGCCGGGGAGGTCATGACCCTGACGCGCCTGCCGCTGCTGGGCAGCCGCTCGGAAGCCCTGCCGGGCAATCACCGCAAACTGCTGGTCACGCGCCTGAAGTGGCGGGGTGAGCCGCTGACGGTCGTGAACGCGCACCTGGGGACCGTGCAGGTCAGTTCGGTCCTGACGGGTGATCTGGCGCGGGTGCGGCGCACGCGGGACGCCCGCGCCGGGCAGGTACAGGTGCTGCGGGCCGTCGCGCAGACGGCGCCGGGGCGGGTGCTGCTGGGCGGCGACCTGAACACCCCGCCGCGCGGGCAGGTGTACCGCGACCTGCGCGCCGCGTTCGGGCCGGACGCGCATGACCTCGCCGGGCGTGGGCCGGGCTGGACCTTTCCGTCGCTGCACGTGCGCATCGATCACCTGATGGGCCGGGGCCTGAGGCCCACACGGACTCAGGTGTTACCCTGGGCGCTCAGTGACCACCGGCCCCTGCTGGCCGAGTACCGCATGGAACAGCCCGACTGATACGGATTCCGATTGATTCGGTGCACTTCTGAATCAATCCGAGCGGATGCGAGTGGGAACAGCATACGGACTGCGGCTCATTCGGTATGGTCTCGCCGCTGCCGGTCGTGCCGATTACGGTGATCCTGCGCTTCCCTTTAGGCCAGCGGGCCGGGCTGGGCGCTCAGCGACCGGGCAGTGCAGGGGCATGCTCCGGTATGCCGTGCTTGCTGCGGCCCGTCCGGCTGGTGTGGATGGGCATGAAGGGCGCTTCATGCCGCTGTGCACTGCCGCCCACCGGGACGCGCCAGACTGGCCCATCCATGCCCAGGAGGTGCACCATGACTGGACCGTATGACCGTCCGCCCGCTCCCGCGACCGAACCCACTGGCACGCCCGCTCCGCTGCCCGAGCAGATGCCCGGACGCGGCGACATCGGCGAGATCAGCGACCCGCCCGTGAACCCGGACACGCCGGGGATGCCGGAACCCACCCCGACAGACAACCCGGATACGCCGGGCCTGCCGACACCGTCGCCCATGCCCGCGCTGTAAACCCGTTGCAGCCTGAAGGGTCAGGAGTCCGCAGTGGATTCCTGACCCCTAGGGCTGCCGCTCAGAGCGTGTGCCCGTGCTGCCGCAGCCACGCGCGTTGGGTCTGCCAGTCGGGCATCACGCGGGCCACGTGAACCCAGTAGCGCGGCGAGTGGTTCAGTTCGAGCAGGTGCGCGGCCTCGTGCAGCGCGACGTAGTGCAACACCGGCAGCGGCGCGCGGCTCAGGCGCCAGTGCAGTCGGATGTCGCCGTCCGAGGTGCAGCTGCCCCAGCGGCCCCGCGCCCCAGCAACCAGCACGCGCCGCAGCCGGTCCTGCGCACTCAGGCTGGCGGCGTACCCGGCCACCAGGGCGCCGTACGGTTCGCGCAGGGCGTGGCGCGTCCAGGCCTCCAGGGCAGACTCCGGGTCGTGGGCTGGGAGGTTCAGGGTGTCACCCCTGCGCTCCGGGTGGGTCACGCCCTGCACGAGGCGCAGGGTCAGGGCGTCGCCCAGGAACGCGAGCGGCTGGCCGTCCGCCAGTGGCGGCGGTGCAGACGGAATCGTGCGGGCGTACTGCGCGAGGTGCCCGGCCACCCAGTCGCGCCGGGCATTCAGAATCTCCAGCAGTTTGGTGTCCGGCACGCGGGCGGGGGCGTACAGCGTGACCTCGCCGGGTTTTACCTGCAGGGCCACGGTGCGGCGTCTGGCGCTGCGTTTCACAAGAACGGGAATCCCGGCCACCTGCCAGTCGGTTGGGGTTGCCGCGCCATTCATACCTGTCAGGAAAGCGCAGTTCGGGCCGGGGCGCCGTGACTCGCGTCACGCACCCCGGCCCACTCGCTGGCCGGATTTCCGGACTGAGACGGACTGCGGCTTCCTACCACCCAATCCGTATCTTGTTCCCACTCGCATCCGCTCGGACTGATCCGGGACTGCACCGAATCAATCAAAATCCATATGATTTACAGCTGGTTGTAGTTCACGGCGAAGGTGTCGCAGCCGTTGGCATCGCCGCTCTTGAAGCCCCTGGTGAACCAGTTGATGCGCTGCTGGGCGCTGCCGTGCGTGAACGAGTCCGGCACCACACGCCTGCCCGCCTGACGCTGAAGGTTGTCGTCACCGATGGCCTGCGCGGTGTTGATGGCCTCGCTGATGTCCTGCTGGCTCAGTTTCGCCTGGCCCTGAACCTTGTTGGCCCACACGCCAGCGAAGCAGTCGGCCTGGAGTTCCAGGCGCACGCTATAGCTGTTCGCTTCTGCCTCGGTGCGGGCGCTGCGCTGCTTGCGCTCGACCTGATCGGCGATCCCGAGTTCGTTCTGCACGTGGTGGCCGACCTCGTGGGCAATCACGTACGAGTACGCGAAGTCGCCGCCGCCGCCAAGTTGCCGGTCCATCTGCGTGAAGAAACTCGTATCCAGGTAGATCTTCTGATCGGCCGGGCAGTAGAAGGGACCGACCGCTGAACTGGCAGCTCCGCAGCCGCTCTGGGTGCCCTGGGTGTACAGGATCAGGCGGGGTTTGGTGTACGTACGTCCAGCCTGCTGGAAGATACCGCCCCATACCTGGTTGGTGCTGCCCAGGATGTTGTCCACGAACTGGTACGCCTCGTCGTCTGTCTGTGGCTGCGCCGACTGCGACTGACTCTGGGTCTGCGTGCTGCCCGTGTCGCCGCCCAGGATCGCGCCGGGGTCGATCCCAAAGAACAGGGCGATCAGGGCGATGATCAGGCCGCCGACACCCCCGACGGCAATGCCGCCGCCGGGCATACCGCCCCTGCCGCGCCGGTCCTCGACGCCGCCTCCACTACCGGGAAGATTTTTCCAGTCCATACAGGCTCGTGTCTCCTTTTCATGGCCGCCCCCCGGCTGCCGGTCCATGCGGCAGGCGACGTTGCGGGTGGCCCGGGACACAGTGTATGGGGCGCGCGGCCGGTGCTGGCTGACCGTGCCTTTATGGATTCTGGGGGGAGGCGCCCCGCACCGGGGCCGGGCCGCACGCAGCCCCCGGAGTCAGCCGGATGACGGAACGGCGCGGGCGGGGTGCGTGACGCTCACGCGGGCCGCGCTGCCTTCGGGGCGGACGGTATCGCCGGGAACGTGCACCAGCAGTTCCTGGTTGTTGTCGAGGCGGACGGTGTACGTGACATCGTGGCCCTTGAATTCACGGGCGACGATGGTGACGGGCGTGCCCTGCGGGTCGTCCGTGAAGGTGAGGTGCTCCGGGCGGACGCTGACGAGCACCGGGCCGCTGGCCGCCTCGGAGAGCGGCAGGACGCCCAGCGCCGTGCGGGCCATGAAGCGGTCGGCCGTGCCTCCCAGCAGGTTGCTGCGGCCCAGGAAGTTCGCCACGAACGCCGTGCCGGGCCGGGCGTACACCTCGTGCGGGGGGCCGCTCTGCTCGACGCGGCCGCCGCGCATGACGACCAGCCGGTCGCTGAACGCCAGCGCTTCCTCCTGGTCGTGCGTGACCAGAATGGCGGTCGTGCCGGCGCGGCGCAGGATGGCCCGCACCTCCTGGCGGGTCGAGTGGCGCAGTTGCGCGTCTAGGTTACTGAAGGGTTCGTCCAGCAGCAGCAGGCTCGGGCGGGGCGCGAGCGCGCGGGCCAGGGCGACGCGCTGCTGCTGCCCGCCGCTCAGCTGGTCCGGGCGGCGCGTTTCGAAGACGGTCAGGCCCACCAGGGACAGGGTCTGGCGGGCGCGGGGCAGGCGGTCGTGGCGCGGCAGGTGCCGCAGGCCGAACAGCACGTTTCCCAGCACGGTCAGGTGCGGGAACAGCGCGTAATCCTGAAAGACCAGCCCCACGCCGCGCCGTTCGGGGGGCGCGAAGGGCGCGGTGACGCTGCGCCCGTCGATGCGGATCTCGCCGCTGTCCGGGCGTTCCAGGCCGGCGATCAGGCGCAGGGTGGTGGTCTTACCGCAGCCACTGGGGCCGAGCAGGGTCAGCAGTTCGCCGCTGTGCACCTGGAGGTTCAGGTCGTCCACCACGGGCGGCAGGCCCGGCGCGTAGCGTTTGCACACGCCCTCCAGTTCCAGGGTGGCCGGGCGGGTGAGGGGATCGGTGGCGGGCCCGGCCGTCCGGGCGGGTCTGTGGGAGCGTGTGTGGGTCATGCGGGGCCTTTCTGGTGCGGATTCCGATTGATTCGGTGCAGTTGCGAATCAATCCGAGCGGACGCGAGTAGGAACAGCAGACGGGTTTCGCGGTATGGAGCCGCAGGCGGTGTCTTCCCGACTGTGGCGCAGTGGAGCGGAATCCGTCTGGGTGGGGACCGGTGGGATGGGGGCAGGCGGTGGGGTAGAAACAGGCGGGCGGGAAGCGCGCGGCGCGCGGCGGTCCTCGCGGCGCAGGATCAGCAGGGTCAGCAGCGCGCCGCTGAGGGCCAGCGCCAGCGCGTAGGGCGCGGCCGAGGCATACTGCGCCTCCTCGGTGTACGCCCAGACGTTGCGCGACAGCGTCTCGAAACCGATGGGTGAGAGCAGCAGCGTGAGCGGCAGTTCCTTGAGCACGCTGAGGAACACGAACGCCGCGCTGACCAGCAGGCCCGGCCGGACGAGCGGGATGGTCACGCGCCGCAGCGTCTGCGCGGCGCTCAGGCCCAGCAGCCGCCCGGCTTCCTCCAGGCGGGGCGTGGCCGTCTGGAGGCTGGTGCGGACCGGGCCGACCGCCTCGGCCAGAAAGTGCAGGGTGTACGCGGCGATCAGCAGCGTGAACGTCTGGTACAGGGACGGCACGACCCGCAGCGTGAAGAACACCAGCGCCAGCGCGAACGCCAGGGGCGGCGTGGCGTACCCCAGGTACGCGGCCCGTTCGGTCAGCCGGGCCAGCGGGCCGCTGTGGCGGCTGCCGATGTACGCCAGCGGGAACGCCAGGGCGGTAGTGGTGACGGCGGCGATGGCGGCGGCTCCCAGCGCGCTCCTGAAGGCTTCCCACAGGCCGCTCCAGGCGAACGGATTGGTTTCCAGCCGCAACCAGTACCCGATGGTGCCCAGCGGCACGATCAGGGCCGCGCCGGCCAGCACGCCCAGGAACGCCCAGGCCAGCGGCGCGGCGCGGCCCAGCGAGACGGTGCGGGGCGGGCGGGTTCCGCCGGGGGACACGCGTGACAGACGCACGCCTCGCATTAGCCGCGCTTCGAGCAGCAGCGCGGCGGCCGTAACGAGCAGCAGCGCCAGCGCCAGCCACGCCGAGTACACCCGGTCGTACGCGGCGGTGTACTGCTGGTAGATGGCGGCGCTGAAGGTGGGAAAGCGCATCAGGCTGACCACGCTAAAATCCCCCAGCACGTGCAGGGCGATCAGCAGCGCGCCGGACAGCCACGCGGGGCGCAGGTACGGCAGCGTGACCTCGCGGAAGGTCTGCCACGGCGTGCGGCCCAGCAGGCGAGCGGCGTCCTCCAGGGCGGGGTCCTGGGCGCGCAGCGCCGCGTGCAGGTTCAGGAACAGGTACGGGAACGTGAACAGCGTCAGGACGCCCAGCGCGCCCCAGTACCCGCCCGGGCCGGGCCAGCGGATGCCGGTCAGGGCGTCGATGGTGCCGCCCGCGCCACTCGCGGCGATCAGGGCGTACGCGCCCACGTACCCGGGAATGGCCAGCGGCAGCACGCCCAGCAGCATCAGCAGGCGGCGCGGGCGCAGGGTGGTGCGCGCGGCCAGGTACGCCAGTGGCAGAGCGATCAGGGTGGTGCCCGCCAGGACGCCCAGCGTGAGCAGCAGCGTGTTGGCCAGCAGTTCCAGGTTGCGGGCACGGAACACGATCTCGCGCAGTTCGCTGCCCTCGGCCCCCAGGGCACGCAGGGCCAAGTAAGCCAGCGGCAGCAAGACGCCCAGCACGGCCAGCAGGGCCGGGAGCAGCAACAGGAGGTGGGGTCGGCGTGCATTCATGGCAGGTAGGCAGGCGGGCAGGGCCGCGCAGCCGGATCACGATATCAGACCAATTTGGTCAGGATTAGGGCGGGCGTCCCGGCGGTTCCCACGCCCGGAAGCCTCAACGCTGAGCGCCGCCCCCTGTGGGTCGGGGCGGCGGTCGGGGCCGTCATCTCGGCTGGGAGATTGGCAATGGGAAATTGGGAATGGGAGATCAGGACTGGAAGATCAGAGCAGGCCCGCGTCGCGCAGCAGTTTCTGGGCCTTGTCGATGTTCTTGGGCAGCGCCGTGGGGTCAATTCGGGGGCTGCGTTTGCTCACGTCGCTGTAGGGCAGCATGGTCGTGGGTTGCAGGATGTTCCCGGTGACCGGGTACTCGAAGTTCACGCTCAGGAAAAACGTCTGGGCGTCCTTGGCGACCAGTGCGCTCAGGAAGCGGGCTGCGCTGGCACTGTTCTTGCTGGTCTTCAGGATGGCGGCGCCCGTGGCGTTGCCCAGGTTGCCGATGTCGCCGTTCTTGAAGAAGTAGGTGTCGATGGGGTAGCTCAGTCGGTTCACGCGCTGAATGTAGTAGTGGTTGGTGAGGGCCACGTCGATCTCACCGGCGCGCATGGCTTCGAGCATGCCCACGTTGCTGGTCTTGTAATCCCTGGGTTGCAGGGCCTTCATGCCCTCGATCCACTGGCGGGTGGTGGCCTCGCCGTACCGGCTGATCATGGCGGCCAGGAAGTCCTGGAAACTGGGGTAACTGACGGTCCAGCCGATGCGGCCCTTGAGGCTGGTCATCTTGGGCAGGTCCAGGATGGAATCAGGCAGGGTTTCAGGCTTGATCTTGCCGGTATGGTACGCCAGGGTACGGAAGCGGACGGTGGTGGGCAGCCAGGAGCGGTCGTCGGGCAGGTAGTCGCTGCTGACGTTGCGGGTCAGCGCGGTGCCCAGCTTGGTGAATTTGCCTTCCTCGGCCAGTTCGCCGAGCGCGCCGACCGAGTTGCCCCAGTACACGTCGGCGGGGCTCTTGCTGCCTTCCTCGCGGATAGCGGCGACGAGCTGGGCGTCGGTGCCGTAGCGGACGTTGACCCTGATGCCGGTCTGGCGTTCGAACTGCTGCACGACCGGGTCCACGAAGGTCTTGGCGCGTCCGGAGTAGACGGTCAGGGTCCTGGTCTGTGCGAGGCTGGTGCCGGCGAGCAGCAGGGCGGTCACGGCAAGGAGGGTACGCTTCATAGGGTTAATCCTAAGTAAACTGGTCGGATTAGTAAGGTACGAATGTCCCGGGATGCGGGAGGCGCAGGACGCCCGCCCCTCCCTGCCCGACCCTGCGCCCCTGCCTGACCCTGCGCCCCTGCCTGAGCTGTGCTCCCGTCTGAGCTGTGCCCCCGTCTCAGCGTTCCTCGAGGGCCAGTTCCACCAGACGGGTCACCAGTTCGCTGTACCCGACGCCCGCCGCCCCGAACAGCTTGGGGTACATGCTGGTCGTCGTGAAGCCCGGCATGGTGTTCACCTCGTTCACCAGCAGCTCACCGGTCTCCTGCACATAGAAGAAGTCCACGCGCGCCAGACCCGCACAGTCCAGTGCCCGGAACGCCGCCAGGGCCTGCGTGCGCACCTGCGCCGCCACCTCGGGCGGCAGCGGGGCCGGAATATGCATGGTCGCGCGGCCCTCGGTGTACTTCGTCTCGTAATCGTAGAAATCCGCGTCGAAGCGCAGTTCACCCACTGGACTGGCGACGGGCGCGTCGTTCCCCAGAATGCCCACCTCGACCTCGCGGGGCTTGTGGCTGGTCATGGCCTCCAGGATCACGCGGCGGTCCAGACCGAAGGCCAGATTCAGCGCCCCGTCCAGTTCGTCCGGCGCCCCCACCTTGCTGATGCCCACGCTGGACCCCAGGTTCGCGGGTTTCACGAACAGCGGGAAGCCCAGTTCGGCCGCGCGGTCCCGCACGCCGTGCGGGTCCTGCTGCCAATCGCGCCGCACGGCCAGCCGCCACGCCACCTGCGGGATTCCAGCCGATTCCAGCACCTGCTTGGTCATGACCTTGTCCATGCTGACCGCCGAGCCCAGCACACCGCTCCCCACGAACGGAATGCCCGCCAGGGTCAGCAGGCCCTGCACGGTGCCGTCCTCGCCCATCGGGCCGTGCAGCAGCGGGAACACGGCGTCGTACCCTTCGGCGCTCGCCACGCGGTGCAGCACCAGGTCCCCGCCGGTCGCGGCCTCGCCCCGCTCGAGTGCGAGCTGCGTTTCAGTGGGGGGCAGCCAGCGCCCCTGCTTGCTGATCACCACGGGCGTCACATCGAACTGGTCCCTGGGCAGGGCGCTGAGGACACTACGGGCACTCATGAGGCTGACCTCGTGTTCACCGGACTGGCCGCCGGCCAGCAGCAGAATGCGCTTCTTCACGCGGCGCAGTATGCCACGCGTCCAGCGCCATGCGCCCGGCACCTCACGCCGCCCCGCACCCCTCCACACCGACTGGCGCATGCCAGGCCAGAGGCGGAAGATCCTTGCCGCATGACAGGAAGATGGGCCGGAGCGGCATGAACAGGGACAACCTCACATCACACCCGGCCCGGCTGCGTTATCATGCGCCGCGTTACCCCCAGACAGCCCCGGCACGAGTCAAGCACACGCTTTGCCCGCGCCCTCTGTCGAATCTCACCCAGGAGTTCAAATGAAGAAAATCACTGCCCTCAGCACCCTGCTTATCCTCACCTCCGCGCTCGCCGTTTCGCCCAAGGACACCCTGGTCGTTCAGGAAGCCAGCGACATTCCCACCATGGACCCTGGCGTCACCTACGACACCGCCTCCGGCGCCATCACCGAGAACCTCTACGAGACCCTGCTGACCTACAGCGGCGCCAGCCTCACCAAGCTCGAGCCCCTGCTGGCCACCAAGTGGAGCATCGGCAACGGCGGCAAAACCTACACCTTCGACCTGCGCAAGAACGTGAAGTTCCACAGCGGCAACGCCATGACCTGCGCTGACGCCGAGTACTCCTTCGAGCGTAACCTCGTGACCAACAGCGCCGAATCCGGCAACTGGTTCATCGCCGAGAGCCTGCTGGGCACCGGCTCCAACGCCAACGACGACAAGACCATCACCTGGGCGCGCATCGACAAGGCCATCGAGTGCAACAGCAACGGCCAGCTGGTCTTTAACCTGCCCGCCGTGGACCCCGCCTTCCTGGCGAAACTGGCCTACACCGGCCAGAGCATTGTGGACAGCAAGTACGCCGTCAAACTGGGCGAGTGGAGCGGCAAGGAAGCCGACTGGAAAACCTGGGTCGGCAAGGACCTGACCAACAGCAAGCTGAGCCAGGCGCCCAGCGGCACCGGCGCGTACAAATTCGTCCGCAAGGACGCCAACGCCTTCCTGGCCACCGCCTTCGACGGCTACTGGGGCAAGAAACCCGCCATCAAGAACATCGTCATCCAGAAGATTCCCGAACTGGCCGCCCGCCAGCAGGCCTTCCTTCGCGGCGACGCCGACATCATCGAGGGTGGCGGCCGCTCCGTGGACGAGGAGCAGATCAAGGGCAAGCCCGGCGTGCTGTGGATCGACAACCTGCCGAACACCTCGGCCAGCGCGTTCTTCATGAACGAGAGCATCAAGAGCACGGGCCTGCTGGGCAGCGGCAAACTGGACGGCAAGGGTATCCCCGCGAACTTCTTCAAGGACAGCAACGTGCGCCGCGCCTTCAGCTACGCCTTTAACTACCAGCAGTACATCGAGGACGTTCAGAAAGGGAAAGGCAAACAGCGCACCATGCTGCTGCCCGACACCTTCCCCGGCTACGACGCCAAGATCGGCACGTACAGCTTCGACGCCACCAAGGCCAAGCAGTACTTCCAGCGCGCCTGGGGCGGCCAGGTCTGGAAGAACGGCTTCGTCATGACCGCCAACTACCGCGCCGGCAGCGTTCCCGCGCAGACCGCCATGGAAATCCTGAAGAAGAACATCGAAGCGCTGAACCCCAAGTTCCGCTTGAACATCCAGGCCAAGCCCTGGAGCGAGATGCTCGCCGATTCCAAGAACGGCAAAGAAGCCATGATCGTCGTCGGCTGGGCGCCTGACTACGCCGACCCTGACAACTTCATGTACACCTTCTACTCCAGCAACGGGTACTACTTCCCGCGCAGCAACTGGAAAGACGCCCAGGTCGACAAGTGGCTCGAACAGGCCCGTAACACGGTCAACACCGCCGAGCGCAACCGCCTGTACAGCCTCGTGGGCAAGAAAGCCTACGAGCAGGCCCCGTACATCCTGATGCCCGCCGGCGTCGCCTACACCTTCGTGCGTGACAGCCTGACCGGCGTCAGCGCCGCGAACTACAACCCCATGACCTCCTTCGGCAGCACCGGGACCCTCTGGAAGGACCTCGGCAAGAAGTAACCCGGGACCCATACGGATTCCGGTTCTCTCGCACCCGGTCCACCCCGGTTGAATGATTCTCGCAAACCATTCAACCGGGGTGGGTAGAACACAGCGGTGAGGGCGGGGTAGCCCCAACAGGGTTGCCCCGCCCTCACCGCTGTTACTCGCCCTCATTACCCCAGGGCACACCCGCTGCGCTGCGTGCCAGACGCCGGGTTCCACTGAGCGGGACATCAGCCCGCTTGACTTTGCACGCGGGGTCTGTTTTGGTCTAGGCTGATCGACGGTCTGATCCACGTCCATACAACACGCCCGTTTACCGCGTTCCAGCTTCTCTCCCTCCAGCGCCGTGCAAGGTCCGGCCGGAGGTTTCATACCGAGGCCCACATGCTTAATTTCATTGTGCGGCGAGTGCTCCAGATTCCCGTGGTGATGCTCGTCCTTTCCCTGATGATCGTCGGACTGACGCAACTGCTCTCGCCCGAGCAGCGCGCCGCGCCGTACATCAAAAGCGAACAGGCGGCCGCCCGCCTGGAACAGATCATCGAACAACGCGGCCTGCGTGACCCCTTCCCGGTCCAGTACGGCCGCTGGCTGTCTTCCACCCTGACAGGCGACCTGGGCTACTCGAAGGCCAGTGGTCAGGACGTGATTACCACCATCCGTGAGCGCCTGCCCCGCACACTCGAGCTGACCATCGTGACGGCCATCCCGATCCTGCTGCTCAGCATCTGGCTGGGCACCCTGAGCGCCCTGCACAAGGACAAGTTGATCGATCAGGTGCTGCGCGTGCTGGTGGTACTGGGGTACTCTCTGCCGAGTTTCGTGGTGGGGATCCTGATGCTGGCGGTGTTCTACGCCTACCTGGGCTGGCTGCCGGGCGCCGGGCAGGTCAGCGTCCTGAACACCTTCGCGCTGGGCGACCTGCACCGCTACACCGGCCTACTGAGCCTGGACGCCGCCCTGAACGGCCGGTGGGACATCGCCTGGGACGTCGTGCAGCACCTGATTCTGCCCGCCACGACCCTGGTGATCGTCCTGAGCGCCAGCATCATCAAGGTGATGCGCAACAACATGCTCGAGGCGCTGACCAGCGATTACGTACGTACTGCGCGCGCCAAGGGCCTGTCGAGCCGCGTGGTGAACAACAAGCACGCCCGCCGCAACGCCCTGCTGAGCATCGTGACGCTGGGCGGTTTCCTGATCATCGGTCTGCTGAGCGGCTCACTGATCACGGAAACGATCTTCGCGTACCCCGGCGTGGGTCAGTGGGTCGTGCAGGCCGCCATCGGCGTGGACCTCGCGGCCGTGCTGGGCTTCGCCATGCTGTCCGCCGTGATCGTGGTCGTCGTGAGTACCATCGTGGACATTCTGTACGGCGTGATCGACCCCCGCGTGAGGTTCGACTGATGCCCGCCCAGCCCCTCGCCCGCCACGCCACCCGGAGGGACCCCCGATGACGACCGCGCCCGCCAAGATCGAGCACCGCAGCTCCTGGCAGCAGTTCTGGACCAGCCCCGCCATGCGCAAGATGCGCCGCAATCCCCTGGCCATCACCGGCCTGGTCATCACGCTGCTGTTCGGCCTGATGGCGCTGTTCGCTCCCCTGATCGCCAAACCCAGCGGCAACTGCGTCCGCGACCTGCATATCACCGACGCCAGTCAGGTCTACAACCCCCTGAGTGACGCCTTCCGACGGGCCACGCTGGCGCCGCCCAAGAGCTGCTACCTGATCGAGCGCCTGAGCTTCAAGCAGCAGCCCAGCCCCCCGACCGCCGAAGCGCCGTTTGGCACCGTGAACGGCTACAACATCTTCTACGGTCTGATCTGGGGTACGCGCACCGCGCTGAAACTGTCCTTCATCATCGTGGGGATCACCCTGGTGATCGGCGTGATCGTCGGCGCGATCAGCGGCTACTACGGCGGCTGGATCGACAACCTGATCCAGCGCTTCATTGACGTGCTGTTCTCGCTGCCGCCCCTGATCCTGACGGTCGTGATCCTGACGATCCTGCGCGCCCGCCTGATGGGAGGCGGCGCCCAGTACGACCCGACCGTGCCGATGGTCGTGGCCTTCTGCGTGACCGGCTGGGCCGGCTACGCCCGCCTGATCCGCGGTGAGGTGCTGCGCACCCGCCAGCTCGAGTACGTGGACGCCGCCCGCAGCCTCGGCGCGCGCGACATGCGCCTGATTCTCAAGCACGTGGTGCCCAACAGCGTGGCCGCCGTGTTCACGACCGCCGTGCTGGACCTCGCCACCGTGCCCCTGAGCATCGCGGGCCTCTCGTTCCTGGGCCTGGGTTTCGAACCCGGTTACTCCGAGTGGGGTCAGCTGGTGGACTTTGCCCGAGCGTGGCTGAAACCCGAGTACTGGTACGTGCTGGTGTACCCGGCCCTGTTCATCGTGCTGTTCAGCCTCGCCTTCAACCTGTTCGGTGACGGCCTGCGCGACGCGCTGGACCCCAAGTCCCGCTAAGGCAGCCCCTCCCAGAGATGGACAGGAGAATCCCCCACCTGCACAGCGCGGTGGGGGATTCTCCTGTCCGTGCAGGACACTGAGTTCAGGTGCCCGTCGGCTGCGCCGGGCGCAACCAGCCGGGCAACTGCCACCACACGAGGGCGTGTGTCAGCAGGGCCACGCCCCACAGTGACAGCAGGGCCGCGCCGGAACCCAGGAACGCGCACCCGATCAGGAATGGCACGCCGGGCGCCGTGGCCGCCTGAATCGCGCCGGTCAGGGCCGCCTGCCGCGCGCTGAGGTCCGGGTCCCGCGCCGAGCGGCGGGCCAGGTACGCCGCCACGCCCGCCAGCACGGCGGCCAGCAGGGCCGCGCCCAGTACCCCGCCCAGACCCGACAGGGTCAGGGGGCGCAGGGCAGCCAGCAGCAGCCCCAGCGGCAGCCCCGGTAGCGCCAGGGTCGCCAGGGCCAGCAGGTACGCGCGGCGGCAGGCGCGCAGCAGGCCCGCCCGGTCACCCGCTTGCAGGTCACGGTTCAGGGAGTCCAGGGCGCGCATTTCAGGTCGCCGGGGCCGTCAGCGCCACGCGGGCGGGCACGCCGCCCACCAGCACGGCCGCGCCGTCCACGAGTTCCTTGCGCAGCCGCGCCACGCTGCCCCCACCGGCGTACAGGCCTGCCTGACCCACCACCTTCCCGTCCAGGGTCACGGACGCCCCAGCAGGCCACGCCTGGGGCCCCAGCAGGCGCGCCAGACCGTGCCGGGCGTTCCCGCGCGCCTCCAGCCGCGCCATGATCTCCTGGCCCACGTAACACCCCTTGCGGTAACTGATGGCGGGGAGCGGCCCACCCACGTCCAGCCCGATCTCGGGCGGCAGCGTGCCGGTCAGTGCGTCGCGGATCACATCCGGAATCCCGGCCCGGACCCGCGCGGCGTCCAGGTCAGCCAGCGGCGCCTCCGGGCCGCTCAGGGCCGAGAGGACCGCCGCCTCGTGCTGTGCTAGGTAGTGCAGGTCCACGCCCACCGTGCCCGCGCGGTTCACGCGCCCCCCCAGCACCGCCCCGCCGCCCAGATCGAAGGTCTGCGCCGCGCCGCCCGCCCCGTCCCAGCCAGGCAATGCCTGGGCGTGCCAGACGTGCACGGTCCGCAACTGATCACTGACATCCTGAATCTCCACCTGATCGAAGATCACGTAGCGTTTCAGGCGGGCCTCCAGTCCCGGCGCCTGCCCGGCATCTAGGTGCAGGTACACGTCATCCGCGCGGCGGTACGCGCGGGCGAACTGCTCGATCTGCCCGCGCACGTTCAGGAACGCGCACGCCACCATGCCCGGCGTCGGCGCGCCGCGCAGGTCGTTGGTCATCTGCCCATGCACGAAATCAACGCGGTCCGCGCCGGTCACGCGCAGGCCGCTCGAAGGAATCCGGGTCCACATGCCGCCCAGCGTACGGGAAAGCAGCCAGAGCGTGTGAAACGCGAGTTGCCAAGAAGAGCGGTGGGGCACTCCGGACCAGGCAGGCGCCAGTCTTGAGAAGCCGGGCGAACACCGCCACGTGCGGCGCCTCCGGGTCTGGTCGGCGCGTCCGGTTCAGTCGCTGGCGAGGGCCAGTTCGCGTTCGCGTTGCCGGGCCTGCCGGGTCAGGTGCCAGCGGCTCAGGTCCGTGGCGGCGTCGCGGATGATCGCCCCGGCCTGCGGGAGGGCCGCGCGGCGGCTTTCCATGTTGCGCGCCACGATGCCGGTCAGGTCGTCCAGGTTGCGCAGGTGCGCGCCGGGCACGCTGGCGATATCCGGGTCGAGGATGCGGGGCACGCTGATGTCGATCAGGAACATCGGGCGGCCCGGACGCTGCCGCAGGGCCTCGGCGACGCCCTCACCGTGCAGGACGTAGTGGGGCGCCCCGCTGCTGGCGATTAATACGTCCGCTTCGGGCAGAACCTCATGCAGGTACTCGGCGGCGCAGGCGCGGCCTCCGACCTTCTCGGCAAGCTGGCGGGCGCGTTCGGCGGTGCGGTTGACGACGATCACGTCCTGCACACCGGCGGCGCGCAAGTGCGTGAGGGTCAGTTCGGCGGTCTCCCCCGCTCCGATGATCAGGGCGGTGCGTCCGGCGAGGCCCCCGAGGGCAGCCTGCGCGAGTTCGACGGCGGCGCTGGAGACAGACACGATCTTGTCGCTCATGCCGGTCTCGAAGCGTACGCGTTTCCCGGCGGCCAGGGCGCCCTGCGCGACCTTGTTCAGCAGGGTGCCGGTCAGGCCGCGTTCGCGGGCGTCCATCCAGGCGCGCTTGACCTGCCCCTGAATCTGCGTTTCACCGATCACGAGGCTGTCAAGGCCCGCCGCGACACGGTACAGGTGCGTGACAGCCTCCTCGCCCTGGTGGACGTACAGGTGATCGCCCAGCGAGTGCCCCCAGGCGCCCTCGAAGGCCGCCAGGGGGTCGCCGGTCAGACCGGCCATGTAGGCTTCCGTGCGGTTGCAGGTGGAGAGCAGCATGACTTCCTGCGCGTGGCGGGACAGGTGGGCCAGCAGCGCGCCCTCCTCACCGGCGCGCACGGCGGCGCGTTCGCGGACCTCGACGGGGGCCGTCTGGT
Source organism: Deinococcus sp. (assembly GCF_018260555.1). Classification (GTDB taxonomy): domain Bacteria; phylum Deinococcota; class Deinococci; order Deinococcales; family Deinococcaceae; genus Deinococcus. Next base: position 10,896 of record NZ_JAGLBB010000035.1, on the reverse strand, counting down.
GATTCAGGCCGACGACAGCCACGTCGAGCAGGCCGGGTACGGGGGCGCCGGGCCGGGCAAGGAAAGCCCGGGCGGTGGGACAGGCGAAGGTCATGCGGGTACTCCTACGGCGCGGCGGATGTCCTGGCGCAGGGCGCCGAGGTCCGCCTGTCTCTGCGGTTCGGGAAGGGTGAGAGCCGCCTCGCGCCGCTCGGTCCAGATGACAAGCTGTTCGGGCGTGGGCAGCAGGTCGCGGGCGCGTTCGGTCAGCGCCTGCGCCAGCATGGGCAGCTCACGGCCGGTACTCACGGCGACCTGCACGCCCGCGCGGGCCGCCACGGCCGGAAAGCGCAGATTGCCGCGTGTGGCGTCGCTGGCGTCGTTGACGAGCAGGCCCAGGTCCCGTGCGTCGCGGACAACCTGGGCGTTCACGCTGGCGTGACTGGTGGCGGCCACGACAAGCACCGCGCCGCTCAGGTCGCCGCTGCGGTAAGGGCGCGGCTGCCAGTCGGTGCTCAGGCAGTCGGTGCTCAGGGCAGCCAGTTCGTCGCAGCAGTCCGGGGCGATGACCTGCACGCGCAGGCCGGCGTCCAGCAGGGCGCGGGTGCGGCGCAGGGCGACGGCGCCTCCTCCGACCACGACGGCTCGCACACCGTGCAGGTCGAGGAAGGCAGGCAGAAGGGTCATGAGGCGCAGCATAGCGCGGGCCCGGCGGGGCAGCCGTCCCCGACCGATCGGTCGGGAAGGCGACTGGCACGGCGTGTACTGGAACGGGGTGTACTGAGACGACGTGTCCTGGGCTGACCTGTCACGTGCCTCAGCATGTAGCGTCTCTCAGGGGGTCACAGCGGCGACGGCCTGCTCGGCGGCCTCGGCCAGGGCGTCCAGGCTGGCGGTGTGGGCCAGGGTGATGTCCTTGAAGCCCGCCTCGCGCGCCGCGTCCCCGGTCTGGGGGCCCATGACAGCCACGCGCAGGTCCGTGCCGACCAGCGCCGCGAGGTGCCGGGCGGCGCTGCCGGACGCCAGGGTCACGACCGCCGCGCCGCGCAGGCGGTCCATGGACAGGCTGTCGGGACGGGCGGGTTCCGTGCGGTACAGCTCGGCGCGGTCGTAGGTCAGGCCGCGTGCCTCCAGGGAGCGTTGCAGGTCGGCTTCCGCCAGTTGCGAGGTCAGGTGCAGCAGCGTGTCCCCGGGCGCGGCGGGCAGTTCGGCGCCCAGGTGGCGGGCGCCGGGCGTGGCGGGCACGAAATCGGCGCGCAGGCCCAACGCCTCAAGGCTGCGCGCGGTGCTGGGGCCGACGGCGGCCAGTTTCACCCCCGCCAGGTGGCGGGTGTCCAGGCCCAGGGCGTGCAGGTGCTCGATCAGGGTGGTCACGGCGTGGTTGCTGGTCAGCAGCAGCCACTGCACGCCGCTCAGGTCACGCAGGCGGGCGTGCAGCGCACCGGGTTGCGCGGTGGGCGCGAACTCGATCAGCGGAACTTCCAGCACGCTGGCGCCGCGCGCGCGCAGCAGGTCGCCCAGGCCGCTGGCCCCGCCGCGTGTGCGGGTCACGGCGACCGTCTGCCCGGTCAGCGGGCCGCCAAAGCCGGGGCGGGTGTCGAACCAGCGCAGGCTGTCACGCAGGCGCACGACCTCGCCCACGACCGTGACGGCCGGGGCTTCCAGCCCGGCCCCGCGCACCACGTCGGCAATGGTGGCCAGGGTGCCGGTCACGGTGCGCTGGCGGGGCGTGCTGCCCCACTGGATGGTCGCGGCCGGCGTCTGCGGGTCGCGCCCGGCGGCGATCAGGTCCGCGGCGATCTGGTGCAGGTTACGCACGCCCATCAGCAGGATCAGGGTGTCCACGCCGGACAGACGCTCGTAGTGCGCGCCGCCCTCCTGCGTGTTACCGGTCAGTACGGCGAACGACCGGGCAACCTCGCGGTGCGTGACGGGAATCCCGGCGTAGGCGGGCGCGGCGATGGCGCTGCTCACGCCGGGCACGATCTCGAACGGCACGCCAGCCAGGGCGCAGGCCTCGGCTTCTTCGCCGCCACGCCCGAACACGAACACGTCACCGCCCTTCAGGCGCGCCACGCGCTGCCCGCCGCTGGCCTGCGCCTGCTGCACGATCAGCGCGTTGATCTGCTCCTGACTGATGTACTCCGAAAAGCCTTTCTTGCCCACGTAGATGGTGTGCGCGTCCGGCGCGTAACGCAGCAGGTCCGGGTTGGCCAGGTAATCGAACAGCACCACGTCCGCTTCCATGAGCGCCTGCATGCCGCGCACGGTCAGCAGGCCCGGATCGCCGGGGCCCGCCCCGATCAGGGACACGAAAGCTCGGGACGGTACGGCGGGGGAAGTGGCGGGAGCGTCGGTCATCCCTACAGGCTAGCGGGCGGCAGGCGGGACATATGCGTACTCGCGGGTGCGGTGGTCCCGGGCGGTGACCTGCCCGCCACCCAGGCGGGCCGCGCCGGTCAGGACCGCCTCCCAGTTCAGGCGCTGGAACAGGTGCGCGGCCAGCAGGTACGCGGCCCGGTCCGGCCAGCTCGCGGCCCGCACGACCGTCTCGATCTCCAGCCGCAGCCCGCCGGGGCCGGTGTCCTGTGCGCGGAAGGTGACCGTCCCGGCGTCCGCGTGCAGCCGCAGCGTGCGCAGGCGCAGGCGGGTGGGTTCCATGACCTGCACCTGCACGCGCGCCCGGCGGGTCAGGGTCAACAGGATCCGCAGGCGCGTGCCGGGCCGGATGGGCGGCCCCCCCCGGGACGGCAGGGGGGCGTCCAGGCCCCGGAACCAGGCGGTGAACTTCGGCGCGAGGTCCGGCAGGCGCTGCCCGACCAGCGCCGTCACGGCCGCCGCGTCCAGGGTGGCGCCCTGCACGTCGGCGCGGTAGAGGCGGTGCGTGACCGGCCCCACCCCGTCCGGCAGGTCGGTGGGCCGCAGCGGATCACGCGGATTCTGAAGGTACGCGGCGTACCCGAGGGCCGCTCCCAGCAGGAGCTGCGGGCGCGGCAGGAACGGCGCGGCAGGCAGGGAGTCTCGCATACCCGCCAGTATTCGGGGCCGGTTGCGCCGCGCGGCCCAGGGGCGGGTGAACGCGTCTTCAGAAAGGCCCGCCCGTTTCCAGCGGCGCGTTCCCAACGGCGCGTTTCCAACGGCGCGTTTCGAGCGATCCGTTTCCAGCGACCCGGAGGTGAGCGGCTCAGTCGGCGGCGCTGGCGTGTTCGTGCGTCAGGTCCAGGTGGTGCGCGGAGGTGTCGTGCAGGCCCGCGAAGCGCAGGTGCCGCTGGCAGATGAACCACATCTCGTCGCGGTCGTTCGGCAGGATGAAGTACGCGTCCGAGGATTCGGACGGGTTGTACACGCCCAGCACCCGGTAAGCGCGGTCCGGGTTAAAACCGCTCGAGAGCGGGCGGGGCATGGGCGCACGCGGGCCGTCGAGCTCGGCGATCCGCACGAACAGCTGAGGGTGAAAGGCAAGCATGCCCCAGAGTGAGCCGCCGCGCACGGGCGCAAACGGGTGAGGGAACACAAGGTCAAGGTTGAGCTAAGTCCGGATGGTCACCCGCTCAAGGGTACCCGGCTGTCACACGGCGGCGCGCACGGCGTCCCGGACGGCGGCGCACACGGCCTCCTGCACCAGGGTCACCAGCAGCAGCGGGTCGGCGGGGGGCAGGGTCGCGGCGCTCAGGACGAAGGCGCTGTCACCGTCCCAGGGCGTGTGGCTGGGGTGAATCACGCGGGCCAGCGCGGCCTGCGCGGCGTCCGCGAGGCGGCGGCACTCGTTCTTGCTCAGGGTGTGCTCGGTGACCACGGCGATCAGGGTGGTGTTCTCCACGTCGCCCGGCGTGAAGGCCGCTGCCCCCGGCCCCACCCCTGGACCGGCCAGCACGCCGCCGCGCTCGTTCAACACGTCCCCGATGGGGTTCACGACGGCCAGTGCGCCCACGCGGACGCCGTGCCGTTCGATCAGGACGCTGCCCAGCCCGCCCGGTACGCCCCCGCTGCCCAGGTACTTGCCGGCGGTGGCGCCCGTTCCGGCTCCGACCAGACCGCGCGGGACCGGGTCGGCGCTGGCGATCCGGGCGGCGTGTTCGCCCTGCGCCTCGCCGGGGCGGATGTCGGCGCGGCCCACGCCCAGGTCGTAGATCACGGCGGCCGGGACCAGCGGCACGCGCGCCCAAGGCGTCTGGTGCCCCACGCCGCGTTCCTCCAGCACCCGGACCACGCCGCCCGCCGCACTCAGGCCGAAGGCGCTGCCGCCGGTCAGGAGCAGCGCGTGAATGCGTTCGACCTTCTTGTCGGGCGAGAGCAGCACGCCCTCACGCGTGCCGGGGCTGGGTCCCAGGAACGACGCGGACGCCACCGCGCCCCCGGGCGGGCACAGGATCACGGTGCAGCCGGTGCGCGCCTGGGCATCGGTCCAGTGGCCCACCAGGAAGCCCGGAATGCCGGTCAGGGTACGGTTCTCGCTCATGGGCCTCAGCAGAGCACAGGACTTCCGGAAACGACAGATCAGAAACGACCCGCCAGAAATGACAGGGAGGCGCGCCGTGACTCTGGTTCACGGCGCGCCTCCTGGGGGAGTGGGGTGTGGTCAGCTTGCGTCGGGGGTGGGGTCGTTACGGGTGCGCCACAGGCTCAGCAGCACGCCGCCCGCGAGGATGCCCAGCGTGACCGTCAGGCTGATGGCCGGGTCCACCTTGCCGTAGAACTGCGCGTAGAAGATCTTGGCGCCGATGAACACCAGCACCAGCGCCAGCGCGGGCTTGAGGGCCTCGAAACGGTGGACCATGGCGGCCAGCGCGAAGTACAGGGCGCGCAGACCCAGGATGGCGAAGATGTTGCTGGTGTACACGATGAACGGGTCCTGCGTGATGGCGAAGATGGCGGGAATGCTGTCCACGGCGAAGATCACGTCCGCGAATTCCACGACCAGCAGGGCCAGCAGCAAGGGCGTGGCGTGCAGGCGCGGTCGGCCCCGGGCGCCGGGCAGGCGGGTCAGGAACTTCTGGCCGTCCAGGGTGGGACTGACAGGCACGAAGCGCCGCAGGAGCCGCACGGCGGGGTGGGCCTGCATGTCGGGGGTTTCGTGGCCGCCGCGCAGCAGTTTGATGCCGGTCAGCAGCAGGAACGCGCCGAAGATCCACATGATCCAGTCGAACTGCGTGACGAACGCGGTGCCCAGGCCGATCATCAGGCCGCGCAGAACAATCACGCCCAGAATGCCCCAGAACAGCACGCGGTGTTGCAGGTGGCAGGGAATGGCGAACGACGCGAAGATCACGCTGATCACGAACACGTTATCCAGTGCCAGGGCCTTTTCCAGCGCGAAGCCGGTCAGGTACGCCATGCCGCTCTCGGCGCCCAGCGTGAACCACACCCACCCGCCGAAGGCCAGCGCGACCGCGATGTAGAAGGCACTCAGCTTGAGGCTGCTGCCGATGCCAATCACCTGATCCTCGGCGGCCACGCCGGCCGCGTCGGCGCGGCGGCGGCGCAGACGGTCCAGCACGCCGAGGTCAAAGGCCAGGAGCGCGCCGACGAGGGTAATGAAAACCAGCCACATCCAGGTGGGCTGGCCGAGCCAGGGGGTCATGAGTGCGTCCACGGTGTTCCTCCGGTGGGCGCAGCGCGAGGTGGTCGGTCACTGACGGGAAGTGTCGTGCCGCAAGACACGAAAGCGCCCGGCAGGAGCCGCGGATCGCGCCGCGCTCCTGCCGGGTCTGTGCCTTTGCTGCTCCTGACCGGGAAACCATTGATTTCCGTATTGACGATCAGGTGCTCCCTGCCGAGAGGCAGGGCGGCTTACTCCCCCGGATTGGCCTTCAGTCTCCCCGAAGCGGACCGCACGCGGATGAGAAAGAGGTCAAGGGTACTCGAAGGGTAGGAAGCTCCGGACAGTAAGACACCCGCCCGGAGTGCAAGGCTTCCAGGCGGGTGCTGTTGCGCGCGCTAATTAGGGCGTCTTGAGGGCGTACCCGATGCCGCGCACGGTGCGGATAATGCCGTACCCGTCGAGGTCGCGCAGCTTGGCGCGCATGTTGGCCATATGCACGTCCACCACGTTGCTGTTGCTGGGCAGTTCGCCGTTCCAGACCTCGCGTTCGATCTCCTGGCGGGAGTACACGCGGCCCGGCTGGCGGGCCAGGAAGGTCAGCAGGTCGAACTCCTTGGGCGACAGCCTGACCTCGTGCCCGTTGTAGTGGCACAGGCGCTTTTGCGGGTGAATTTCCAGCGGCCCGATGCTGATGACCTCCCCGTGCTGCTGGTGGCGGAGCTGCACCTTCACGCGCGCCACGAGTTCCTCCGGGTGGAAGGGTTTGGTCATGTAGTCGTCCGCGCCGGCTTCCAGCAGGTTCACCTTGCGGTCCACGGCGTCCATGGCGGTCAGGATGATGATCGGCACGCTGCTGGTCTTGCGCAGGCGGCGGGCGATCTCGGCACCGTCGAAATCGGGCAGGCCCAGGTCCAGAATGACCAGATCGGGGTTACTCTCGCGGGCGCTGGTCAGGCCGGTCACGCCGTCCGGCGCGGCCAGGACCTTGTACCCGGCCTGTTCCAGCTCGTACTGCACGACGCGGGTGATGTCCGGGTTGTCTTCAATAAGTAGGATGCGTTGCTCCATAGCTGCCTTTTCGTCTCCTGATCCCTGGGAAGTTCAGTGGCCCGGCTGCCCGCTGCCCTGGCCAGCCAGGAACGCACGCAACCGTGGGTGTGTCCGCTCCCGAATGCCGGTGCACCTGTGTCCGGCCCATCGTAGGGGCCTGAACGGTCCCGTGGGACTCAGGTGCGGTTTAGGGTCCCTTAACAGCCGATTCCCACCCCTCCGGGACCCACAACCCGGAGGTTCAAGTGAACTCGGGCACGGCGGGCGGGGCGCCCACGCAAGGCCGGGCAAGGTCGCGTCGCGTCCACCTGCACCCCATAGCGCAGCAGCGTTTTCAGGCGTTGCGTGGCCGTCATGGCCAGCGCCTGATCGCGCGGGCAGCGCCGATTAGAATGCCCGGCATGAGTGACCTGCCACCTTCCGACGCCGCACCTGACGACTTTGCCTTTCCGGACGATCACCTTGACCGGGGCTTCACGGACGGCGAGGGCGTGTACCTGGAGCACCTGAACGGCGCGGACCTGTACTTCGAGGTGACGGGCGACCCGGCCAGCGGTGAAGCCCCGCTGGTGTTCCTGCACGGCGGCCCCGGCTACAACAGTTACTCGTTTCAGGCGGCGTTCGGTGACCGCATGCCGCGCGCGGCCGTGTTCCTCGATCAGCGTGGCTCGGGCCGCAGCGGGCCGCTGGAGGAGACCGAGCAGGGCGCCGATACCCTGGACCTCGACACGCTGGTGGGCGACCTGGAGGCCGTGCGTGACTTCCTGGGCGCCGAGCGGATCGTGCCGCTCGGGCACGGGTTCGGGGCGCTGGTGGCGCTCGAGTACGCACGGCGCCACCCCACCCGCACGGCCCGCGTGATCGTCGTGAACCCCTGGGTGCACTACCCGGATCTGGCGCGCGCCCTGCTGGAAGAGGCCAGCGCGCGGCGCGGCGTGCCGCTGGACGATCCGGCCGGGCGCGTGCGGGCCGACACGCCCGACGGGCAGCACGCCCCGGTGGGCGCGGCGCGGATCGAGGCGGCCTTCGACCTGCTGAACGCCCGCGACCTGCTGAACGCCCTGCAGTTCCGGGACGCGCCCACCCGCATGCGCCTGGAATTCATGGATGCCGAGGGGCAACTCGTGGGGGGCGGCGAGGTGCAAGAAGCGCTTGTCAACCAGGGCCTGTGGGAGTTCGAGTACCCGCCGTTCCTGGCCGAGATTCGCCGCCCGGTATTCGTGATTTCCGGCGTGCACGACCGCACCAGCTACCCCGAGCAGGTGCAGTGGGTCGCGGACCTCGCCGACGGCGACGTGACCGTGCTGGACGCCGCCCACTACCCCTGGCTGGATGACGAGGACGCCTTCGCGCAGGCGCTGGACGACGCCCTGAACCGCTAAAGCCAGCGCGGCGGGGCCGGGGAGGGGCAGACATTCTCAGACGTGCTCATGGGGCGGCCCGTATACTCCCGTGTGATCTCATGAAAGGCCTGATTCTTGCCGCCGGGCGCGGCAGTCGCCTGCTTCCCATCAGCGCGACCCGCGCCAAGCACGCCGTCCCCGTGGCGGGCCAGCCCATCATTGCCCACGCCGTGCAGTCCCTGCGGGACGCGGGCATCACAGACATCGGCATCGTGTGCGGCCCGTCCAGCGAGACGGACCTGCGGGACGCCACGCACAGCAGCGGCCACCTGACCTTCATCCGGCAGCGAGAAGCGCTGGGGACCGGGCACGCCGTCCTGAGTGCGCGCGCCTTCCTGGAAAACCAGCCCACCCTGCTGTACCTGGGTGACAACCTCTTTCAGGACCGCCTGACGCCCATGCTCAGCAGCCTGCGAGACGCGGACGCCGTGATCGGCGTGAAACAGGTGCCCAACCCGCAGGCGTACGGCGTGGCCATCGTGAAAAGCGGCCGCCTCCTGAGACTCGTCGAGAAGCCCCGCAAGCCCGAGAGTAACCTCGCGGCGTGCGGCGTGTTCAGCTTCGGCCCGGCCCTCCTGGAGTACGTGGAAGACCTGCTGCCCAGCGACCGGGGCGAGATCGAGTTCCCGCAGGCCCTGAGCGCCCTGATGGCCGCCGGAGGGCAGGTGCGAGCCGTGGAATTCAGCGGATTCTGGAGTGACGCCGGCACGCCCGACGACCTGCTGAAGGCCAACACGTTCTTCCTGTCGCGCCTGCAGCCGCGCATCGAGGGCCGCGTGGACCGCAGCGTCGTGACCGGCCCGGTCGTGATCGAGGCGGGCGCGGCCGTCGAGGACAGCGTCATCACCGGGCCCGTCTGGATCGGCCCGCACGCCCTGGTGCGCGGCGCGACCGTCGGGCCGGACGTGAGCGTCGGCGCGCACGCCCGCGTGGACAGCGCCCGCGTGCACGCCAGCCTGATCGACGATTTCGCCCGCGTCCTGCACCCCACCCAGCCGCTGCACCGCAGTCTGATCGGCCGTCACGCGCTGGTCACCGCGCCCAGCGACACCGGCCTTCAGATGGTCATCGGGGACCGCAGCGTCATGCGCCTGTGAGACGGACTCCGATTGATTCGGTGCCGTTCATCAACCCTCCCCTATCCAGCACACACCCGCACGCACCCGCACCAGCCGTACGCTGATCCGTATGACACGTGACGGGCAGGTCGACAATAGGCAGCGCGACGACGAGCGGGTAGACACCGCAGCTTCCAGGGGTGTGCCGGTCCGGGCCGCGGGCGAGGTACTGATCAGCGGCCTGGATACCGGACCGCTGGCGCAGGAGCGTGAGAACGTCTCGCCGACCGATCAGCTCGCCCGTTTGCAGCCGGTGCACCCCATCCTCGAACCCACCGACGAAGACGGCTGAATATCTCCCCCTCTCAGCCCTGGCCCTTCCCTCGGCCGGACGCTCCGCTGCGCTAGAATGCTCCCCGCACGCGCCCCCGGCCCCCAGGGACCCGGTGGGCGCAGGTTCACGTCAAGGAGTGTTCAACATGGCCGGTCACAGCAAATGGTCGCAGATCAAGCGCAAAAAAGGCGCCAACGACAAGAAACGCAGCGCGATGTACTCCAAGCACATCCGCGCCATTCAGGCCGCCGTCCGCTCCGGCGGCAGCGGCGACCCCAGCGGCAACCTCAGCCTGAAAAACGCCATTGCCGCTGCCAAGAGCGACACGGTCCCGGTGGATAACATCGAGAACGCCATCAAACGCGCCGTCGGGGCGGGTGAAGGCGCCGCCGAATTCAAGGAAGTCACGTACGAGGGCTACGGCCCCGGCGGAACGGCCCTGCTGATCGAGGCGCTGACCGACAACGTGAACCGCACGGTGGCGGACATCCGCGCCGTGTTCAACAAGCGCGGCGGCAGCCTGGGCACCAGCGGCTCCGTGGCGTGGCAGTTCGAGAAGAAAGGCATCCTGCTCCTGACCGACACCAGCGAACAGGCGCAGGAAACCGCCATCGAGCACGGCGCCGAGGACATCCAGGAATCCGAGGAAGGTCTGGCCATCAGCACTGGCCCCAACGACCTGTACGCCGTGCAGGACGCCCTGATCGCCGCCGGGTTCAGCATCGAGAACGCCCAGGTGGACATGATTCCCAGCAACACCGTCGCCGTCGCCGGTGACGACGCCCGCAAACTGCTCGTCCTGATCGACGCCCTCGAAGAACTCGACGACGTGCAGAACGTCTACAGCAACGCCGACCTCCCCGACGACGAGGAATAAAGGTCGATAGTTGAAGGTTGATGGTTGATAGAGGGTATGACCTCCATCAACCATCAACTGTTAACCATCAACCCTCACAGCACCAGGGCCTGGGCGTTGCCGCCGAGGCGGTCCCAGAGGGTGAAGGCGGCGCGGGCGCCGGGGCGGATGATGCCCTCGTCGTTCCAGCCGGCAGCGAGGGCGGGGCCGCGCGTGTGGGCGTGCAGGACGTCCAGTTCGGTCAGCGCCTCGCCGGGCGCGACGCGGACGCCGCTGTCGTCCACGCGGGTGATGGCGGCGGCGAAGTTCGCGCGGTACTCGGGTGGCGCGACCGGGGCGTCGCTGCCGAACGCAAGGACCGCCCCGGCGTCCCGCAGCGACCGGAAGGCGTAACTGAGGCCCTCCAGGTGCGGCATGAGTTCGCGGATCATGGGGCCGTCTGCCTGCAGGTGGATGGGCTGCACGCTGGCGGTCAGGCCCCGGAAGCGCGGGACATCCTCGGCGCGTAGGTGCTGGGCGTGTTCGACGCGCAGGCGGATGCCGCGCGCCTCGGCGTGGGGGCGCAGCTGGTCGTAGGCGTTCAGAACCTCGGTGTTCGCGCGGTCCCCGATGGCGTGCGTGACGGGGGTCAGGCCCAGTTCGATGGCCTCGCGGCCCAGTTCCGCGATGAGTTC
>NZ_JAGLBB010000034.1 GCF_018260555.1 Deinococcus sp. | reverse complement strand
ATTCTTCACCCTGAACGACCATGTCTGGCTGGACCATGATGTGGACCTACACTGCCCCGGAATCACACCGGGTTGCCAACTTGGTTCCTGGAATCTGCCTTCCAATCACTGGCTCTGCGGGGCCACTCTCTAGGTCTACCCCGATGGAATGGTCGTTGTAAACCATTCCATCAGGGTGCGTATCACTCGATCTCGACTTCTTTCGGATCGAAGGTGGCTTTCGGGAATTGCGGGTGCATGCTCTGCAGGGTGTCCAGAATGATCCGGCTGATCAGCAGGTTCCGGAACCATTTGCGGTCGGCGGGGATCACGTACCACGGGGCGCTCTCGGTACTGGTGGTCAGGGCGTCCTGGTACGCGCTGGTGTACTCATCCCACTTGGCGCGTTCGGTCAGGTCGCCGGGATTGAACTTCCAGTGTTTGGCCGGGTCGTCCAGGCGCTCTTGCAGTCGCGCTTTCTGCTCGTCTTTGCTGATATGCAAGTAGAACTTCAGGATGCGGGTGCCACCGTCCGTCAGGAGGGACTCGAAATGACGGATGTGCGACAGGCGGCGGGCGGCGGTGGAATCGTCGATCATGCCGTGCACGCGGGTCACGAGGACATCCTCGTAGTGACTGCGGTTGAAGACGCCGATCTGTCCGGCGCGGGGAGCCCGCTGGTGAACGCGCCACAGGAAGTCGTGCGCGCGTTCCTCCTCGGTCGGGACCTTGAAGTTCGAGATCTGCACGCCGTTCGGGTTGAAAGCACCCATGACATGCTTGACCGTTCCGTCCTTCCCGCCAGCGTCGCGGGCTTGCAGGACGATCAGCAGGGATTGCCGTCCCTCGGCATTCAGGCGTTCTTGCCAGTCAGCCAGCCCGACTTGCAGTTCGTCGGTCAGGGTGCCCCCCTCGTCCTTGCTGAGGGCGCCGTCGTCGTTGGTATCCCAGTCGCTGAGGTTCACGCTGCCGCCGGGTTTTACGCGGTACTTGTCTGGATTCATGATCCGGAGCGTACCACCCGTTGCCTCGCGGGGCGAAGGCGTGGCCTCCGAGCGGGGCGGTCAGGCCAGTGCCGGCCAGTGACAGTCCAGGCGCGGCGCTCAGACTGGTGTTCGCGGTGATAGTGGCATAAGGGCCGAACAGGAAGCCGCCACGATGCTGGCGCCCCGCACGTTGCGACGGCTCCCCAGGGCGTGCCTGGCGGCGCCGTTCAGGGCGGTAGCGCGTCTGGTATGCGGCTTCTGAATCGTTTCAGGGTGATCGCAGATACGCTACCATCACTCCAGCATGCCCCCTGCCAAGCCCAGCACCGCCCCCGGCTCACCCCGCGCCGGTGGCCGCGTCACCCTGCGGGACGTGGCCCGCGCGCTGGGAGTCAGTGTCGCCACCGTCAGTAACGCCTATAACCGGCCCGACCAGCTGAGCGCGGATCTGCGCCAGCGCGTCTTGCAGGCCGCCCGCGACCTTGGGTACACCGGCCCCGACCCCCTGGCGCGCAGTCTGCGCCGGGGCCGTACCGACGTGCTGGGCGTGGTGTACGGCGCCCCGCTGGAATACGCCTTCGCGGATCCCGCCGCCGCGCTGTTCCTGGGAAGCGTGACCCGCGCCGTGCAAGGCCAGGACCTGAACGTGCTGCTGCTCGCCAGTCCGCACGCCGCGCCGTGCCCCTCGGCCGCCGCCAACCACGACCCCACCGGCCCGGTCCGCGGTGCCAGCGTGGACGGCTTCATCGTGTACTGCACCGCCGAGGACAGTCCCCTGCTGCGCGCCGTTCTGGAACGCGGCCTTCCCACCGTGCTGGTCGATCAGGAATGCCATGAGGAGGCCGTGAACATCGGTATCGACGACGCCGGGGGCGCGCAGGCCGCCGCCACGCACCTGCTCTCGCTGGGGCACCGGCATCTGGGCGTGCTGTGTCTGCAACTGTCGGAGCAGCGCGCCAGTGGGCCGGTCAGTCCTGCCCGCGAAGCGCAGGTCAGTTACCGTACCAGCAGTCAGCGTCTGCGCGGCTACCGCGCCGCCACGCACGCCCACCCGGAGGTCACCCTGCACCCCACCGAGGTCATTCACAACACCCCGCAGGCCGGCGAGGCCCTGACCCTGGACCTGCTGCGCAGTCATCCGGACATCACAGCCGTGCTGTGCATGAGTGACGTGCTCGCCCAGGGAGCGCTGCGGGCCGCCGCCAGCCTTGGCCTACGCGTCCCGGAGGACCTCAGCGTGGTGGGCTTCGATGACCTGCCGGGCAGTGAGAGCCTGAACCTCACGACCGTCTGGCAGCCCACCGGCGACAAGGGTGAGCAGGTCGGGCAGGCCATCCTGACCCTGCTGGCCGGACACCCCGCGCCGCCCGTGACGCTCCCCACCCGGCTGGTCGTGCGTGGCACCACCGCGCCGCCCGCCCCGCAACCACAGGCGGCGCGCGACTGATATGGATTCCGATTGATTCGCTGCAGTTCTGAATCAATCCGAGCGGACGCGAGTAGGAACAGCAGACGGACTTCGCGGTATGGAGCCGCAGGCGGTGCTGTTCCGACTGTGGCGCAGTGGAGCGGCAGTCCGTCTGATTCGCCACGTCCCAGTCGCGCCTGCACTACCCTGGGCTTCATGAAGATTCTTGTGGTGGGCGGCGCAGGGTACATCGGTTCTCACACGGTCCGGCAACTGATCCGGGCCGGGCACTCGCCGGTCGTGTTCGACAACCTTTCCAGTGGGCATGCCGAGGCCCTGCCTGCCGAGGTTCCCCTGGTGCGCGGCGACCTGCTGGACGCGGACGCCGTGCGCGCCGCCCTGAACGCCCATCAGCCGGACGCCGTGATTCACTTCGCTGCGCTGATCGAGGTGGGGGAGAGCATGCGCGCCCCGGCCCGCTACTACCGCAACAACGTGGTCGGCAGCCTGAACCTGCTGCAGGCCATCACTGAGACCCGCAAGGTGCCGCTGGTGTTCTCCTCCACGGCCGCCGTGTACGGCACCACGGACCTCGTGCCTATCCCCGAGAACGCCGCCATGCAGCCCGAGAGCGTGTACGGAGAGACGAAACTCATGACCGAGAACATGATTCACGCGTTCCACACGGCGCACGGCCTGCCGTACACGGTCCTGCGCTACTTCAACGTGTGCGGCGCGGCCCCCGAGGGCGACATCGGCGAGGCGCACGCCGGGAAATCCCACCTGATCGAACTGGCCGCCCTGACCGCCCTGGGCCAGCGTGAGAAGATGTTCATCTTCGGGGATGACTACCCCACCCCGGACGGCACCTGCATCCGCGATTACGTGCACGTGCAGGACCTCGCTGACGCGCACGTCCTGGCGGTCGAGGCGCTGCTGGCCGGGCAGCGCACCCAGGGCACCTTCAACGTGGGCCTGGGCCACGGCTTTAGCGTCAAGGAAGTGCTGGACACCGTGGACGACGTGATCGGCACGCCCCTGAACCGCGAACTCGCGCCGCGCCGCGCCGGGGACCCCCCCCGCCTCGTGGCCGACGCCACCCGCATCCGCGAGGAACTGGGCTTCAAGCCGCAGTTCACGGACCTGAAGGAGATCGTGCAGACCGCCTGGAACTGGCACAAGGGCCACCCGCACGACTTCGGGCAGTGAGGCTGGCCCGGGCAGTGGCACTCGGCGCGCAACTCCCGTAGCCTGCGGGCATGACCCAACCCACTGCCGCTGACCTCGCCGCGCACACCGAACGCGGCCTGCGTGACCTTGCCGACCTCGTCGCCATTCCCAGTGTCTCCGCGCAGGGCCGCTCCCTTCCCGATGCTGCGCAGGCCGTCACGCGACTGCTGGAAACCGAGGGCTTCACCGTCCGCGAGTACCCCGGTCAGGTCGCCCCGATCCTGCTGGCCGAGGCGGGCGACGGGCCCTTCACGCTGCTGATCTACAACCACTACGACGTGCAACCCGAGGACCCCGCAGAGCTCTGGGACACCCCGCCGTTCGAACTGACGGAACGCGGCGGCCGCCTGTACGGACGCGGCGCCAGCGACGACAAGGGCGAGTTCATCTCGCGCCTCGCCGGATTGCGCGCCCTGAAAGACGCGCGCGGCGGGCACCTGCCCCTGAAGGTCAAGTGGTTGATCGAAGGCGAGGAAGAGGTCGGCAGCCCCAGCCTGGAGGGCTTCCTGGCCGGGCACGCCAGCGAACTGAAAGCCGACGGCGTGTGGTGGGAATTCGGGAGCATCACCCCGGAAGGCCGCCCCGTTCTGTACGCCGGACTGAAAGGCATCATCTGCGTGGAACTGCGTTGCCGCGTGGCCGCCAGCGACCTGCACAGCAGTAGCGGCGCGGTCGTGGACAACCCCCTGTGGCGGCTGGCCGCCGCCGTCGCCAGCCTGCGCGGCCCGGACGGCACGGTCCTGATCCCCGGCTTCCACGACGACGTGCGTCCCCCCAGCCAGGCCGACCTGGACGCCATCGCGCGGCTTGAAGGCCAGGGCGAGGCGCTGCGCGACACGTACGACGTGACCCGCCCCCTCGGCAGCGGCCAGGACTACCACACCCGCCTGAACCTCAAGCCCGTCGTGAACGTCAACGGCTTCCACGGCGGCTACGAGGGGCAGGGCAGCAAAACCGTCCTGCCCGCTTCAGGCATGGTGAAACTCGACTTCCGCCTCGTGCCCGACCAGCACCCGGACCGCATTGTGGAGCTGCTGCGCGCCCACCTGGACGCACAGGACTTCGGCGATATCGAGATTATCGAACTGGAAAGCCACCAGCACCCCGCCCGCAGCGACCTGAACGATCCCTTCGTGAAGACAGCCGTGCGCGTGGCCCGCGACGTTCACGGCCAGGAACCCATCCTGAACCCCAGCTCCGGCGGCAGCGGCCCCATGCACCCCTTCATGGCGCACGTCGGCGCGCCCGTCATCGCGCTGGGCATCGGGAATATCGGCGGCCGCGTTCACGCACCCAACGAGAACATCCTGCGGCGCGACTTTGCCAGTGGCGTGCGCTACGCCGCCGCGTTCATGGCCGCTCTCGCAGACGGAGTTCGCTAACTTCCACCACAGTCGGAAAAGCGCCGCCTGCGGCTCCGTACCGCGAAGTCCGTCTGCTGTTCCCACTCGCGTCCGCTCGGATTGATTCAGAACGGCAGCGAATCAATCGGAATCCGTATCAGACGGCTGACCGGGGACAGGGGGCCGGATGTGCAGCGCAGTCCGGCCTTCCTGCGCGTCATGCCTGCCCCGGCCTTGGCCCGAACGTCAGGGGCGCGTGACCCGGCACGGCCTTCGCTGCGAACTCGTGCAGGCCCAGCCGGTCCGGCGCTTCCAGGTGGTACCGGAAGTTCCACAGGTAATGCTGCACCACCCGCTCCGGCAACCCCAGCTTCTGCGCGTGCCGGGCCGCCACGTCCGCCAGATGCCCGATCCCGTCGCGCCGCGCTTCCCTCATCGCCTGCACCAGCGCGGGCGGCGGCGGGCGGTCCTTGCGGTACGCCCACACCGCAAACGTGAACGGATGCCCCGTCAGGCGGAACCACTCCTCCGCCAGATCCGTCACCGTGATTCCCCGCGCCGCGTGCGGCAGGCCGGTCATGGTCGTCTCCGGCGTCAGTGGCCCCACCACCCCGTACCACTCACGCAGCGCACTGTCCCCGATCCGCAGCACCCCATCGAAGCCCTGCGAGAGCAGCACCTCGGCCTCACCCTCGGCGCGCTCCAGCGCTGGGCTCAGGCCCCGCTCGCGCAGCAGCACCTCCAGCAGCGCCACACTCATCGCCGACTGCGCCGTCAGCGCCACCCGCCTCAGTTCCTCCAGCGGGCGCGTATGAAACAGGTTCACCGAGTACACCGGCCCCAGCACCGCCACACTGAAATCCGGCAGGGCCTCCAGCACATCCGCGTTCCGGATGAACTCCACGGCGCTGATGTTCGCAATATCCACCTCACCCGACAGCAGCGCCGCATTCATCTGCGTCGGTACGCCCGTGATCGCCGTCACACCCTCCGGCAGCACCAGCGAATCCAGAATCGGCGCAACATTCGTGAAATGAATCCAACCCGCCTTATAGGTCATGAATCACCAGTATTCCATCGGGTCGGGACGATTTCGGTCATCGAAACTGTGCCGCAATAGATCTTCGGACGTCACGTGGGTGGGACTGTCTGGCCAGAGGCTCGTCGTGATGTCCAGCAGCAGCGAGAGCGCCTGCTCCGTGACCCCTACGCGCCGCCTACCCAGCTCCCCGAACGATTCCAGCAGGCTGAGGCCGGACGAGCCCTGCTCTTCCAGTTTCCTGAACAGCAGACCACCTTCGAGGAGGCCACTGTCCTGGGCAAGCGCCACCTCCCTGGACAGGCGGAACAGATAGGCGGATGCCCAGGCCTCTGACGAGAGAGGCGGATTTGAAAGTTGCTCAAAGTCGACGTTGAAAGCCCGTTGCATGGCGCGCGTGAACGATATTGCGTCGGCCTTGAGAGGCTCAGCTGCGTTGCTATAGCGTTGAGCGTCCAGATGCGACTGGATTAGTTCACGCCGCCCGTACGTCACGGGATTACCTGCACGCTGACGGCCTGCCAGTGTCCGTCCTGGCGGGCGTAGACGCGCAGGAAGCTCTGCACGCGCGTGCCTGCGGCGTAGAGGGTGCCGCGCGTGATGGCCGTGTCGCCGTGCACCCGGGCAGCGTGCCGTTCGAAGATCAGTGGAGTGGTGGGGTTGGTCTGCATGCCGGTCAGGAGTTCCTGTTTCGTGACGGTGGTGCCGTCGTGGTAGAAGCCCAGCCAGTCGTCCGCCAGGACGGCGTCCAGGCGTCCCGGGTCGCGGTGGTGGTAGGCGGCGTTCCACCGGTCGTCCAGGGCGAGGATCAGGTCGAGGTCGCTGGGCTGGCCGGGCGCAGGCTGACTGGACACCGGCGGTCAGTCGGCGGCTTCGGTGGCCGGGGTGCGGGGGAAGGTCGCCAGTTCGTTGTAGTACGCGTCGCGCAGGACGGGGGTGCGGCCGGCGTGCTGGATCATGCGGATCATGCCCTGTTCGCTGAGTTTCATGGGGCTGGTCGCTCCGGCGGCGTGCGCGATGTGTTCTTCCTGGATGGTGCCGTCGATGTCGGACACGCCCCAGTCGAGGCTGACCTGCGTGAGTTCGCTGCCGATCATGACCCAGTAGCCCTTGATGTGCGGGAAATTATCGAGGTAGATGCGGGCCACGGCGAGGTTGCGCAGGTCGTCGAGGCCGGTGGTGAAGTCCGTCTTGCCGAGGTTCTGCGCGAGGTTATTCCCGAGCGGCTGGAACGCCAGTGGAATGAACGCGTGGAAGCCGCCGCCGAAGCGGGCCACGGAATCATCCTGCAACGTTCGCAGGCGGTCCATGTGATCCAGGCGTTCTTCGAGCGTCTCGATGTGCCCGTACAGCATGGTGGCGTTGGTGCGCATGCCCAGGGAGTGCGCCTCGCTGTGAATCTGCAACCATTTCTCGGCCTTGACCTTATTTTTGGCGACCTGGAGGCGCACGCGGTCGGCGAAGATCTCGGCGCCGCCGCCGGGCATGGCGGCCAGCCCGGCGGCCTGGAGTTCGCGCAGGACGTCCAGGGTGGGTTTCTTGCTGATGCGGCTCAGGTGCTCGATCTCGGCGGCGGTGAACGCCTTGACCTGCAGGTCCGGGAAGGCCTCGCGCAGGCCGCGTACCATTTCGGGGTAGTACTCCCACGGGTGGTTGGGGTGGTGGCCGCTGCTCATGTGCAGTTCCGTGATGCCCGGCACGTAGCGGCGGCGGACCTGTTCGGCCACCTGCTGCGGGTCGTAATCCCAGGCGCGTTCCTCGTTCTTGTGCGCGGCGAACGCGCAGAAGGTGCAGCCCACGTAGCAGATGTTCGTGAATTCCAGTCGCATGGAGTGAACGAAGTACACCCGGTCGCCGTGCAGCTGTTCCTTGCGCAGGTTCGCGAGCCTCATCAGGGTGTTCAGGTCGCGGGTGTCGTACAACTGCATGCCCTCGGCGAAGGTCAGGCGCTCGCCCGCCTCGACCTTCTCCACGATGGGCGCAAGTGCCGGGTCGGAAAGCCACTTCATACCGCGCAGCATACGCCCGCCCGGCGCGCGGGAATGTCCCCGAATCCCGCAATGCCCACCTGAACGAAATGTTCAGCCTCGCAGGTGGTGCGTCAGAGTCGTGACAGGCCCGTCAGATGGCTGGTCTGCCGGCTCCGGGTGAATGGTGGGCGAAAGCCGTTCCATCCGAGCGGACTCGGAGAGCTAGGCGGCAGAGCGGCTGGAAGCAGGGCGAACTGCCGGGCGTGAACTCTTTGGGTACAGGACATGGCCGGGTAGGCTACGCTGGGGGCGTGAAGCCGGAATCCGTTCGTCCTGAAACAGAATTCACGCAGCCGGACGGGCCGCCCGCCCCGGCCAGCACCCCGACCCAGATGACCCCGACCCAGTTGACTGCGACCCAGATGACTGCGGCCCAGTTGACTTCTGCCCAGTCGCCGCTCCGGACGGAGTATGCCCCGGAAGTCTGGACGGTGGACGGCATCGAGCCGACGCCGCACGGCCCGGTCGCGCGGCTGGAACGCCCGGACGGCCGGACCGTGGACCGCCCCCTGACCCAGTTGCCCCCCGGCCTGCGAGAAGGCGACCTGCTGGCCGTTGACGACGGCCCGGACGGCCTGAGCCTGCGCCTGCTGGCCGACGGCAGTGCCGCGCGCCGCGCCGCCAGCCAGGCGACGCTGGACGCCCTGAACGAACAGGGCCGCGACCCATCAAGCCACCTACTGTCAGAGAACCTGCCAGTCAACGTACCAGTCAACGACGACGGAGAGATCGACCTGTGAGTCCCAGAGCACCCGGTAAAGAAGCCCCCACACGGGCAGGCAGCAAGAAAACTGTCTCCCCAAAAGCATCCACGACCAAAGCCGCTACGCAGGGCGCCACGAAGGGCGCCGCCGCAAAGACCGGCAGGACCCGGGCGAGCAGTGCGAGGACCAGCGCCCGCACGGGCCGCCGCGCCGGGAAGGGCCGCCCCGGCACCAGTTCCTCGGACCTGCTGGGCCTGCTGGTGCTGGTCGTGACCGGTAGCCTCGCGGCGTGCGGCTGGATCCGCAACCAGGGCGGCGCCGACGCACCCACCAGCGGGCCTGTCACGACCGCCCCGGCTGGCGCTCAGGTCACCATCCGGTTTCTGGATGTGGGGCAGGGCGACGCCATCCTGATCCGCAGCCCGGAAGGCAAGACCGCCCTGATCGACGGGGGCCGCAGCTCCGAGCGCCTCAGCGCCCAGCTGGACAAGTACGGCGTGACCCGCCTGGACCTGATGATTGCCACGCACGCCGACGCCGACCACATCGCGGGCCTCGTGCCGGCCGCCGCCCTGAAACCCCGCCTGTTCATCAACAACGGCATGGGCGGCACCACCCAGACCTGGGAGCGGCTCGTGAAAGCCCTCCAGGGTGTGGACGCCACGTTCATGAAGGCCAGTAACCAGACCGTGAACCTGGGGAGCGTGAAACTGCGCGTCATTGCGCCCCCGCCCGGCATGCCCGACGATCAGAACCTGAACAGCGTCGGACTGGCCGTGCAGTTCGGGGAGTTCCGCGCCCTGATGACCGGCGACAGCGAAAGCCCGGAAACCGAGGGGTGGATGGCGCAGGAGCGCGCGGACCTGCGCGGACCCTTCCAGGTGTACAAGAGCATTCACCACGGGGCCGCCAACGGAGACACCGCCGGATGGCTGGCAAGCGTGCGGCCGCAGAACGTGGTTATCAGCGTCGGGCACAACAGTTACGGGCACCCGACCGATTCGGCGCTGCGCCTGTACCGCCAGAGCGGCGCGCGCGTGTACCGCACCGACCGTCAGGGGACCGTGACCTTCCAGGGCCGCGCGGACGGCACCTACACCGCCGACACCGAACGCTGAAGTCCGCCCCGGAACCCGCTGCTTTCCTGCTTGCATTCGCTCGGATTGATTCAGAATGGCACCGGATCAAGCGCAGTCCGTATGGCTCAGGCGGGGTGGTGGGGGGGCTTCCACGTGGACCTGCTGGCCGGTCAGCGGGTGCCGGAACCGCAGGGTCCAGGCGTGCAGCCAGTACCCCAGGTCGCCCGGCAGGCCCGGCAGGTCCGGGAGTGGCGCGCCGCCCGGGCCGTACAGCGGATCGCCCAGCAGCGGGTGCCCGGCGCTGGCCAGATGAATGCGGATCTGGTGCGGTCGGCCCGTGTGGATGTTCACGTCGAACAGCGTGGCCCCGCTCCTGCGCTCGCGGACGCTTGCCACGCTGCGCGCCGCCTTCCCCTCCGGACTGGCCGCGAACACGCTGCCCAGGCGCGGGTGTGGGACCGGCCCGATGGGCGTGCGGATGTCCAGGGTGTCCCAGGTGGGCACGCCCGTTCCCAGCGCGCGGTACACCTTGTGCACCTCGTGTTCCCGCCACGCGCGCGACAGGGCCGATCCGGCCTCGCCGGTGCGTGCGAACAGCACCACGCCGCTTGTGCCGCGCCCCAGGCGGTGCAGCGGACTGGCGCCCGGAAACTGCAGGCGCACCTGCGTGAGCAGCGTGTGCGTCAGGAAGCCCGCGCCGGGCAGGGTGGGCAGGCCCGGCGGTTTACTCACCGCGACCAGCGAGTCGTCCTGCCACAGTACCGCGTACTCAAGGGGAGCCGCCTCCTCCCGCCACGGCGGGCGGCGCCACACCACCACGTCACCCGCGCGCAGTCGCTCCTCCCCGCGCGCCCGCACGCCGCGCACCTCTACCTCGCCCGCCGCGAGCCTTGAGGCCCACACCGCCGCGCCGGAATGCCGGAACGACTCGCTCAGGAACGCCAGCACGCTCACGCCCCCCACCTGCACCTGCGAGCGGAACGCGAACCCGTCGTTCGAGGGAGCGTCGTCCGTCATGGCGTACAGGGTACGCGCAACGCGGGGCCGGTGCCCTTGCGGCGCCCAGCCTCTACACTGGCCTGTGATGTTTGGACCTGTTTCCCCCCGAAGTCGCCCGCAACCGGGGCACCTGTACGACGTGGCCGTGGTCGGCGCCGGGCTGGCCGGAACGGAACTGGCGTGGCGGCTGGCCCGCGCGGGCCGGGACGTGCTGCTGGTCTCGCAGGCGCTCGATCACCTGGGGAACCTGTACCAGCCGACCACGCAGGGCGTGACCTTTCCCGGTGGCAGCCTGTTCGAGGAGGTGCGCGCCGCGCTGCACCCCGACACGGACGGCTGGACCTTCCACCGTCACCTGAAAGCCCGCGTGGAGCAAACCGCCGGGATTCACCTGCTCCAGAGCACCGTCACTGCCCTGGACGAGGAGACGGCACCTGACCAGGAGACGGTGCCGGACCAGGAGAGGGCGCCCGAGGAGGCGCAGGTGGTCCTCTCGACCTGGGAAGGCCCGAAGCTGCGCGCGCGCCTGTGCGTGCTGGCCGTCGGCGCGTTCCTGAAGGGCCGCCTGCTGGTGGGAGACACCATGGACGAGGCCGGGCGGCTCAGCGAGGTCGCGTACGATTTTCTGGCGGACGACCTGACCTCCAGCGGGATCTGGCTGGTCGGCCGTGAGCGCCGCGCCGAGGGCGAGGGCGTGGAACCCCCGTACGAGGTGCGTTTCCTGACGCCCGCCCCCACCGAACTCGACGGCTTCCGCGTGAACCGCCTGGAACGCGTGCGGATGCTGGGCCAGTGCACGCCCGGCGACCACACGTACGCCAGCGTGCTCCAGGACGCCGCCCGCCTCGCAGATGAGCTGACGGCCGACCTGAACGCCCCGCTGGACGGTGGGGTGAACGCGTGATCGCCCGCCTCGGTGACTTTCAGTTCCCGGACAGCGCCGCGCGCCTGTACCCGCACACCCCGCAGCGCCCCTGGGTGCTGGAAGTCGGCTTCGGGGACGGCCGTTTCTGGCCGCACTACGCCGCGACCTTCCCGGAGGCGCCCAACTACCTGGGTGTGGAACTGTCCGGCGTGTCGCTCCTCAAAGCGAACCGCCGCCTGCGGGACGCCGGACTGGACAACGCCCTGCTGACCAAACTCCCGGCCGACGTGCTGATCCGTGAAGTCATCCCGCACGCGGGCCTGGACCTGATCGTCGTGAATTTCCCCGACCCGTGGCCCAAGGCCGGGCACACCGACCACCGCCTGCTGCGCGCGCCGTTCTTCCGGCTGGCGGCCAGTCGCCTGAAACCCGGCGGGACGATCCTGCTCACCACCGACCACGACGAGTACTTCGCGTTCGCGTGCGCCGAGGCGGCAGCCAGCGGCGTCATGCACACCGAGATCACCGAACCGCCCGCCGCCGCGCTGGAAACCAAGTACGCCCTCAAGTGGCGTGACCTGGGCCTTGGTGCCCACCACGCCCGCTTCACGCCCACCGCGCACGCGCCCGTCCCGCACGGGCAGAGCGCACCCTACCCGGAGGACCCCACCACCGTGCCCCACGCCGTCCTGACCCTGCCCGACACCTTCACCCCCCGGACCTTCGAGAAACTCACGGAACGCAACCCTGCCAGCCGCAACCCTGCCAGCCGCAATGCCGACGAGGGCGCAGGCTGGACCGTCATCCTGCTCGACCTGTACGCCGGACTGCGCGTGGACGGCTGGGTCGTCCTGGCGCACGTCGTGGAGGGCGAACTGACGCAGGAAGTCCTGATCGGCATCACCGCCCGCGAGGACGGCACGCACCTCGTGCGCCTCGCCAAGTTCGGCGGCCCGATCATCACGACCGGCGTGAAGGCCGCCGTGGGCGTCGTGACCCGCTGGCTCGAAGGGCAGGGCGCGGTCGTCAAACACCACGGGTACTGACACGGAGTCCGGTTGAAGGGGCGGCAGCATCCACCGCATCCGGGCGGATTTCAGGGCTTACCGGCCAGCGCTGCCGTCGCTCATGTCACCACCTGGCCCCCGTCGCTGGACGGCGTTCCCGGCGCCGAGACCATCGGCAGGCACCTCGCCGCCCCCCCTTGTCCGGTGAACCCCGTCTATGATGACGGGGTTTTCTTATGTCCGAGATCCCTGTGTTCACCACCGAACCGATGAACGTCATCCTGCCCGCCGTGCGTGATCGGCTGCGCGCCGCAGGGCAGGTGACCTTCACGGTGCCCGACCCCGACGCCGGTCTGGGCCTGTACGCGGGCGAGGCCACCCTGCACGGCACGCACCGCCCCTGGCACACCTGGACGGACCTCGCGGACCTGCTGGGCGCGCACCTACTGACGCCGCAGCGGGCAGGGGAGGGCCGTGTGTGCCTGACGCTGCGGGCGCACGCTCCGGGCCGCGACCCGGACCACGCCGGGTACGGCCCTGACGGTGACTGGGCCCGCGTGAACAAACTCGAAGACCCGGTGTTCCTGGCCACGTTCACCGAGGCGCTGCGCCGCGTGAACCCCCCACCCGGTGGTCGGATTCTGGCGCTCGGCATGAACGCCGGACATGAACTCGCCGCCCTGCCGCTGGCCCTCCCGGACCGCGCGCTGGAGGTGGTGGGCGTGGATCTGGACCCGGGCGCCGTGCAGGCCGCCCGCACCCGCCACCCGCACGCCACCTTCCACACGCTCGACGTAGGCGCCCTCCCGCCCGAACTGGGACGCTTTGACCTGATCCTGGCCCTGAGCCTCCTGCAAAGCCCCGGGGTCACGCAGGATGTCCTGCTGGCCACGCTGCGCCGCTCCCACCTGACCCCTGGCGGGGGCCTGATTCTCGGGTACCCGAACGCGCGCTACCGGGGCGGCACGCTCTCGTACGGGGCGCGCATGCGCAACTATGCCCGGCCCGACCTGAGCCTGCTGGCCGCCGACGTGACCAACGGCCGGCGCGGTCTGCAGAAACACGGCTTCAAGATCTTCGTGACCGGCAAGTACGAACTGCTCCTGACCGCCATTCCCGCCCAGGCACGCACGCCCACCGACCTGGAACTGTAAAGCGCGCCCCCAACGGGGAGGCGCGCTCGCGGAACGGGGGGATTGTGCAGACGGATTCCGATTGATTCGGTGCAGTTCTGAATCGATCCGAGCGGACGCGAGTAGGAACAGCATACGGATTCTGTGGTGTGGAGCCGCAGACGGTGCTTTTCCGACTGTGGCGGAATGGAGCAGAATTCGTATCAGACGCAATCCGTCCGGCTTCCACTCGCTCCGCTCGGTTGAATGGTCTGGAAGCCATTCAACCGGAGTCCCTATCAGCCCTTGGTCAGGATCCGCACGCTGAGAATCTGGTCAGGCGCCGCGTCCTTGATTTCGGTGTTGTTCTGGTCCATGGTGCGCGTCAGTTTCGGGAGGGTGTCGTCGCCGGTCACGACCTTCCCGAAGATGGTGTGCTTGCCGTTCAGGAAGTCCGTGGGTTGGAACGTGATGAAGAACTGACTGCCGTTCGTGGCGGGGCCGCTGTTCGCCATGGCGAGAATGCCGCTGGCATCGAAGGTGAGTTTCTGACGGAACTCGTCCGCGAAGCTGTAGCCGGGGCCGCCGGTTCCCCACTCGGCTTTCTTGCTGTCATCCACGCTCTTGGGGTCGCCGGTCTGCGCCATGAACCCGTCGATCACGCGGTGAAAGCGGACGCCGTCAAAGTAGTGGTTGCGGGCCAGGAACACGAAGTTGTTCACGGTGACCGGCGTTTCCTGCTCGTACAGGTCCGCCAGGATCTGCCCGCGGCTGGTGTCGATCAGCGCGTAGTAGTCCTTGCCGTCTTCCAGGGCCGGGTCGGGTTCGGCCTTGAAGGCGCGGGTGGGTTTGTCGGTCAGTGCCGGGACCAGCGTGTACCCGGCGGGCACGGCGCCCGGTGTGGTCACGGCGGGACCGGCGGCGGCGGGGGTCTCGGTGGTGGTCGTGTCTGCGGTGGTCGTGTCTGCGGTGGTCGTGTCTGTGGCCGCCGTATCGGTAGCAGGGGTGTCCGTGGCAGCCGTGTCGGTCTGGGTCGTGTCGGTCTGCGAGGCGGCCCCGCCGTCCTTTTTCTGGCAGGCGGTCAGGGCAAGGAGCGCGGTCAGGATCAGGGCAGCGTGTTTCATCGTTCCTCCCAGTGTAGCGGCCCGGACGCACGGCGCAGCGCAACAAGGATGGGGGGAACAGGGATGGGGGCAACAGGGATGGGGCCGGCCGGGCCGGGCGAGGCCGCGCTACACTGCCCTCTTGATGATCGTGACCATTGACGGCGTGGCGGCCAGCGGAAAATCCAGCGTGTCCTCGGGTGTCGCGCGGGCGCTCGGCGTGCCCTACGTGAGCAGCGGCCTGCTGTACCGCGCCGCGACCCTGCTGGGCCTTGAGGCCAACCTGGACCTGCACGCCGCGCCCCCGCTGCTGGCCCTGCTGGACGCCCACCCGGTCCGGCTGGAACCCCTGGCCAGCGGCAACCGCGTCTGGCAGGGCGAGCGGGAACTCACGGATGACCTGCACTCGACCCGCGTGGACCGGGGTGTCAGCGTCGTGGCCGCCCTGCCGGAGGTGCGCGCGTGGGTGGACGCCCAGTTGCGCGCCCTGCCCGAACCGTTCGTGGCCGAGGGCCGCGACATGGGGACCAACGTGTTCCCGCACGCCAGCCACAAGTTCTACCTGACTGCCAGCGCCCGCATCCGCGCCGAGCGCCGCGCCCGCGAACGCCCGGAAGACGTGCCCGCCATCGAGGCTGCCCTGCAACGCCGCGACGAACTGGACACTGCGCAGAGCGCCCCCGCGCCCGACGCCCTGGTGATCGACACCGGCCCGCTGGACCTTCAGGGCGTGATCGAGACCATCCTGACCCACCTGCGCGCCTGATGCGGACTCGGATTGATTCGGTGCAGTTCTGAATCAATCCGAGCGGACGCGAGTAGGAATAGCAGACGCCCCTTCGCGGTATGGAGCCACAGACGGCGCTTTTCCGACTGTGGCGCAGTGAAGCGCAGTCCGTATGACCCACCTGCGCTGAGCGCAGTGTCAAGAACAGCGCCGCCCTCCGTGATGGGGGGCGGCGCTGCGGAGTGGGGTCAGGCGATCAGGGGCGCGCGACCGTGAATTTCTGGGTGGTGTATACCTCGGTGTCGGTGGCGACGCTCTCGTCACCCTGGGCCTTGAGGGCCTTCAGGCGCAACTGGTAGGTGCCGTTCGCGGCGGCCTTGCCACTACTCAGCTTGCCGTCCCAGGCGTAGGTGTTGAAGGCGTCGCAGGTGGTGCTGATCAGCGCGACGTTGTTGGTGCAGCTGCGGCCCAGGTACTCCTGCTTGAGCAGGGTGTCCACGACCGCGCCGTTCGCGTCGAGCAGTTCCAGGGTCATCTTACGCACCTGGTGGGACAGCTGCGCCAGCACGTACGGAGCGTCGTTGGTCAGTTCCGTGGGCTTGGCGGGATCCAGCGCGATGTCCTTGAAGGTGTAGTCGATGGGGGCGGTCGCCACCTCGCCTTCCTCGAAGAAGGTGTCTTCCTTGTCGTCGAACAGCGCAGGGAAGTTGTAGCTCTTGCCGCCGATGGTCAGGTTCCCGAGCGCCTGGATGCTCTGGTAATCGCCCTTGAAGCCGGCGTAGGGGATGACCATGTTCTGACCCGAGGAGCTTTCAAGCACGATGTACCCGCCGTACTGGGACTTGTCGGGGGCGCCGGCCGGGGGCGTGATCACCACGTTCAGTTCGGTCTCGCCGCTGGCAGGGACCGTGACCATCACGTCGGTCTTGTCGGCGTCCTGACCGTTGATGGTCATGGTGGCGTACGTCTGACTGGGGCTGGGGGCCAGGGTGGTCCCGCCGACCGTCAGGGCCGGGGAGTGGTACGCCGTGAAGGTCTCGGTGCGGTTCCAGGTGTTTTTCAGGACCACGACCTTGTTGCGCGTGGCGAAGCTGGCGCTCTCGCCCAGGCTCAGTTTGTTCGGCGTGGCGCGCACGGTGCTGTTGTACGACCCGACGATGTCCACCATGCCCGCCCCCTGGCGCTGCACGTAATCGGGCAGCCCGGTGAGCAGCGTGCCGCTCGCCGCGCGGTACCAGCGCAGCGTGGCGCTGTTCATCAGCAGGCCGCGCATGTCCTTGGCCTTGGTGTTCGGGAAGGCCTGCAGCATCAGCGCCGCGGCGCCCGCCACGTGCGGGGAGGCCATGCTGGTGCCGCTGAGGGTCGCGTACCCGCTGGCGTCCAGCGTGAGCGGCCAGGCGCTGCGGATGTTCCCGCCGGGCGCCGCGATGTCGGGCTTGAGTTCCAGGTCGGCGCTCAGGCCGTACGAGGAGTACGAGTCCAGCGTGTTCGCCGTGGGGCTGGGAATGCTGAGATTGCCGTCGGCGAAGGTCATGGACACGCCGGCGGCGATCTTGCTGTCGATCTTGGCGCCGCTGGCGTCGTTCACGAACGCCACGGGAATGGTGATGCGGGCCGCGCCGGTCAGCGAGGGAGCCAGGTACCCGGAGTCGCGGTTGTACAGGATGACGGCGCTGGCCCCGGCATCCTGGGCGTTCTTGGACTTCTCGTAGAAGGTGCAGGTGCCGCGGCGGATCAACACGGCCTTGCCTGTCAGGCTACCGGCCGCGTAGGGGTTCGCGCCGCCGACCAGGCAGCCGTCATTGGCTGTGGTGGTGGTGCTGGTGGCCAGTTTCGTGATGGGCAGGGTCACGCCGGCCTTGCCGGTGGGGGCGGGGTCGCCCGCCATGTACCCGATGGTCTCGCCGGACGACAGCTTGAACTTGCTGACCTCGATCTCGGTGTTGCTGACCGACGCGACCGAGATCACGTTATCGCCCATGGTCACGCCGCCCATGGAGTACTGTCCGTTGGCGCCGCTGTTCCCGGCGGACGCCACGACGACCATGCCCTTCTTGACCATACGGCTGCCGACCTTGGCCGACGGCGTGCCTTCCCAGTTCTCGAAGGCGGACCCGATGCTCAGGTTCACGACCTGCATGCCGTCCTTGTACGCCTGCTCCATGGCGGCGACCATGATGTCTTCGCCCGTGCTGCCGTCGCAGCCGAACACGCGGTACGCGCCGAAGCTGACCTCGGGCGCCACGCCCTTGAAGCCCCGGCTGGCGTCGTTGCCGCCCACGATCCCGGCCACGTGCGAGCCGTGACCGGCGCAGTCGTCCGCGATCGGGTCGGGTTTGGTGGGTTTGCCGAAATCGTAATCGTCACCCACGAAGTCGTACTGGGCGACCACGCGGCCCGCGAAGGCCGGGTGTTCCAGGTCGATGCCGGTGTCGATCACGCCGACCTTGACACCCTTACCGGTCAGGCCCAGTTCGTTCTGGGCCACGTCGGCGCCCGTCATCTTGATGGCGGAGAACATGTCGGGCCTCAGGGCGTCGGTCAGGTTGACTTCCACCTTCGGCGCGGCGATCTCCTTGACGGGGTACACGCCCAGCACGCCGGGCAGACGCGAGATGCGGTTGATCTCCGCCTCGCTGGCCTGCACGGAAAAGCCGTTGAACAGCGTCTGGAAGCTGCGCACTTCCTGGTACTTGATGCCCTGCTGCGCGGCCTGCGCGCGGAAGGTCGCCTGCTGACCGCTGACGCTCTGCACGCTCAGCAGGGTGGGATCGCCGGTCAGTTCCACGAACCAGCGGGTCGGGGCGTTCGGCGTGGCGTTCAGGATGCTGGCGCGGTTGGCGGCGGGCGCCGATCCGGTGGAAGCAGAGGCGGTGGGGGAACTGGTACCGCAGGCCCCCAGGACCAGCGCGAGACTCAGCAGGGAAAGGGATTTAACCGTGTTCACAGGAAGCTCCTTGAATTCAAAAGTGGTCCGGGCGGAACTCAGCGGCGGGTCAGAGCGATCTGGTAGCTGTTCGTGGCGCGGTCATTCTTGGCGGTTGCGTCGTCGTGAATGTCGAAGCTGGTCACGACGGCCGTGTACGTCCCGGCGGCCGGGGCGTTGAATCTGATCTCGGATTCCAGGCCCGCGCCGCTGTCATCGTCTTTTTCCAGGACCGTGCGGCCGTCGGGCATCAGGATCATCACGTACGGGTCCAGGGTGCTCTTGGCGTCCACGCTGACGCTCTGCACCGTCAGTTTCAGGGCCTCGCCAGCGCTGGCCGTGAACTTGAAGTAATCATGGTCGCGGTCCTGCCCGGCAATGACGCCCTTGACCGGCGTTCCGACACTCAGGGCAGTCGCCGCGGCGACGCTGTCGTTCGGTTCGTTCGCGTCGGCGATGGCCACGGTCAGCGTTTTGGAGTCCTGACCTACGTTGGCGCTGTAGTCGTACACTTTGACGCTCAGGATGTGGGTCCCGTTGTCCGCGAAGGCGTAGGCCTTGCTGGCGGTGTAGGGGGAGGTGGTATCGGTCGCGATCAGGGCGCCGTTGTCGTAGAACTCGACCTTGCTGACGCCGTCTGCGTCGGTACCGGCGGCCGTCATGTTCACGGTACCGGCCGCTACCAGTGCGTTCGGAGTGATGGTCAGCGTCGCGGTCGGGGCGGTCATATCGATGGGGCCGACACCGCACGCAGTGAGCGCGCCGGTCAGGATCAGAAGGGGAAGGCTGCCGAATCGCTTCATGAAAACTCCTTGATCCTTGGGGTACACGTGAATGACGGCGCCAGCCCTTGCTGGAACAGATAGACGTGTGACCCTTCAGACACCTGATGTGAGATCAGGCTGAGTGTTGCTATGGAAGACAAATATAAGCCTCATGGGCCAATACCACAAGACTGTTTCAGGCGGCCCTCAGCTGGTATTCAGGTCAGTTGCCATGGTTGGCAGACCTGGCGCCTGCGTCCGCACCCCTGTACGCTGCGGTACCCTGACTGTCATGCGACCTATCCTGCCCGCCCTTGTGCTCATCGCCCTGGTCGCCTGCCGCCCGCAGGAGGTCCGCACGCCGGACGCCTACCCGCTGGCCGGGACTGTGGGGGGCCGCTGGGGTGAGAGCCCGCGCCTGCGCCTTGCGCTGATCGGGACAGGCGTGCCCGGCGCCCTGACGAACAAGAGCGATATCGGGCAGAACCTGGTCGGCAGCAGCCTGAACAGCTGGCAGTTCGGCTTTGAGTTGCCGGCTCCGGGTGTGTTCAACGTGGCGGGCGTGTACCAGGTCGTGGCCTTCGATGACGCGAACAACAACGCGCAGTACGACGTGGGTGAGGTGGTCGCCCGTAACCGCAAATGGCTGGTGGTCAGTCCGCTCGACGCCAGGATTCCGGAGGTAATGCTCCCGGACCTTCTGGGCGGCGGCGAGGTCCTGCCAGCCATGACGGTCCGCAGCGGCTGGAACGTGTACGACCAGTCCCAGCCGCTGGGCAGCGCGAACCCCGCGCCGTTCACCACCCTGTCCGGGTACGACCTGAGCCGCTGATCCCCGGCAACGGAATCAGACGGACGGCCGCTCCACTGCGCCACAGTCGGGAGAGCGCCGCCTGCGGCTCCATACCGCGAAGGGGCATATGTTGGTCCTACTCGCGTCCGCTCCGTATCATACGGATTCCGTTTGTTTCGCCGACAATCTGGAACTTCGCCGGATTGCCGGCTCCACGTCCGGAACCCGCCCCGCTCCCACTCGCTTCGCTCGGATTGATCCGGAACTGCACCGAATCAATCGGAGTCCGTATCACTCTACCCAGGTGACCTTCTCGGACAGCGGCGCGCGTGAACCGGCTGGCACCTGGCCCGCCGGGTAGCCCAGGAACAGCAGCCCCAGCAGTTTCGGCGCGCCCAGCAGTTCCGCTGCGACCGGACTGACCATCACCGGGCCACTCACCCACTTCCCGGCCAGTCCGAAGGCCGTGGCGGCCAGCCACATGTTCTGCGCCGCGCACGCCAGGGCCGCCTGCTCCTCCCACTCCGGCATGTTGGGTTTGGCGGGCATGTGCAGTTCCAGGCTGATCCACAGCGGCGCCCGCCACGCCCGCGCGCGCTGCGCTTCGAGCGCCGCCCCGTCCTCCCGGTCCGGCGCGCTGCCCGCCGCGTACGCCTGCGCGAATACCTCGGCCAGGCGCGCGCGGCCCTCACCCGTGAACACCGTGAACCGCCACGGCTCCGTGCGCCCGTGGTTCGGTGCCCAGGTGCCCGCCTCCAGAATCGTCCCCACCACCTCATGCGGGACCGGGTCGGGTTTCAGGAGACCGATATCCACCGTCCGGCGCGCACGGATCACGTCCAGCACCGTCAGGGCAGCAGGGGGGAAGGGGGCAGGGTCAGCGGTCACAGCGTTCATGCCCGCATGATGCCGCGCCCCACACTGCCCCGCACGCCTACCGTCCCAGTTTGGCGTGCAGCCGACCGTTCAGACCGTACTCCCACCACGCGAACGCCAGGGCCGCCGCGCCCACGAACAACGGCAGGAACAGCTCCGGTCGCGACGAGTTCACACCCTGCAATGCCGCCAGCATCACGGCCTGCAGAAACACCAGCGCCGACGACCCCCTGAGCGCCAGCCTCTCCGGCGGCAATCGACGCGCCAGCCACCACAACCACCCACTGCCCGCCAAGCCCAGCAGCGGCAGCAACAGCGCCCACGCCCCCACCGCCGGATTCAGGACCGACACCGCCAGCGTCCCCACCACGCCCATCACCAGCGGACCCCACACCGCCCGCGCCGACCACGCGCGGGAGTGCGCCGCGATCACCTTCGCCTCGTACTCCGTCAGGTACCGCTCCCGCAACTCCGCGTTCAGGCGCGCCGGATCACCCAGTGCCCCCAGCACCGCGCCCACCGGCTCACCCGCCTCTAGCATGTCCTGCGCGTGCCCCAGGTACTCGGCCCGCAGCCGCGCCGCGACCTCCGGCGCCAGCCCCGACAGGGCCACGGTCAGCCAGTCGTTCAGGGTCATACGGTCGGTCGGGGTGTCCGTCATGCGTTCCCTCCCAGCACCGCCTGCACGGCGCCGACCTGGGCCTGCCAGTCGCGGCGGGTGCGGGCCAGGGTGGCGCGGCCCTTCTCGGTCAGGCGGTATTCGCGCCGGGTGCGGCCAGCGACCTCATGTTCGCTGCTCTCGATGAACCCTTCGGATTCAAGGGCGTGCAGGGCGGGGTAGAGGGTGCCTTCGCGGGCGCGCAGGAGGCCTTCGCTGCGGGTGTTGATGGCCTGGGCGATGGCGTAGCCGTGTTCGGGCTGGCGGTCCAGGACGGCCAGGATGAGCATGCGGAGTTGCTCGCGGGCGTTCATGCCTTCACGATACCTCTGGATTGGATGCATCTCAAGTCGAGGTATCGTGGAGACCGTCAGGCCAGCGGCAGTCCGTAGGCGCGGCGGGTGTTCCCGTCGGTCACGGCCTCCAGTTCCGTGGGGTTCAGGCCGCGCAGGGCCGCGATGAACTCCAGGGTGTGGCGCACGTAACCGGGCCGGTTGGGTTTCCCGCGCTTGGGCACGGGAGCCAGGAAGGGCGCGTCGGTTTCCAGCAGCATCCGGGACAGGGGCAGGTCGCGGGCCGCCGCCTGGATCTCCTGCGCGTTCCTGTACGTGGTGTTCCCCGCGAAGCCGAAGTGCGTGTGCTCGCCGCGCTCCAGCCCGAATCGCAGCAGGCCCGGATGCCCGCTGAAGCAGTGCAGGATGACCGGCACGTCCGGCCACGCGCGCAGCACGTCCATCACGCCCCGGTGCGCGCTGTCCT
Source organism: Deinococcus sp. (assembly GCF_018260555.1). Taxonomy (GTDB): domain Bacteria; phylum Deinococcota; class Deinococci; order Deinococcales; family Deinococcaceae; genus Deinococcus. The sequence goes on along the minus strand of NZ_JAGLBB010000034.1, from coordinate 12,507 downwards.
GCCCGGCCTTATCCCGCGTGTGAATCACCAGCGCCTTGCCGCTGCGCCGCGCGAGATCCAGTTGCCACTCGAAGGCCGAGACCTGCGCGGCGCGTTTCGTGTCGTCCCAGTAGTCGTCCAGGCCGCTCTCGCCGACGCCCACCACGCGCGGGTGGGTCAGCAGCGCCTCGATCTGCGCGCGGGCCGCCGGGCTGTCCTCGTCGGTGTCGGTGGGGTGCAAGCCGACCGTCGCGAACACGTCCCCGAACTGCTCGGCCAGGGCCACGGCGTTCCGGGCGTGCTGGGGGCTGGCGCCGATGCAGACCATGGCACTCAGACCCAGTTCGCCGCGCGCGCCCGCCGGATCGTCGATGTAGTCGAGGTGGGTGTGAGAGTCGATCATGCCGCCCAGGGTAAGCGCGCGGCAGGCGGGCCGGGGTGCCTCCCACCCAATCCCCACCACTCTCATGAGAGGGGCGCGCTAGAGTGCGCCCGTGCAGAAACTCGGCCTGTACGCCCTGATGGGCATCCTGGGGTTCGCCCTGATCTTCGCGCTGCTGCCCGGCGCGGACCGGACGGCCGTGCCCACCGGCGCGGTCCTGTCCGGCGTGCAGCTCACGCTGTACCCGTCCCGCGACCCGGACGCCGTGTGGCAGTTCCGGGCGGGGCAGGTCACGAACGACCCGCTGATCAGCGAGACGCGCCTGACCGACCTGGGCCAGGGCCAGCGGTTGCTGCGCGAACGGGACGCCTCGGGCCGCCTGACGGGCCGCCAGACGCTGGACGCCACCCTGAGCGCCCCGGACCTGACCATCGACGCTCAGGACAACATGACCACCCGTCAGGCGCGCATCACCCTGGTACAGCAGTGTGCCGACATCGACCTGACCGGCACCGAGCAGACGCCCGTGAAGATCGAGCAGGGCAGCGGCTTCAGCGCGCCGGTCGCGGAACTCGACTCGCCGCTCATGACCGGGCACGTCGAGAACCTCCGCATGAGTTTCGATTTCAACATCGAGGATTCTGACAACGCCAATTCAACCCTGCAATACGACCTGGACGGCACGGAACGCTGCGAGAACGGCCAGCGCGTTCCCGGAGCCTGACCTTCAAGGAGTCCCATGATGAACCGCGCCAAGACCGTGTCCCTGCTGGCCCTCCTGACCGTCGCCGCGCCCGTGCTGGCGCAGGCCGACGCCAACCGCCTGATCACCATTCAGGGCGGCCCGCGCGGCGACGTGCGCAACGGACCCCTGACCTTCACCGGCAGTCCCGTGAAGGCCAAGGTCAGCACCCTGAACATCGAGGCGTCCCAGGCCGTGCTGGCCGCGCCCAGGGGCACGCCGCTGATCGAAGCGAAAGGCAAACGCACCGCGAACTTCACCGGGGCCGTGAAGGTCACGCGCGGTCGCCTCAGCGCCGCCGGCAGCACCCTCGCGTACGACGAGACGACCGGACAGGGCGTGCTGAGCGGCAACGCCAGCGCCACCTTCTCTCCCGAGAAGAAAGAGGACGGCGACACCGTCAGCATCAAGGCCGCGCAGATGAGCCTGGACGTGGATAACAACGTGTCCACCAGTACGGGCAGCGTGACCCTCTCCACCGGCACGCAGAACGGACAGGCCGACAGGCTGGTGTTCGACGAGGACCGCGAACTCGCGCAGCTGACCGGCCAACCCAGCCTGACCCGCGCCGCCAAGGCGAACCAGAAGGAACTGGTCATCACCGGCCAGGAAGTCCGCGCGCTCACCAAGACCAAGACGCTGTACGTGCGCGGCGGCGTGAAACTCGTGCAGGGCACCACCACCACCACCGGCGACGCCGTGTACTACGACGACCGCAAGAACGTGGCGTACGTGGTCGGGAACGCCGTCAGCGTGGACAGCAAGAGCAAGGTGACCGTCAAGGCCCCCGCCAGCGGATACCTGGAGCAGCGCACCGACCTGGGCCGCGTGCGCGCCCTGAACTCGGCGTACAAGGTTCCGGCCGAGCAGTTCAAGCTGCGCGGCGAGAAGTAATACGGACTCCGGTTGAAGGGGCTGTCAAGACCCTTCAATCCGAGCGAAGCGAGTGGGAGAGAAGCGGGTTCCGGGCGTGGAGCTGAGAACCCGGCGATGTTCCGGGTTGTCAGCGAAACAGACGGAACCCGTATAAACTGCGCGCATGCCCCGCACCCGCCTGACTGCCGCACTCCTGAGCGCGCTGCTGGCGGCGGGTGTGGTGCCGGGCGGGCGGGCGCAGCAGGCCGGGCCCAGCCTGCCCGCCCCGACCGAAACGGCGCCGCAACCCGCCCCAGCCGCCACCAGCCCAGCCGCCACCAGCCCAGACCCCGCCATCCCAGCCGCCGCCACACCGGACGCTGCGCCGGACGCCGGTGCGGAGCAGGCCAGCCTGACCCTGGTGCGCCGCAGCGAGAAGGACGGCAAGGACCGCCGCATCGTGATCGTGAAGACCGGAACGGACGACACCACAGGCGTGTTCGCGCTGTGCCAGCCGCTCCCGGACGACCCGGAGGGCGCGCCGACCCTGGCAGTGTTCAGCGAGACCGGCGCGGGCGGCGTGCAGATCACCATCGACAAGAACGTGATCCGCGTGCCGCTGGCCGTGGTCACACAGAACGCCCCGAAAGACGGGCAGGGCGGCAGTGACGGCCGCGTGGAGGCCAGCGCCGGCACGGGCCGCTTTCTGGAACGGGACGAGGTACCGCCGGGTACCAGGGACCGCCTGACCCGCTGCGAGGTGCAGGCCGCCCCGAAACCTGCGCCGGGCACCGTGCTGGTCACGCAGGGCCGCACGGAACTGCGCGGTCAGAAACTGGTGTACGACAGCGCCGACGGCGTGGCCCGCATCGACGGGCCGATCCGGTTCACGCGCCGCAGCGACACCGACCCCCTGACCGGCCAGAGTGAGCGCATCGAGGTCAGCGTGGACGACGAGAAAACCACGCTGGTCGGGAACGTGGTGTTCAACTCGGCGGGCGGGCGGGTCAGCCGCGCCGCGCGGGTCGAGTACGACGACACGCGCAACGTGGCCCGCCTGTACGGCACGGCCACCGAGCCCGCCGAGAGCGTCAAGGGCGGCGACACCCTGCGCGCCGGGGTCATCGTGTACGACCTGGACCGCAACGAGGTGTACGCCGTGAAGGCTGAGGGCGGCACCATCACGGGCGAGTTCACGGACACCGGGCCGGGCAGCGCACCACCAGCCAGTGCGCCGCCAGCCAGTGCACCAGCCGCTCCGGTCCAGGGACAGCCGGCCACCCCCGCGCCGGCGGATCCGCTGCCGCCTGTGAAGGCCGCGCCCGGCCCTCCAGCGCCGGTCAGTCCAGCGCCGGTCAGTCCAGGGACGCCAGGGACGCCCTGAGCACGGCGGCGCTGGCGTCCAGGTCCGCGCGTTCCGTGTCGGTCAGGGCGGGCAGGACCGTGTCCAGCACGCCACTGCGTCCCACCACGCGCGGCAGGCTCAGGCTCACGCCAAATTCGGGGGTGGGGGCGCTGACGGTCAGGACGGCCCGCCGGTCGCCCAGCACACGCTCGGTGATGCGGGCCAGGGCCGCGCCGATCCCGTAGTACGTGGCGCGTTTCCCGCTGATGATCTGCGCCGCCGCGCCGCGCGTGTCCGCCGCGATCTGCGCGCGGATGCCGGGCGTCCACTCGTGGTTCCGCGCGGCCATGAAGTCCGCGACCGGGAGGCCCGCCACGGTGACGGTACTCCAGGCGATGACCTCGCTGTCCCCGTGTTCACCCAGCACGTAGCCGTGCACGTTCGTGCCGTCCACTCCGGCGTGCCCGGCGATCAGGTGCCGGAACCGGGCGCTGTCGAGGACCGTGCCGGAGCCCATCACGGCCACGCCGGGCGCCAGGCGCACCGCCAGGTCCGTCAGCACGTCCACCGGGTTCGTGGCGATCAGCACCACGGCGTCCGGCGCGGCGGCCACGATCTGCGGAATCAACTCCCGGAAGATGGCGGCGTTCTTCTGAAGCAGGTCCAGGCGGGACTCGCCGGGCTTCTGGTTCGCGCCGGCCGCGACGATCACGACCGCGCTGCCCCGCAGGTCCGCCACGGGGCCGCTGCTGACCCGGGCGCCGTGACTGACCGGCGAGGCGTGCGCGATGTCCTGCGCCTCGGCGCGCGCGCGGGCCTCGTCCTGATCGGTCAGCAGGATCTCGCTGCATGAGCCGCGAAGCGTCAGGGCGTACGCGGCGGTCGCGCCGACCAGTCCAGCTCCGACAATCCCGACCTTCACTCGCGGCCGCTCCCGGCGAGGTTGCGCACGGTCAGCACCGGAATGGGGCTGCGGGCCACGACCTTCTCGGCCGTACTGCCCAGGAAGAAGTGCTCCAGCGCACCCCGCGCGTGTGTGCCGACCACGATCAGGTCCGCCTGCCAGCGGCCCGCCGCTTCCAGCAGGCCGGTCACGGGGTCCCCGACCATCAGTTCGGTTTCCTCACCGGCCTGCGCCACGCCCTGCATGCGGGTCGCGTCGGCGTCCTCAAGGGTGCGCAGCAGCGTCGGGTCGGGCATGGCGGCGCTCACGCCACCCATCAGGTCAGGCGCGGCGGTCACGCGCGCGTCGGTCACATGCACCAGCCGCAGGGTCGCTCCGGGAAACCGGCTGCGGGCGGTCGTCAGCGCGTGACTGGACGACTCGGAAAAGTCGACGCCCACCACGATCCGCTGGAATCCGGCCGGTGCGGTGGTCATGGCAGCGTTCAGGGCGGACTGGGTGGGGTCGCTCATGCCCTGAACGTACACCCGCCCTGTCAGGGGCGCGGCTGAACCTGAAGGGCGACTAAAGGCCCGCCCCGGATGACCCGTGAAGGCGTGGGCCGCCGGCAGTGGGGGAGGGATGTGATAAGGATTCCGCTCCATTCCACCACAGTCGGAAAAGCGCCGTCTGCGGCTCCATACCGCGAAACCCTTATCTTTTTCCTACTCGCGTCCGCTCAAATTGATTCAGAACTGCACCGAATCAATCGGAATCCGTATGACCCGCCTTCGCCCCCGTGGAGGCAGAGGTGTCGGGCGGCTGTGCGTCGGGGCTCGCCGTCACGGTTGGGTAGACTGCGTCATGCAACTTCAGAGTTTCGGGGCGGCCGGTACGGTCACCGGCAGCATGCATCTGCTCACGCTGGACGGCCGGCACCTGCTGATCGACTGCGGCCTGTTCCAGGGCAACGACGACCTGGAGGCCCGCAACCGCGAGCCCCTGCCGTTCGACGTGGCGGGCCTGGACGCCGTGATTCTCACGCACGCGCACCTGGATCATGTGGGCCGTCTGCCACTGCTCGTGAAACTCGGGTACCGGGGGCCTATTCACTGCACCGAACCGACCGCCGCGCTGGCCGAGACGGTTCTGCTGGACTCCGCGCGCCTTCAGGTGGACGGCTACCGGCACGACCTGCGCCGCGCCCGCCGCCAGGGCATTCCCGACGAGCAGGTTGCGCCCCCGCTGTACGGCGAGGAGGACGTGCACCGCGTCCTGGCCCTGCTGCGCCCCAGCCTGCGTTTCGGCGAGACGGCGCCCGTGGCGGGCCTGCGCGTCACGCCCCAGCGCGCCGGGCACATCCTGGGCAGCGCCTACCTGCTGATCGAGAGCCGTGACGCGCGCCTGATCATGAGCGGCGACCTGGGGAATCGTGAGAGCGGCCTGCAACTGGATTTCACGCCCCCATCCCACGCCGACGCCGTGGTCCTGGAAAGCACCTACGCCAACCGCACCCACCGCGCCTGGAACGCCACGCTCGCCGAGTTCCGTGACGCGCTGCGCGAGGCGGCCGCGCAGGGCGGTAAGATCCTGATTCCCAGTTTCGCCATCGAACGCACGCAGACGATCCTGCATACCATCAAGGGCCTCATGGACGCCGGCGAGGTCCCGCGCATCCCGGTGTTTCTCGACTCGCCCATGGCGGCCCGCGCCACGCACGAGTACTTCGAGTTCGGAGACGAACTGATCCCGGAAGTCCGCAGCGCCCTGCGCGACGGCGAGGACCCCTTCCGGCCCAGCACACTGCACGTCGTGCCCACCAGCGCCGAATCGCAGCGCATCAACCGCTATGACGGTCCCGCCATCATCCTGGCCGGGAACGGCATGATGACCGGCGGCCGGATTCAGCATCACCTCAAGCATCACCTCTGGAAACCCAGCACCAGCCTGATCAGCGTGTCGTACCAGTCGCCCAGCAGTCTCGGCGGGCGCATCGTGACCGGCGCGGACCACGTTCGCCTCATGGGCGAGGACATCGCCGTGCGCGCCCACATTCACACCATCGGCGGGTTCTCCGCGCACGCCGATCAGGACGACCTGCTGGCCTTCCTGTCCACGGCCGGCACGCCGCACGTGTGGTTGGTGCACGGCGAACCGGACGTCATGGATTCGTTCCTGCCGGTCCTCGCCACGCGCGGCCTGAAGGGCGACATCGTCCCGGACCGGCAGCCCGTGGACCTGACCGGCCCCGGCTACCCGGACGGCCACCCCCCTGGTTTCGTGGTCACCCTGCCGCGCGGCTCGCACGCCGAGAGTACCGAGTAATGCGGATTCCGATTGATTCGGTGCAATCCCGAACCAATCCGAGCGGACGTGCTTGGGAACAATAGTCGGATTGGGCGGTATGGAGTGCAGTCCGTCTAAGAGCGGACGCGGGAGACATGGCCCTGGGCATGGCAGGCGGACACGCGCTACGCTGGGTGTGCATGAAACGCGCCCTGCCCTTCCTGCTGCTCGCCCTGACCGCCTGCGGTTCCAGGGGCATTGACGGCCTTCAGACCTTCACGTACCCGGCCGGTGATCACCGCAGCGGCTCGCTCGTGTACGCCGAGAACCCCCCGGCGGGCGGGCCGCACAACGCGGTCTGGCAGAATTGCGGCGTGTACAGCAAGCCCCTGTACAACGAGTACGCCGTGCATAGCATGGAACACGGCGCGGTGTGGGTCACCTACCGGCCCGACCTGGACGCCGCCGACCTCGACACCCTGAAGACGCTGGTGGGTGGCCGGCCCTACACCCTGCTCAGCCCCTACGAGGGCCTGGACCAGCCTATTGCCATCAGCGCCTGGGGTGCCCAGCTGAAAGTCGACCGGCCCGGTGACGCCCGCCTGAAAACCTTCCTCGACAAGTACGAGCAGGGCCCGACCGCCCCGGAACGCGGCTCGGCGTGCAGCGGCGGGTACAGCGGCACCCGCTGAAGCGGTCAGGCAAGGCAGGAAGGGGGCCGGCAGGCAGAGCAGTCTGCCTGCCGGCCCTTGACCCGGGCAGGTTCAGCCCTTGTTCTCGTCCTCGTCGAAGTACTCGAAGCGGTGCGGGCCGATCTCGACCGTGTCACCCTCGCGCGCCCCGGCACGTTTCAGGGCGTTGTACAGCCCCTGGCGTTTAAAGACATTCCCCAGGTACTCCGAGGCTTCCTCCAGGTACCGTGAGAAGCGCACGATGCGTTCCTCGAAGCCCCCGCCCACGACCTTCCAGACCCGCTCGGGCTGCCCGTCGCTGACGATGCCCACGCCCTGCGCGGCCGGGTCGATGCGGAACTCCAGGCTCAGCGGAGCCTCGCGGATCACGTCCGGCTCGATGTCCAGCGCATGCGTCTGCGCCCACAGTTCCCGGTCCGGCAGCAGCTGGAACAGCGACTCGCGCAGCTCTTTCAGGCCCAGCCCTTCCTTGGCGCTCACCTGAAGGACCGGCAGGCCCGACCCGATCAGTTCATCCTCGACCATTCCGGCCAGGTCCTCGTCTACCAGTTCTACTTTGTTCAGCGCGATCAGGGAGACCTGCTCCAGCAGCGTGGGGTCATAGGAACGCAACTCGGACTGGAGTTGCGCCAGTTCACCCACGGGGTCGCGCGTCACGTCCAGCACGTACACCAGCACGCGCGTGCGGCTGATGTGCCGCAGGAATTCCAGGCCCAGGCCCTTGCCTTCGCTGGCGCCCTCGATGATGCCCGGAATGTCCGCCAGGGTCAGTCGCTCGTCGAGCGGACTGCCGTGCGTGTCCACGCGGTCCACGACGCCCAGGATGGGCGACAGGGTCGTGAACGGGTAATCCGCGATGGCCGGGTTGGCGCGCGACAGGGCCGCCAGCAGGCTGCTCTTCCCGGCGTTCGGGTAGCCGACCAGGCCCACGTCCGCGATCAGGCGCAGCTCCAGGCGCACGCGGCGCTTCTGGCCGGGCGTGCCCAGCTCCGCGAAGCGCGGGGCCTGACGGGTGCTGCTCGTGAACGTGCTGTTCCCGCGCCCGCCCAGACCGCCACGCGCGATGACCTTCGTCTGCCCGACCCGCACGAGGTCCGCGATGACCTTCCCACTGTCCTCGTCGAAGGCCGTGGTGCCGACTGGCACGTCGATGTAGATGTCCTCGCCGTCGGAACCCTGGCGCAGACGGCCCTCGCCGTACGCGCCGTTCGGGCCCTTGAACTTGCGGCGGCCCAGCAGACGCTCCAGCGACTCCACACCCTCGATGGCGCGCAGCACGATGCTGCCGCCCTTCCCGCCGTGCCCGCCGTCCGGGCCGCCCTTCTCCATGTATTTCGCGCGGTGGAAGCTCATGCTGCCGTCCCCGCCGTTCCCGGCGGCCACCTCGATATTCAGTACGTCACGAAAAGCCACTGCACTCACCTCTCCCTTCGGGGCAAGGTGCGTGCCCCGCGGCACCGTCCTCGCCCTGCACCTGCCGTCCTGCACTCCTGGAACTGTTCTGCGCGCACGAACCGTAAAAAACGCCCTCCCCTTTACCGGGGCAGGGCGCTTGGCTGCCTGTGAACCCGCAGGGTCTCATGCGGACTCCGGCTGAAAGGGAAACCGTTCAATCCGAGCCGAGCAGGTATGATGCGGACTGCCGCTCCACTGCGCCACAGTCGGGAAGACACCGCCTGCGGCTCCATATCGCGAAGGGGCGCATCTTGGTCCTACTCGCGTCCGCTCGGATTGATTCGGAACTGCACCAAATCAATCGGAATCCGTATGAGACAAGCGGATTCCGGGCCTGTCAGCGAAACAGACGCAAACCCTATCAGTCAGCGGCGAGTTCGGTCTGGACAGCTTCGACGCTGATGAAGCGGCCCTTGGCGCCACGGTTCGTGAACACGACCTTCCCGTGCTCCAGTGCGAACAGTGTGTGGTCGCGGCCCATGCCCACGTTCGGGCCAGCCTTGAACTTGGTGCCGCGCTGACGGACCAGGATGTTACCGGCCAGCACCTGCTCGCCGCCGAACTTCTTCACGCCCAGGTACTTGGGCTGGCTGTCACGTCCGTTCTTGGACGAACCTACGCCTTTCTTGTGTGCCATGTCGGTCTGCTCCCTTAGCCCTTGATGCCCAGAATCTTGATGGCCGTGAAGTCCTGGCGGTGGCCAGTGCGGCGGCGGTACTGCACGCCACTCTTGTACTTACGGATGTAAATCTTCTCGCCGCGGCCGTGCTCGACCACTTCGGCGTTCACGATGAACTTGGCAACGGCGTCCCCGAACAGGGCCTTGTCGCCACCCACGAAAAGAGGAGTCAGGTCGAGCTTGTCGCCCGCTTCGCCCTTCAGGCTCTCGACGCGGAGCACGTCGCCTTCCTGAACGCGGTACTGCTTCCCGCCGGTCTGAATGATTGCAAACATTGTGATTCCTCCTGCCGCACGGCCGGGAATCGCTGCCCCGGACGGCTTGGACCTTGTTGCGCACCCACCACAAGGGGCGGGTCACCAAGCAAGAACTGTACCACAACCGGGCCGCCAGCGGTAGCGCAGGAACACACCCGGTGTCCGGAACTCAGGAACCGGAACGCAGGGTAAGGCAGGCAACACCGGCACCTGCCACGCAGGAAACCAGTCGTATTCGTTGCGTGCGTGTTCCCGGTTCCAGTGACGTGTCCTCGCGGTACACGTGAACTCGCGCGGACGCGAGTCAGTTGTTTCCTGACCTCCAGCGCTGGCCCTGACCCACAAGGCGGGCCCCGGCACAGCGGACCACGCCAGCATACCATCCCGCTTCCGGGTCGGGCACCCCCCCCAGCAACGACCGCGCCCCCAACCGCGTACTGAGGAGCGTGATGGCACGTATCCGTTCCGGCTGGCGCGACTCGCTGGCCCTGCTGTTCGCCCTCGGGGACCGCCGCACGCCCGCGGGCGCCAGACTCATGGCGGCCCTGGCCGTCACCTACGCCCTGCTGCCCCTGGACCTCCTGCCGGACCTGACCCCCCTGCTGGGCGTCGCGGACGACGTGCTGATCGTGCCCACCCTGCTGGCCCTGGCGGCCCGCACCCTGCCCGAACCCGTCCTGACCGAGGCGCGCGGCCGCAGCCTGCGCGCGCAGCGCCGCCTGCCGTGGCTGATTCCCGCCGGGATCGCGGCCCTGCTGCTCCTCACGGGCCTGGGCGGCTGGCTGCTTTGGCGGGCTGTGAGCGGGTAAAAATAGCGAAGTACACTGCGTTTATCTTGTTTATTTTGTAGATAAACCGCGCGGAGCGCGGAGAAGAAGAAAGGACGTTGGAGCGGGAATGGAGAGGTTCCGGCGCTTTCCCGGCATGGCGCCATATGAGCTTCAACGTCCTTAATACGGCAGTCCGTATCACGCTCCCTTAACCGCCCCCCGTACACTGGGGTTCATGAGATTGCTGCTGGTGGAGGACGACGCCCGCATCGCGCAGCCGACCATGGAGGCGCTGCGGGAGGCCGGGTACGCCGTCACGTGGGCGCAGACCGGCCCGGAGGGGCTGGAGGCGGCCGTGATGGGCGAGTTCCCGCTGGTGGTGCTGGACGTGATGCTGCCGGGCATGAACGGGTTTCAGGTGGCGCGTGAACTGCGCACTCAGGGCGTGGATTCGGCGGTGTTGTTCCTGACGGCGCGCGGTGAACTGAGTGACCGGGTAGAGGGCCTGGATCTGGGCGGGGACGCGTATCTGGTCAAGCCGTTCGCGGTGCCGGAACTGCTAGCGACCCTGCGGGCCCTGTCGCGCCGCGAGCGGGGGGCGGGAGCGCCGCGCGTGGCGTTCGCGGGTGGGCGCGGGGCGCTCGATACGGTGGCGCGTACGGTCACCTGGGACGGCGCGGAGGTGGCCGTGACGGGCCGCGAGTACGCGCTGCTGGAGGCGCTGGCGCTGGCGCCTGAGCGCTGGTTCACGCGGGAGGACCTGATTGACCGGGTCTGGGGCCCGGAGTTCGGTGGCGAGGCCCGGATCGTGGATGTGTACGTGCGGTACGTGCGGCGCAAACTGGCGCCCGAGGCGATCAGTTCCGAGCGTGGGCGCGGGTACCGCGTGGAACGCTGAGGATCACGTGAAGTTGACGTTGCGGGCGCGGCTGGCGCTGTGGGCGGCTCTGGCGACCGGGCTGGCGGTGGCGCTGGTCGCGGCCGGGTTGTTCTGGGCGGTGAACGGGTTTCTGCGCCAGGCGCAGGAGCAGCGGCTCCTGAGCGTGGTAGGGGCCGTGCAGGGCCGCGTGGAGGGACTGCTGCGCCCGTCCCCGGAGGAGGGCGACCCCCTGCTGCAGTCCCTGCTGGGCGTGGCGACCGTGTCGCAGTCGGACCTGGAACGCGTGGCTGACGAGGTGGGCCGCCGGGGCGTGGAGTTGCGGCTGGTGGCAGTGCAGGCGGCTGAACTGGCGTCGGTGGAGACGCGGTCGTTCCCGCCGGGTGTGCCGCTGGACCTGCGGGCGGGGCCAGGCGCGTACCTCAGCCGGGACGGCGAGCACCTGATCCTGGTTCGCGGCGTGGGGGGCCGCCGCGTGCAGGTGCAGGTGGCCGTAGACGCCCGCGCGCTGACCGACGCGCGCCGGGCGTTCGGGCAGGCGCTGACGGTACTGCTGCCGCTGGCCCTGCTGTTCTCACTGCTGGTGGGGTGGGTGGTGGCGGGGCGGTTGCTGCGGCCCGTGCGCACGCTGGAGAACGCGGCCCGGGCGGTGGGGGAGGGCGGGGACCTGCGCCGCCCGCTGCCCGGCGCGGGGCGCGGGGATGAACTGGCGCGCCTGGCACTGACCCTGCAGCAGGCGTTCGCGCGGCTGGCAGACGCCCGCGAGCGCGAGCAGGGGTTCTTGCGGGCCGCTGCGCACGACCTGCGCTCGCCGCTGGCGGCCCTGACCGCGCGCGTGGAAGGCACCCTGGCCCGTGACCGGGACGCCGGGCGGTACCGCGCGGACCTGCGTGAGATCGGGACGGACATCACGCGGCTCTCCACGCTGGCCAATCACCTGCTCCTGCTGGCCCGCGATCCGGGGGCGGTGCAGCGCGCGCCGGTTCCGCTGCTGGAGCTCGCGGCCGACGCCGTAGACCGCGCCCGCGAACTGGATCCGCTGGCCGACGTGGACCTCGCGGCCAGCGGGCCAGTCACGGTGCCGGGCGACCGGGTGCTGCTGGGGCAGGCCATCTGGAATCTGACGACCAACGCCGTGCGGCACGCGCCGCAGGCGACCGTAACCGTGACCGTGCGGGCCGTGCCGGGCGGCGCGGCCGTCAGCGTGCGCGACGACGGTCCCGGCGTGGACGCTGCCACGCTGGCCCGGCTGGGCGAAGCCTTCTACCGCCCGGACGTGAGCCGCACGGCCGACGCGTCCGGGGT
>NZ_JAGLBB010000033.1 GCF_018260555.1 Deinococcus sp. | reverse complement strand
ACTGGTCAGCGTGTTCACGGGGGATATTCTCATGCCCAATTTCTCTGTCTGATCGTCCCCTGCTGAGCAGTTACCTTAATTCGCTACAGTTCTGATTCAATCCGAGCGGACGCGAGGAGGAACAGCCCACGCCCCTTCGCGGTATGGAGCCACAGACGGCGCTTTTCCGACTGTGGCGCAGTGGAGCGGCAGTCCGTATCACAAGGAATCCGAATGACATCCGCATGACCTCCTGCCGCCGCAACACTTCTACACTGGGGGCCGAATGCGCGTTTTGCTGCTGCTCCTGCTTGTGCTGCTTACGGCGTGCGCCCCCCGGGTGACGCCGCCCGCCGCGCACACGCCGCCCCTGAACCTGGCTGGCCCGCCGCCCGACGTGGTGATCCTGTCGGTCTCCGGCCGGTGCGGGCCGCCCTGTCAGGCCCCCCGCGACAACGTGGATTACCTGTCCGGGCGCGGCACTCTGGACGCCGTGGCCAGCGTGTTCACCGCGCGCGGCCTGAGCGTGCAGGCCAGCGGCTACGCCAGCCACCCCGCCAGGCAGTTCCGGTCGCCGTTTGTTGGGGCCGACCAGCGCGGGTACGCGGCGCTACAGGACGACCTGAACGCCATCAAACCCTGGCTGCGCGGCCCCCACCCGCCCCGGCTGGTGCTGCTGGGACACTCGCAGGGCGCCGTGTGGCTGCACCACCTGACCCGCGTGAACCCCGACGTGACCTTCGACGTGCAGCTTGACCTGGACGCGATCTGCGTGGGTTGGCGCAGCGACTTCCAGGCGCTGCTGCGCGCCCACGACCAGACACCCAGCCTGCTGGAAGCCTGCGAATCCATCCAGGTGAACGGCGCACGGCGCAACATCAAGGACGTCGTGTGGCCCAACGTGACCGTCAACCTGGAAGTGCAGAGCAAACGCTACCCGGCCCGCAGCGCCAGCGGCGGCCTGCCCGTCAACTACGTGTTCGACCCGTTCGGGAACACCCGCCTGGACGGCACCCGACAGGGCTTGCGTCTGTTCGTCTCGCCCCGCGAGGATCACAGCGCCATCACCTCGCCGCGCGGTGACGCTCTGGCGTGGGTGAGTGCGCGCCTCACGCAGGTCGTGCAGTCCTGGACGCCCGCCCACTCAATCCGGCCCGCCCAGTCCACCCAGCCAGCCCAGTCCACCCAGCCAGCCCCATCAACCCGGCCCGCCCTGCCGCCCGCGAACCCCTGAGGCCGTTCCATCGCAGCGCCGGATGCTGCCGCCCCGTGATTATGGTGTGCTGCGGTCAGCCAGCCACGCGGCGGCCTCGTGGGCTGGTCGCAGGCGGGCGCCCCGGTCGGGCGGGAACCAGTTCAGGAGGGCCTGCACGGCCGCGCCGCCCGGTGGGCCGTCTGCCGCGCCGTCCTGGGCGGTGGAACGCGCGTCGAAGATGACCTTGTGATCGCCGTCGTGCAGGTGCAGCAGCCCCACCGGGGCCAGCGTGAGGCGCGTGCCGACCGGCAGCGGATCGCCCAGCCACACGGCGTCTACCTCGGCGGCGTCGGCGGGATTCCAGGTGCCGGGCACGCAGCCGTAATTGACGGGCGCCTCCCACGCCTCGGTCCGCAGCGGTTCGAGCTGCCCGGCGCGCCAGATGAACCGCTCGCGGGTGCCGGCCGTCCACTCGATCACGCCGTCCCAGGTGCGCGGCTGCGGCCTGGCTGCTGGAGTCTCGGCTGCTGGGGTCACGGCTGCACCTCGTACAGTTCGACCTGCCGCAGGACGGTCCCGCCGAACGACAGGACGGCGCGGTACGTGCCGGGTTGGGCGGCCGCCCACGTGAAGTCGGCGCGGCGCTGCGACAGATCCAGGTACACGCTGTCGGTCCCCAGCAGTCGGCCGCCGTCGAACCAGCGGACGCTCAGAAAGCCCGGCTCGAAGCGGCCGTCCACCTGCGCCGAGAGCTTCAGGGTCTCGCCCTGGCGCTCCAGCGTGGCGCCCGTGAGACGCACGGGCAGATTCACGTTCACCTGCGCGGGAATCAGCGGCACGAAGGTGTAACGGCAGCCGCCCAGCAGCGGCGCGCACGCCAGGGCAACGAGAAGCAGGGCGGAGCGGGACATGCGCCCAATCTACCGCCCCTGCCTGCCCTGCCGCCCCCCCCGGCGGATCACTTCAGGCGGCGTTCCTCGATGAAGCGGATGACCTGCGCGCGCGTGTCGCCCAGGAACGTCAGGGGGCGGGACATGGCCGCGATGATCGTGATGTGCCCAAGGCGCGGCAGCACCTTCAGTTCCACCGGCACACCCGCCGCACGCAGGGCGCGTTCCATGTTCACGGCGTTGTACGCCCCGACCGTATTGTCGTTCTGCGCGGCAAGCAGCAGGTGCGGGGGTGCGTCGGCGCGCACGTGGCGGTCTGGCATGACCTCGTCCGGGGTGGCGCCCGCCGGGAAGGCCACAGCCGACTGGAAGGCGCGGAAATCGAAGGAGTACGGCCCGGCCACGCCGATCACACCCCGGACACTACTGACCGGCACGTTCACCCCGGCCAGCCAGCGGGCGTTATCGACCATCTCGGCGGCGTTGAAGCCCCCGGCCGAGTGGCCCATCACGAACAGGTTGTCGGGGCTGCCGCCGAAGGTGCTGGCCTCAGCGCGCAGCATCTTCAGGGCCTGCGCGGCGTCCTGCACGTACGACGGGTACACGTTCTGCGGCGCGAGGCGGTAACTCATGACGCCCGTCACGTACCCGGCCCGCGCCAGGGACTCCCCGACGAACTTGTGGCCGTCCTTGTCGCCGCCCTGCCAGGAGCCGCCGTGAATGAACAGCACGACCGGCGCGCCCTGCGCGTTCTGTGGTGCGTAGATGTCCATGACGTTGCGGGCGTCCGGGCCGTACGACACGTTGCTCTGCACCTTCAGGCCAGCGGTGCTGGTCACGTTGTTCAGGAACCCCTGCGCGCCGTCTTGCGAGCAGGCGGCCAGGGACAGACCCAGGGCCAGCGCGCCCGCCCCGAGCAGCAGGCGGCGGGCAGCGGGGCGGCGGGAGGAGTGGTCAGGGCTCATGCGCGCAGGCTAGAGTGCCGCCCGGACGGAATGTTGCGTGCCGCAACACACTCGGTCTTTCCTGGGAGCCCGGTTGACGGTTTGCACCCACCGCTCAACTCAGGCGGACCCGGAGGGCGGGGGCAAGCAGCGTAGAGGCCAGCGGGGCGGGTGCCGGGCGGGTCGGCACGTTCTTGGTCCCGGCCGCACGTGAGGCCCGGTGCCGGTCCCGGCGGGTGCGCGCGCACACTCGCGCCGGGGCGCGCCGCGCTAGCCTGCGGGCCACATGACCGACGCTCCTTTGCCCACGGGCCTGTCCGGGCCGCCCACGGACGCCCTGATCGTCGGGGCGGGGCCGGCCGGACTGGCCCTGGCCGCCGAACTGAGCGCGCGCGGCCTGAGCGTCCGCGTGACCGACCCGGCCCCGCACGCGCCGTTTCCGGCCACGTACGGCGCGTGGTGGGACGACCTGCCCGTCTGGGCGCGGGACTGCGCGGCGCACACCTGGGCAGACGTGCGCGTGCACACCGGGCCGCAGCCCACGCCGCTCCTGCGGCCGTACACGCTGCTGGACAACGCGGCCCTGCGCGCCGCCCTGCTGGGCCGGGCCGGGCCGGGGCTGACCCTCACGGCCGCGCGGGTGGACGGCGCCGCTGTCAGGATGGACGGGGCCACCCGCACAGCAGGCGGCTGGACCGCGTGGGGCACCCAGGCTGGGACGCCCGCCCGCTGGGAGGCCCGCGTGGTCATCGACGCCAGCGGTCACAGGCCCGCGCTGCTGCGGCACCCGGACCGCCACCCGGACGGCGCGGCCCTCCAGACGGCGTACGGGATCGTGGCGACCTTCGACCGGCCGCCCAGTGCGCCCGGCGCGGCTGTGTGGATGGACTACCGCACGCCGCACGGAGACCCGCCCACTGACCGGCGCGGCGCCACGTTCCTGTACGCCATGCACCTGGGCGGCAACCGGTACTTTGTGGAGGAAACCAGCCTGATCGCCCGGCCCGCCCCCACCCGCCAGGACCTACAGGCCCGCCTGCACGCCCGCCTGCGCGCCCAGGGCACCCCGCCGCGCGAGATCATCAGTGACGAGTGGGTGTCCTTTCCCATGAACACCGCTCCCCCCGCAGCCGGTGTGGGGAGCGTGCTGGCTTTCGGGGCCGCCGCCGGACTGGTCCACCCCATCAGCGGTTTTCAGGTGAGCGGCGCGCTGCGGGACGCTCCGGCCGTGGCAGACGCCACCGCGCGGGCGCTGCGGGACGGCCGTGACCCGGTGCAGGCCGGCTGGGACGCCCTGTGGCCCCCGGAGCGCCGCGCCGCCCGCGCTGTGCATCTGCTGGGCGTGCAGGCCCTGCTGAACCTGCCGCCCCGCGCCCTGCCCGCCTTCTTCGCCGCGTTCTTCGCGTTGCCGCCCGCGCGCTGGCACGCATTCCTGGACCCGCGCACCCCGCCCGGCCCGCTGGCGCGCACCATGCTGCGGCTGTTCGCGCACGCGCCCGCCCACGTGCGACTGCCGCTGGCCCGGGCCGCGCTGCGGCACGCCGGGACCAGCCTGCACGCCCTGAACGCCGCCGCACGCTCCTAAGTACCTTGAAGCCACCATTGCGAGATTCCGGGAAAACACCTGAACCTCTCCATTCTCGCTCCAACGTACTTTCTTCTGCTCCGCGCTCCGCGCGGTTTATCTACAGGATAGAGGTACTGGACTCCGACCGCCTGATCGTGGCACGCGTACACTGACCCCATGAGCCTTCTGGACATGATCGGCCCGGTGATGATCGGCCCCAGCAGCAGCCACACGGCCGGCGCCTGCCGTCTGGGACTGGTCGCGCACCACCTGCTGGGCGAGGCGCCGCGCGGCGCGGTCATCGACCTGCACGCCTCTTTCGCCAAGACCGGGCGCGGGCACGGCACGCACCTCGCCTTGATCGCCGGTCTGCTGGGCATGCGGCCTGACGACCAGCGCCTCCCGCACGCCTTCGCGCAGGCGCAGGAGGCCGGACTGACCTTCGAGTTCCGTGACACGGACCTGGGCGACGTGCACCCGAACACCGCCCGGATCGCCGTGAAGGGCGACACGCGCACCCTGACCGTGCAGGGCAGCAGCACGGGCGGCGGCGTGATCCAGGTGTCGCAGGTGCAGGGTCTGGGCGTGAACTTCAGTGCCGCCAGTCCCACCGTCCTGCTGCGCTACTCGGACGCGGTCGGCATGATCGCCCGCATCGCGAGTACCATTGCCGCCGACGGCGTGAACATCGCCACACTGACCTGCACCCGCGAGACCCGCGGCGGTCAGGCGCTGCTGGCCATTGAACTCGATCAGGCCCTGAGCCCCGAGGCGCTGGCGTTCCTGAACCGCTGGCCCGACGTGAACTGGGTGCGGATGCTCCCCAAACTGATGGACGGCTAGAGCCAGATGGGCGCAGAACAGCAGACGCCTGATTCGGACTCCGATATGACCGTTCGCTCACCAGTTCCAGCCCGCTCACCAGTTCCAGCCGGGGAGACCCCCAGGGTTGAGCCGCCCAGTCAGCAGGAGGTAAGTGGGTTCCGCGCGCGCAGTCGGCGATCCGGTGCGGTCCACAGTGGAGAATGAACCAGAAGGCCGCCGCATCAGTCCGGCCGCCACCCCAGCTCCCAGCTGAGCGCGTCGGCTGCGTCCCGCAGGGAGCGCAGCGGCGCGTCCCGCCCGCGCAGCGCCTGTGTGGGCAGGCTGATCCCCAGCGCGGCCAGCACCCGGCCCCCCGCGCCACGGACCGGCACGGCGAGACTGGCGGTGCCGTCCGCCCACTCGTCCGCCGTGACCGCGTACCCGTCCCGGCAGACCGTCTCGGCCTGCGCCTGCCAGGCCTGCCGGTCCGTGGTGGTGCGCGCCGTGAACCCCTGCGCTCCCACCGGGAGGGGCCGACCGGCCAGCGCCAGCAGGAGTTTGCCGCTGGCGGTCGCGTGGGCGGGCAGCTCGAAATCCAGTTCGCCTGCCACGGGCGGCCCATCGCGGCCCTGCACACTGCGCGCCACGCACAGCACCCGGTTCTCGCCGTCCAGTACGCACAGGAACGCCAGGCAATGCGTTCCGCGCGCCACGCGTTCCATCGCTGCGTGCGCCGGGCCGTACCACGGCAGGCTGCCGTACAGGGCGCTCGACAGTTTCAGCAGCCGCCAGCCCAGCCGGTAGCGGCCCCTCGCCACGCGCACCAGCAGGCCAGTCTCGACCAGTGCCAGCAGCTGCTCGTGCAGGGTGCTGGTCGGGAGGCCCAGGTGCCGCGACAGCTCCGAGAGGCGCCACTCGGTGTGATCCGCGTCGAAGGCCGTCAGGACATTCACCGCGCCGGACAGCAGGGAAGAGGAAGGCACGCGCGTAGTCTGCCACGTTTCCGGCCACACCGGAAAACTGTCTTGCCGCCCCACAGAGACAGCCGCAAGATGACCACAACGCCAAAGGCCTGCCCTTCCCCGCACGGAGACGCCACCCACCCCCTGTACTGCCACGTATCAGCACCGCCACGTTCCAGCACCGCCCCGGAGGAAATCCCATGACCCAGCCCCCCAACACGGCCCCCGAATCTGCCCCCGTCGTGCGCGCCCCGCGCGGCCCAAACAGGACCGCCAAGGGCTGGGTTCAGGAAGCCGCCAAGCGCATGCTCATGAACAACCTTGACCCGGAGGTGGCCGAACACCCCGACTCCCTGGTCGTGTACGGCGGGCGCGGCAAGGCGGCCCGCAACTGGGCGGCGTTCCACCGGATCGTGGAGACGCTCGACCGGCTGGAGAACGACGAGACCCTGCTGATCCAGTCCGGCAAGCCGGTCGCCGTGCTCAAGACGCACGAGTGGGCGCCGCGTGTGCTGCTCGCCAACTCCAACCTCGTGCCGCACTGGGCGAACTGGGAGACCTTCGACAGGCTCGATCAGGCGGGCCTGATGATGTACGGCCAGATGACCGCCGGAAGCTGGATCTACATCGGCACGCAGGGCATCCTTCAGGGCACGTACGAGACGTTCGCCAGCGCCGCCATCAAGCACTTCGGCGGCAGCCTGAAAGGCACGGTGACCGTCACGGCCGGACTGGGCGGCATGGGCGGCGCGCAACCGCTCGCGGTGAAACTCGCCGGGGGCGTGAGCATCACCATCGAGATCGACCCGACCCGCATCCAGAAACGCCTTGACACCCGCTACCTCGACGAGGTCGCCACGAGCCTGGAAGACGCCATTGCCCGCGCTGAACAGTACAAGGCCGGGGGCGTCGCGCGGTCCATCGGCGTGCAGGGCAACGCCGCCGAACTCGTCCCGCAGCTCGTAACCATGAACTGGACGCCGGACCTGATCACCGACCAGACGAGCGCCCACGACCCCATGTGGGGCTACCTGCCCATCCTCGCGCCCGACGAGGACGCCAATAAACTCCGCACCGACCACGCCGACGAGTATCGCCAGCGTGCGTACGACGCGATGGCTGCGCACGTCCGCGCCATTCTGGAACTCCAGCGGCGCGGCGCAGTCGCCTTCGACTACGGCAACAACCTCCGCCACCGCGCGCAGGAAGCCGGAGTGGACAACGCCTTTGACTACCCCGGTTTCGTGCCTGCCTTCATCCGCGACTCCTTCTGCGAAGGGCGCGGCCCCTTCCGCTGGGTGGCCCTGTCGGGCGATCCCGAGGACATCCGCGCCACCGACCGGGCGCTGCTGGAACTCTTCCCGCACGACGAACGCCTGCAATCCTGGCTCACGTACGCCGCCGACCAGATCGCCTTCCAGGGCCTGCCCGCCCGCATCTGCTGGCTCGGGTACCGGGAACGCGACCGGGCCGCGCTGCTGTTCAACGAGATGGTCGCCGACGGCCGCTTAAAAGCCCCCATCGTCATCGGCCGCGACCACCTCGACGCCGGAAGCGTCGCCAGCCCCTACCGCGAAACGGAAGCCATGCTGGACGGCAGCGACGCCGTGAGCGACTGGCCCCTCCTGAACTTCGGCCTTGGCATTGCCAGTGGGGCCAGCTGGATGAGCTTCCACCACGGCGGCGGCGTCGGCCTGGGCTTTTCACAGCACAGCGGCCTCGTCATCGTCGCCGACGGTACCCCGGAGGCCGCGCAGAAACTGTCCCGTGCGCTGACCAACGACCCCGGCATGGGCGTCATCCGCCATGCCGACGCCGGCTACGACCACGCGCTGGATGTGGCCCGCGAACGCGGCCTGGACCTGCCCAGCCTCGGTATCTCAGATCACACCAGGGGCGGGCAGTGACCCAGCCTGCCCACCTGCCTTACGGCGGCATTCCCACCTTCGCCCGCGCGCCGATGGTTCAGCCCGAGGGGGACTGGACGGCAGACGTGGCCGTGCTGGGCGTTCCCTTCGATATTGCGCTGGGCTTCCGCCCCGGCGCCCGCTTTGCGCCGCGTGCGCTGCGGGAGGCGAGCCTGCGGAGCGTGCCGCCCTTTACTGGGTTGGACGGCGTGACGAGGCTGGCGGGCGTGACCTTCGTGGACGCGGGGGACGTGGTGTTGCCCAGTCTGGAGCCGGAACTGGCGCGGGGGCGGATCAGCGCAGCGGCGGAGCACGTGCGGGACCGCTGCAGGCTTCCCGTTTTCCTGGGCGGCGATCACAGCGTCACGTACCCGCTCCTGCGGGCCTTCGCGGGCGTGCCGGACCTGCATGTGGTGCAGCTGGACGCGCACCTGGATTTCACAGACAGCCGCAATGACACCCGCTACAGCAACAGCAGCCCCTTCCGCCGCGCGTGCGAAGAGCTGCCGAACCTCGTGCACATCACGACCATCGGCCTGCGCGGCCTGCGTTTTGACCCGGAAGCCGTGGCGGCGGCGCGCGCCCGTGGGCACACCCTGATCCCCATGACGGAGGTAGCAGGCGACCTGCCGGGCGTGCTGGCCCGCCTGCCACATGGAAAGAACGTGTACCTCAGCGTGGACGTGGACGGCTTCGACCCCAGTGTGATTCCCGGCACGAGCAGCCCCGAACCGGACGGCCTGACGTACGCGCAGGGCGCGAGCATTCTGGCGGAAACTGCGCGGCACAACACCATCGTCGGACTGGACGTGGTGGAACTCGCCCCGAACCTCGACCCCACCGGCCGCAGTGAACTCCTGATGGCGCGGCTGATCATGGAAACGCTGTGCGCCGTGGACGAATTCAGCTCCGCGCAGCCGGGGTGGACACGATGACCCAAACTCTGTTCACGAACATCAGCGGGCTCGTCACGCCGGGGGTGGGCGCGCAGCGCGGCGCGGCCATGCGCGACCTGACCGTCATTCCCGACGCCGCCCTGCTGGTCCGGGACGGCGTGATCCGCTGGGTCGGCCCGCGCGCCGAGGCTCCCCGCCACGTGCCAGAGCATGATCTGGGCGGCGTGGCCGTCGTGCCCGGCCTGACCGACCCGCACACGCACGCCGTGTGGGCCGGCGAACGGCTCGCGGACTTCGAGGCGCGCATTTCCGGCGTCCCGTACGAGGAAATCCTGGCGCGCGGCGGTGGCATCCGCTCCTCCATGCGGGCGACCGGGGCGGCGGGCGTGGACGAACTGGTGGCGCTCGCCCGGCCCCGCCTGCGGGCGCTGCGGGACTCCGGCGCGACGACCACCGAGGTCAAGAGCGGGTACGGCCTGGACTTCGGCGCCGAACGGCGGATGCTCCAGGCCGTCCGCGTCCTTCAGGCGGAATTTCAGCTCGTGCCGACCCTGCTGATTCACGTGCCGCCCACCGAGAGCCGCGCCGAGTACGTGCAGGCCGTGTGCCACGACCTCATTCCCGGCGTTGCGCACGACGGACTGGCGACGGCCGTGGACGTGTTCACCGAGCGCGAGGCGTTCACGGTGGAGGAGACACGCGCCATCCTCCAGGCCGCGAAGGCACACGGCCTCCAGACGAAGCTGCACGCCGATCAGTTCCACGCCATCGGCGGCACGGAACTCGCGTGCGAGTTGGGCGCGCTCAGCGTGGATCACCTAGAGGCTAGTGGCCCCGCGCAGATCGCCGCGCTGGCCGCGTCGAACACCGTGGCGACCATCCTGCCCGGCGTGACGCTGCACCTGGGCCTGCCCGCCGCGCCGGGCCGCGCCCTGATCGACGCGGGCGCTGCCGTCGCTGTGGGCACCGACCTGAACCCCGGTTCCTCCCCCGTGTTCAGTGCGGGGCTGGCGCTGGCCCTCGCCGTGCGCCTGTGCCGCCTGACGCCTGCCGAGGCGCTGACCGCCTGCACCGTGAACGCCGCTGCCGCCCTTGGCCTGAGTGACCGGGGAGCCCTCGCGCCCGGCCAGCGCGCCCACTTCCTCGCCCTGCACAGCGCCGACTGGCGCGACCTGCCCTACACTCTCGGCGCAAACCCGGTACGGAACGTGTTCATCGGCGGAACTCCCGTCTGATATGGATTCCGCTCCACTGCGCCACAGTCGGGAAGACACCGCCTGCGGCTCCGTACCGCGAAATCCATATGTTGTTCCTACTCGCATCCGCTCGGATTGATTTGGTGCAGTTCCAAATCAATCGGAATCCGTCTGAGCCGTTCCCATCAACCATCCTCCATCACCCATCAACCCTCCGAAGGAGCCCTCTGTGATTCTCGATCAACACCTGTCCCTGCCCCAGTTTCTGTCCGTCGTGCGTGGCGGCGAGTCCGTTCAGCTGGCCGACGCCGCGCGCGAGCGCATCCTCCGTGCGCGGGCGGTGATCGAGCGGATCGTGGACGGTCAGGCGGCGGTGTACGGCGTGAACACGGGCTTCGGGAAGTTCGCGTCCGTGCAGGTGCCGCGTGAGGGACTGGAGGAGTTGCAGCTGAACCTGATCCTGTCGCACGCGATCGGGGTGGGGGAGAACCTGCCGGGCGAGGTGGTGCGCGGCATGCTGCTGCTCCGCGCGCAGTCCCTGGCGCTGGGGCATTCGGGGGTACGCCCCGAGGTGGTGGACCTGCTGCTCTCGCTGCTGAACGCGGGGGCGCACCCGGTCATTCCGGCGCAGGGGAGCGTGGGCGCTTCGGGTGACCTGGCGCCGCTGGCGCACCTGGCACTGGGCCTGATTGGACTGGGCGACATGGAATTCCGGGGGCAGGTGCGGCCCAGCGCGGACGTGCTCGCGGAACTCGGCCTGAACCCGCTGACGTTGCAGGCGAAGGAGGGGCTGGCCCTGATCAACGGCACGCAGCTGATGGGGAGCCTGCTGGCCCTGGCGGTCGCGGACGCGCGCACGCTGCTGGGCACGGCCAACCTCGCGGCGGCCATGACGGTCGAGGCGATGTACGGCTCTCACCGGCCGTTCCAGCCGGACGTGATCGGCCTGCGCCCCCACCCCGGCGCGGTCGCGGTGGCCGACGAACTGCGGTTCTTCCTGCGGGACTCGCAGATCGCGCCGTCGCACGCGGTGGGGGACGGGAAGGTGCAGGACGCGTACTCGCTGCGGGCCGCGCCGCAGGTGCATGGCGCGAGCCTGGACGCGCTGACGCACGCCGAGCGGGTGCTGGCCGTGGAGTTCGCGTCCGTGACCGACAACCCCCTGATCTTCCCGGACACCGGGGACGTGGTGAGCGGCGGAAACTTCCACGGGCAGCCGCTGGCCGTGACCATCGACGCACTCAAGGTCGCCGTGGCGGAACTGGGCAGCATCAGCGAGCGCCGCTGCGAGCAGCTCCTGAACCCGGCCCTGTCGGGTCTGCCGGGGTTCCTGACCCCGCAGGGCGGCCTGAACAGCGGCTTCATGATTGCGCAGTACACGGCCGCCGCGCTTGTCAGCGAGAACAAGGTGCTCGCGCACCCCGCCAGCGTGGACACCATTCCCACCAGCGCCAACCAGGAGGATCACGTCAGCATGGGCGCACACGGCGCGCGGCAGCTGCGGGCCATTCTGGAGAACGTGCAGAACGTCATCGGGATCGAACTGCTGTGCGCCGCGCAGGCCCTGGACTTCCAGAACCTCCACGCCGGGCGCGGGGCGCAGGCCGCCTGGGAGCACATCCGCGCGCACATCCCCAACATGACCCGCGACCGCTACTACCGCCCCGACCTCCTGAAGATCGTGGAAATGGTGCGGGCCGGGGAGCTGCTCCGCGTGGCACGCGGCGCGTAGCGAAGTCCGTATCGGCCGTCCGTGCGGCCCGGACGACCCTGTGCGCTGCTGATTCGGCTAGACAGGTCCGGCCTTAGGATGGGGTCCACTTCCACGTGCCTCCGCCCCTCACGCCTGAACCAAGGAACCCATGACCACCCTCGACGACATCCTGAACGCACCCGCCCCCGCCTCCGAGTGGATTCTGGCGCAGGACTGCGCTGAAACCGGCCTGCACCCAGATGATATCCGCACCGAGATGCTGCGCCGCATCCGCGAAATGCGCGACAGCATCCAGCGCGGTCTGAGCAGTGAGGCTAAAAGCATTACCGGCATGGTCGGCTGGAACGCCAAGGGTCTCTGGGACGCCCCGGACGCCCTCGGCGCGCCCCTGCTGCGGCGCGTGCAGGCCTACGCCATGGCCGTGAACGAGGAGAACGCCCGCATGGGCCGCATCGTCGCGGCGCCCACCGCCGGGAGTGCCGGCACCATTCCCGGCGCGCTGATCGGTGTGGCCGACCACCTCGGCATCCCGGACGAGCGGCTGGTCAGTCCCATGATCCTCGCCGCCGGGATCGGCAAGGCCATCTCTAAGCGCATGTTCATCAGCGGCGCTGCGGGCGGCTGTCAGGCCGAGATCGGCTCCAGCGCTGCCATGGCCGCCGCCGCCATCGTCGAACTGATGGGCGGCACACCGCGCGCCGCCGTGCACGCCGCCAGCATGGCCCTGATGAACACCATCGGTCTGGTCTGCGACCCGGTGGGCGGGTACGTGGAGGTGCCCTGCGTGAGCCGCAACGCCTTCTACGCCGTGCACGCGGTGAGCGCCGCGCAGCTGGCGCTGGCGCAACTGGAATCCTTCATTCCGCCCGACGAGGTTCTGGGTGCGATGGCCAGCGTGGGGCGCATGATGCCCGCCGCACTGCGCGAAACGGCCGAAGGTGGCCTTGCCCAGACGCCGACCGGTCTGGCCGTCACCGCCCGCATGGAAGGCAAGGACGGGGAGCCGGGAGGCATGATCGAACTGCCGATGGTCTAAGCGGACAGCAGCGGGCCGACGTGAACTGAGCGTCGGCCCGCCGTCGTCGCGCGTTCAGTGGGCGGCGGAACGGCGCAGCGCCGTCAGATGCCAGACACTCCCCGCTGCGCACGAGGCGATCACGGCCAGCACCGTTACCCCCTGATCGCCCATCCCGGGGTCACGCGGGGCCGCGTCGCCCAGAACAGCCTGTAGCGCCAGCACCGCCAGCCACGCGCCCGGCAGGAAGGCCAGCGCGCCCGCTCCGGCTTCCAGCGGTCCCACGCGGCGCAGGCCCAGCAGTGCGCCCACCACGCCCGACCCGATCATCTCGCCCAGCCACAGCCCAGCCGGCAGGTCGTGATGCCAGACGAACTGGCTGAGCAGCACCACGCCCACGCCCAGAGCGGCAAACACCGCCGCCGCCAGACCCGCAGCGCGCCACCCGAACCGCCCCGCCGCCAGTTGGGTTTCCATGGCCCACCGGCGGTCGTTCACACTGTCGGCCTCGTGCTGCATGGCGGTCCTCCACTCGTCGGGGGTCATGTCAGGGCGCCGGTCGTGCCGTGCGCGGTGGGCGTGGGTTCGTGGCGGTCGCGGGCCAGCCGGAGGCCACTTTGAGTCAGGCGGTAGATGTGCCGGGGGGGTTTGCCGGGGTGGGGGGACTGTTCCCACTGGGCGTCCAGGTGGCCCTGCTCGTGCAGGCGCTGGAGGATGGGGTAGAGGGTGCCGCTTTTCAGGGCGGTGGTCTTGGACAGGTCGTAGCCGTAGGTATGGGCGGGGTAGGTCTGCTGAAGGGCGTGCAGCACGGCCCTCGTGTGCGGGCTGGTGTTGGGGGAGCGGGGCATAGCATATTAACAACATATGTAGACTTTGCTGTCGAGGGACAGAGCAGCAGAAGAACCGCTGCCTCCGTTCAGTGCGCAGGCGGCGGTTCCCGATTCCCAGCTCTCAGGCGGCGGCGGGCATTCCCGGCGTGTGCGTGTAGGCCTGCCCGTACACCTGCACCGTCCCGGCAGGCACGGGCAGACTGGCCCCCTCGCCCTGCGCGCGCGGCGTGACGAAGTAGAACGACAGGCCCAGCAGCAGGTACACGGCGATCAGCAGCACGCCCTCGAACCAGGTGGCCTCGCCGTCCTTGGTGACGGTCGTGACGATCAACGCGACGGCCACGATGGCAACCAGTTCCAGCGGGCTGGAGAACACCAGGTTCATGGGTTTGCCGATCACGTACGAGATGATCACCAGCACGGGCGCGGTGAACAGCGCCACCTGAATGGTCGCGCCCACCGCGATGTTGATGGCCAGCCCGCTCTGCCCCTTGCGCGCAAAGTAACTCCCGGCGATGTACTCCGCGAAGTTCCCCACGACGGCCAGCACGATGATCCCCAGGAAGAACGGACTGAGGCCCAGCGTGCTGCTCGTGGCTTCCAGCGCGCCGGACAGCATCTCGGATTCCAGGGCGATCAGGGCAGTCGCGCCGATCATGGTCGCGGCGGCCCGCCACACTGGCCACAGGGTCCCGTGTCCGTGCCCCCCCTCCTCTTCCTCCATGGAGAAGGCGTCCTTGTGCGTGACCAGCGTGTACACGAGATTCAGGGCGTATACGGCGATCAGCACGACGGCCACGCCCAGGCTCAGGTACTCGTCGAGGTTCGCGCGGACCGTGTCGCTGCCCGCCAGGAAGTCCGGGAGGCGTTCGGTGTAATCGAACAGCGCCGGGATCAGCAGGGCGATCACCACCAGGAACAGCATGGAGTTCAGTTGCCCGGCGTTCGAGCGACTGAACTTCTGCGTGTTACGCCCGAAACTGCCGATCAGGATGGCCAGACCCAGGCCCAGCAGCGCGTTCCCGATGATGCTGCCCGTGATCTGTGCCTTCACGACCGTGATGTTCCCGGCCAGCAGCACGAAGATGGCGATGATCAGCTCCGCGAGATTCCCGAACGTCACGTTCAGCAGGCCGCCGATGGTCTGCCCGGCGCGGGCCGCCACCTGCTCGGTCGCCTGCCGCAGCAGATCAGCCAGCGGAATGATCGCAATGACAGCCGTCAGAAAGACCCACAGCGGAGGCGCGTGCAGAACATATTCCAGCAGCAAACTGACTGGAATGAAGGTGAGCAGGAGGTTCATCCACATGCCCGCAGTGTAGGCGCGCACCTCTCTTGCGGATTCCGATGGATTCGGTGCAGTTCTGAATCAATCCGAGCGGACGCGAGTAGGAACAATAGACGGACTTCGCGGTGTGAAGCCGCAGGCGGCGCCGTCCCGACTGTGGCGGAACGGAGCGCAGTCCGTATCATGAGGGCGCGCCTTCAGGCTGGGCGGGCGGTCAGGTAGAAGTCGGGAGACCGAGCAGCTGTTGCAACTGCATGTGTGAGGTCACCACGTGCCGCACCCCGGCGGCGCGCAGGTGTGCGGCGTCGTCCGGGTGGGCGTGCCCGGTGGCGAGCAGGCCGATCACGGTCGCCCCGGCCTGCACGCCCGCCGTGACGCCGGGAACGCTGTCCTCGACGACCACGCAGCGCGTGATGTCCGCGCCGAGCTGCGCGGCCGCAAAGGCGTACAGGTCCGGTTCGGGCTTGCCGCGCCCGCCCACCCACGACGGGTCGTAGGCGTGCGCGCCGACCAGGTCTGCCAGTCCGGCCGACGCGAGTTTCATGTGCAGCCGCCCGCGTTCACTGTTGCTGCCCACCGCGAACGGCACGCCCGCCCGCCGCAGGGCTTCAAGCGTGGCGTGTGCGCCCTCGATGGCGTCCAGGGAACCGAAGGCCGCGTTGAAGCGGTCTTCCAGGGTGGGTAAAAAGGCGTCGGTGGGCGTCCAGCCGTGCAGGTCACTCAGGCGCAGCAGGACGTTCGGGAAAGTCTGCCCGACCGCCAGATGAGCGAAGTCGTTCAGGGCCAGCGGCAGGCCGTGGTCGGCCAGCGTGCGCAGCCACACGTCGGCGGCCAGTGCCTCGCTGTCCACCAGCACGCCGTCCAGGTCGAACAGGACCGCGCTGAACGTTCCGGTCCGGGTCGGGCCCGTCAGCGTGGCAGTTGCCACGTCCGGGGGTGCGGTCACTGACCCGGGCCCGTGTCATTGTCCGGGCCGTTCTCCCACCCGGCCAGGATGTGCACGTGCGTGTGAAAGACCATCTGCCCGCCGCCGGGGCCACAGTTTGCGACCAGGCGGTAATCCTGCGCGTGCTGACGCGCCACCCGCGTGGCGGCCAGCCACAACTCGCCCATCTCGGCGGCGTCCGTGATGTCATCCAAGCGCGCCGAGACCTTCTTCGGGATGACCAGCAGGTGAATGGGCGCCTTGGGCGCGATGTCGCGGATGGCAATGTAGTGCTCGTCCTCGAACACGATCTCGCTGGGAATCTCGCGGGCAATGATCCGCTCGAACAGGGTGGGAGAGGTCGTCATGCACTCTACTCTAGCCGTCCCGCCGGAGTGACCCGCGCGCCCGGAATCCCCCATATCCTTTAGCACGCGTTCATGTGGCGCCATGCCCTGAGGGTGGCGCTGTGTCCTGCGGGGCGCGGAGTTGCCGGTCCGGCCCGGTTATCGAAACAGACGGCAACGCGCGTGAGTCAGGTACTCACGCCACTCCCGGGCGTATGATGGGCGTTATCATGAGTGAACGGAAGTACTTTGGAACGGACGGCGTACGCGCCGTGGCGGGCGCTTTTCCCCTGACGGCCTCCTGGGTCATGAGGCTCGGCGCGGCGGCCGGCGAGGTCCTGAAAGAGCAGAACCCGCGCGCCAGCGTCGTGATCGGCAAGGACACCCGCCAGAGCGGCGACATGCTCGAGGCGGCCCTCGCAGCCGGGCTGACCAGCCGGGGCGTAACCGTCATCCACGTGGGCGTGCTTCCCACCCCTGGGGTCAGTTTCCTGACCCGCCACCTGAAAGCCGACGCCGGCGTGGTCATCAGCGCCTCGCACAACCCCTATGAGGACAACGGCATCAAGTTCTTCGGCGCGGACGGCCAGAAACTCCGGGACGCCACCGAACTGCAGATCGAGGCAGCCATTGACCGCGTGGACGCCCTGCCCCCCGTGACCGGCGTGGACCTGGGCGGCGTCACCGACTACGCCGAGGCCGAGCGACTGTACGTCAACTACCTCAGCACGCACGCCCCGGACCTCAGCGGCCTGCGGATCGCCATGGACTGCGCCAACGGCGCGGCGTACCGTGTGGGCCCCAAGGTGTTCCAGGCGGCGGGCGCGGACGTGTTCGCCGTGTACACCACCCCGGACGGCCGCAACATCAACCGCGAGTGCGGCAGCACGCACCTGGACCACCTGCAACGCATTGTGCGCGAAGGGAAGTACGACCTGGGCGTGGCCTTCGACGGTGACGCCGACCGCGCCCTGTTCGTGGACAGCCGCGGGAATGTCGTGCACGGCGACCACATGCTGCTGCTGAACGCCCGCGCGCGCGCGGAGAAGGCCGTCGTGACCACCATCATGGCGAACATGGCCCTCGAGGTGAAACTGAACGAGGCGGGCATTTCCCTGGAACGCACGGCCGTGGGGGACCGCTACGTGCATGAGCGTCTGCACGACCGGCACCTGACCCTGGGTGGCGAGCAGAGCGGTCATATCCTGTTCCTGGACGTGTCGCCTACCGGGGACGGTGTGCTGAGCGCGCTGCTCACGCTGGGCAGCATGCGCGCCACCCAGACCACGCTCGACGCCCTGCACGACGACCTCGTGATGTACCCGCAGACGCTCGTGAACGTGCGCGTCGCCGACAAAAAGGCCATCGCCGTGGACCCCGCCGTGCAGGCCGCCGTCATCGAGGCCGAGACGAAACTGCACGGCAAGGGCCGCGTGAACCTGCGCCCCAGCGGCACCGAGAACCTGATCCGCGTGATGGTCGAAGGCCAGGATGCCGCCGAGATCCACGAGATCGCCCGCGTCCTGGCTGGCGTGGTCCAGACGCGCGGCGCGTCCGCCTGACCCACCGACGGCCCGCCGAAAGCTCCAGATGCGGGCTGATACGGATTCCGATTGATTCGGTGCAGTTCTGAATCAATCCGAGCGGATGCGAGTGGGAACAGCATACGGATTGGGCGTTATGGAGCCACAGTCCGTATGAGATGGAATGCCGTTGACTCAGCGTAGTTCCGAATTAATCTGAGCGGGTACGAATAGGAACAACGGGCGCCCCTCCGCGGTATGCAGAGTAGTCCATTTGAGACGGAATGCCCTCTGTTTCTTTCTCAACCTGGAAGAATGCCGGGTCTCCAACCGCAGGCCCGACAGTCTGCCCTGCTGGCCCTGGGTCCGCCCGGATGGAGCCCCTGTTCCACCAGACTCCATATGACATGAATCTGACGCGCAGCACGCGCGCGGCGGGGGGTATACTTCCCCCAGTAGACCCACGCAGCTCATGAAACTGCGCGGTACATATGAGGGGCACTCCCTGGTCGCCGCCTGGCGCGGCCACCACCACCTCAACCCTACTTGACCTGGAGGTCACGACATGAACACCCGCACCCGCACCGCCCGCATGACCCTGATCGCCGCCCTGACCGGCGCGGCCCTGTTGCCCGCAGCGTACGCCCAGGGCAGCCAGACCAGCCCCCTGACCCTGACGGCCGCGACCCTGGTCGTCACGCAGGAAACCCGCGACGGCAAGAAAGTCGAGGTTCTGACCGACGCCAGCAAAAAGCAGGTGATTCCCGGCTCCGTGCTGGCCCTCACGCAGACCTTCAAGAACGTCAGCAAGGGCACCCTGACCAACATGGCCCTGAACATGAAAGTTGACCCGGCCACCACGTTCCAGCAGGCGTCCTGCACAGTCGGCGGCGTTATCACGCAGTACACCACCGACGGCAAGACCTTCGCCGCCGCGCCCCTCATGAAAACCGTGACTGTGACCGAGAACGGCAAGAGTGTGCAGAAGAAAGTCGAGGTGAAACCCAGCGAGTACACGGGCGTTCGCTGGAACATCCCCCGCCTGAATGCCGGTCAGGAAGGCAGCTGCGCCATGCGCGCCACCGTCAAGTAATCCCGAGCCGACGCGACGAGATGACGAGCGGGTCCCGGGTCGTCTTCACGCAGGAGACGGAATCCGTATCAGGGCCAGCCAGGGCGAGGCCAATCACGTCAGAATTCCTGACGGTATAGCCGAACTCCACACATAACGCAAGGCGGCGATTCCCACCACTGGGGATCGCCGCCTTGACGTAGCTCTGCCGTGACCGAGTTCGATAAGATTGGTCCGCCGGACGTCTGCGCCGCACAAAGCCCCGCCTCACCGCAGGGGTGGGACGGGGCTTGGTGTGCCTGTGGGCTTAGCCCTGCTGGGCGGCCTTGGCCTTGTTGATGGCCTTGGCGAGGCGGCTCTTCTTGCGGGCTGCGGTGTTCTTGTGCAGGGTGCTGCCCTTGGCGGCCTTGTCGATCAGGCTCTCGGCGCGCGCCTGCAGGGTGTTCAGGTCTTCGGCGCCGGTCTGGGCGGCCACGACGGCCTTCTTGGTGAAGGTCTTGATGGTGCTCTTGCGGCTGCGGTTGGTGTTGCGGCGCTTGAGGCTCTGGCGGTGGCGTTTCTGGGCTGATTTGTGACGAAGGGCCATGTGAATTCTCCTTTTCTCCCGCTGCCGCTGTGGCGATGCGGGGCGGTTCCCATGCCGGGGAACACGAGCGTCCGGATGTAGGGTCCGGCGCGGCCGGGCCTGCGCACCACGCTGGGCGGCGGGTCCGGGCTGCCACCCGCGTGGGGTGGGCAACCTCGTGACTATACCTGCCTTTGCGGGCCGTGGCAAGCGGCATACTGGCAGGCATGACCGGACGATACAGACCCGGACGATACAGATCCGGACGTCGCGCCGCCCGCACGCCCGACCCGGAGACTGGGCCGCCGCAGGGTGCTGGGCCGCCGCAGGGCGCCCGGCCCGCGCGGGAACGCACCCCGCAGGAGCAGCGCGACGCCCTGATCGGGTACGCGTTCCGCGCGCTGGGGCAGCGGGCACTGACGCAGGCAGAACTCCGCGCCAAACTGGAGAAACGCAGCGACGACCCACAACTGATCGCGGAGGTCCTGGCGCGCGTGCAGGAACTCGGGTATCAGGACGACGCGCAGGTCGCGCGGGTCGAGGGATCACGGCGCGGTGTGGGCGGCCTGCGCGTCCGGCAGACCCTGAAACGCCGGGGGCTGCCCGATGACCTGATCCGCGAGACCGTGGACGCCCGCGACCCGGACGATGAGACGCAGGTCGTGCGGGAACTGCTCGTGCGCCGCTGGTCATCTTTTGCGCGCAAGCGCGACCCGCAGGCCAGTGCGTTCGGGTTCCTGGCGCGGCGGGGCTTTGCCGGGAACGTTATCTGGCCCGCCATCCGCGAGCACGTCGCCAACCTGCCAGCAGGGGAGGGGCCAGCTGATGACGGGCCAGACGAGGACTGGCAGGATGGCCCGGAAGACCCTCAGGAAGGCCCACAATGACGCGCCCGGCGCCGCTTGACACCCTGCAGGGCGCCGCGTAGACTACCCCCTGCCCTGCGAGACCGGGGAATGGTCGGGTTCGGGGCGTAGCGCAGCCTGGTAGCGCACGTCGTTCGGGACGACGGGGTCGGAGGTTCGAATCCTCTCGCCCCGACCATCATGCAAAAGCGCCTTCCCGTACCATGCGGGAGGGCGCTTTCCTGCTGCCCCAGCCGCCCCGACCCCTTCCCGACCCGGAGACGACCCAGAACCCATGCGCGTGTACGCCATTGCCGACCTGCACCTTGCCACCGTGACCCCGAAACCCATGACGGTCTTCGGGCCGAACTGGGCGGGACACCCGCAGGCCATCTTTGACCAGTGGCGGGAACTGGTGCGCCCGCAGGACCTCGTGCTGCTGCCCGGCGACCTGTCCTGGGCCATGCGCCTCCCGGACGCCATGACCGACCTGGCCCCCATCGCGGCCCTGCCCGGCACCAAGGTGCTGTTGCGCGGCAACCACGACTACTGGTGGCCCACCGCCGGGAAACTCCGCGCGGCGCTGCCTCCCGGCATGCTGGCCGTCGTGAACGACGCGGTGCGTGTGGGTCATGTCGTCGTGTGCGGGTCGCGCGGTTGGCTCACGCCCGGTCACGACGCCCTGAGTGCCGACGACACCCGCCTCCTGGCCCGCGAGGCTGAGCGCCTGAGCCTGAGCGTGACAGCCGCCCGCGCCCAGCGGCAACCCGGCGATCACCTGATCCTGATGCTGCACTACCCGCCCGCCACGCCCCCGTACCCCGCCAATCCCATCACCCGCGTCATTGACGAAGCCCAGCCCGACCTGATCGTGTACGGGCACCTGCACGGCGTGCCCGTACAGCGCAGCATGCAGCACGTCGGTGGGGTGCCTGCGCACCTCGTGGCCGCCGACGTCCTGAAATTCAGGCCCAAACTGCTGCTCGACACCGGCGACTAAGTACACTTCGTTTATCTCGTAGATAAACCGAGCGGAGCGCGGAGCAGAAGGAAGGTACGTTGGAGCGGGAATGGAGAGGTTCCGGCGCGTTCCCGGAATCTCGCCATGTGAGCTTCAAGGTACTTAGCTTCAACGTCCTTAAGCGTCCCCGGATTCCGGGCATCCTGCGCCTGCTCCCATTTCTGCCGCCACACAGCCGGTCGGCGTGCGGCATTCCTAGCCCCGGATGTCACGGCTCAGGGCCTCCACACCATGCCGCACGCGGATCAGCCTTCAGCGCCCACCCATTGCCGTGAATGTCTCCAAATGCCGCGACCCTCATGAGCCTGCGCAAGGGCGTGGTGTTCACCGCGTCTTCACGGGTGGCCGGGCGCTTGACCTCGTTGGCGCTCAAAGGTCTACCGTACGGGCATGCCGCTCACCGATCCCTCTACCGCAGTGCCGGGCCCGGCCGCGCCTTCCTCGATTGGACGCCTGACCGTGGCCCGCTGGGTGGGCATCTACCCCACGATCACGGCCCTGCTGCTGCTGCTTGGCCCGGTCCTGTTGGGGCACCTTCCCACTCCGCTGATCTCGTTGCTGCTGACCGCGCTCCTCGTGCCGATCACACAGTACGTGGTGTTCCCGCTGATCGAGCGCCTGAGCGCCGGGCGGGTCCGTTTTCCGGTCCTGAACGGACCCGCCCGGCACCGAACGGCGCTGGTGGTGTGGGCCGTCACGTACCCGCTGATCACGCTGGTGCTGCTGGTCATCCTTCCGCTGCTGGCCGGACACGTTCCCATTCCCGTCCTGACCCTGGTCGTCACGCTGATCGCCGTGCCCGTGCAGTCGCTGGTGCTGCTGCCACGTATCCTGCCCCTCGCCCGGCCCTGGATTCAGGCTTCCACCGTACGAAACGGCGCATGACACGAAACGGCGCATGACCCCCACCACCGACCCCGACTCCCTGCGCTGTGTGGACCGGAACAGGCAGGGGCTGGCGGCGTAGTGGCCCGCCTACGTGCGCGCTACCTGGGGGCTCTGGACCGCGTAGCGCGTGACAGCCACGACCTCACCCCCGTACGGTTCCGGGTCGGCCTGCCCGTCCTCATGCATTCCCAGGCGGCGCATCAGGGCGTGAGAGCGCGCGTTCGGGGCGTGGACCAGCGCCGTCACGCGCGGCAGGTCCGCCTCCCACGCCAGGGTCAGGAGCTCCTGGCACGCCCTGAACGCCACCCCGCGCCCCCACCACGCCCGGTCCCCGAGGGCGATGCCCAGCTCCGCGCCGCCCGGCCCGATGCGGGCCAGGTCCGCGTACCCGACGAGTGCGCCGTTCACCGTGACGCCCCAGCGGTGGAAAGCAGGCTCCTGCGCCGCGATGATCAGTTGCCAGTGCCGCCGCACCACCCGCGCCGACAGACCCGGCGTCCAGTCCACCGCGCGGCAGAACTCCGGGTCTGCCGCCCAGCGCACCGCCGCCTCCGCATCACCGGGGCTCAGGGAGCGCAGGGCGACCGTCACGGGCCCTGTCGTCATGGGGTCAGGTTCGCCATGATCTGCGCGGCGCTCGCGGCCTGGGCCTGCCGGTAGCCCTCCCCGGCCCAGAGGCTCAGCAGGTCCGCGTGTCCGCCCTGCGCTCCGGCCGCGCGCAGGGGGCGCGTCAGGGCGTTCTGCCACGGGAAGGGCAGGGGAGAGTGGACGCTGCCGGTCAGGGTGGTGCGCAGGCCGCGCGCGGTACGGCCGCTGTACGCGCGGGTCAGCACTGTGGGCCGCTCGCCGCTCTGAAGGGCACGGCGGTAGGCGTCGGGCGTGCCAGCCTCGTCGGCCAGTAGGAATGCCGTGCCGCACGCTGCCAGGGCCGCCCCGGCCTGCAACGCGGCCCTCACGTCCCCGGCCGTCATCAGGCCGCCCGCCGCGATCACGGGCAAACGGGTGGCCTGAGCGACCTGCCGCGTGAGGGTCAGGGTGCCGGCCAGGGCGTCTTCCTGCCAGCCGCCCCGGTGACCGCCGGCTGCGCCGCCCTGCACGGTCACGGCGTCCACGCCGTCCTGCGCCAGCAACTGCGCCTCCGCGACGCTGGTGGCGGTGCCGACCACCAGCACGCCCGCTGCGTGCAGGGTACTCAGCGCGCCGGGCGGCAGGCGACCGAACGCGAACGAGAACACGGCTGGCGGGTCGCTCAGGACCGCGTGCAGTTGCGCGCCAAAGTCCTCGTGCACCTGCGGCGGCAGGGTGGGCGCGGGCAGATCTAGCGCCGCGTGAAAGGGCGCGAGTTCCGCACAGGCCGCCGCGATGGCCTGCGGGGTCACGGACGGCAGGGGCTGCGGCGCGAACAGGTTCACCGCGAACGGCCGGTCTGTCCTGGCGCGCACGGCCGCCACCGTCTCCCGGATCTGCGTGGGTGTCAGGTACGCGGCGCCCAGGCTACCCAGCCCGCCCCCCTCCGAGACAGCGGCGGCCAGGGCGGGGGTGCCCACGCCGCCCGCCATCGGGGCCAGCACCAGCGGAACACGCAGGGTCGCTTGAAATTCCGGCCAGGAGCGCGGTGCATTCATGCCGCCCAGCGTAGCGCGCGGGGATGCGAGCAGGGACAACAGTCGCCCCTGGGCGGTGTGGTGCGCAGTCCGTCTCCCGCATCCGTCCATTTCGCCGTGCGGCGTACCCGGGAGCGCCTGCACCAAGCCGTCACTGTACCGGGCACCTTGTACGCCCGTGACAGGCGGGTGACGCGGCGCGCGCGGGGCGGTATCATAAGGGAATGACCGTTCTCCTCACGCCACCCTAGTCAGAAGTGCCGGGTCGGCCGCGCCAGCAGGGCAGCCGATCCGGCGCCGTGAGTGAGGTTCCCGGAGCAGTTGGGAGAATGGAAGCGCCAGGTGCCCTGAGACTGGAATCCGCACAGATGTTCCAGGCTGCACAGCGGCTCCAATCCGCACGGATGCGCTCGTGAGGGTCGAGAGGTGTCCCTCTCACAGGGTTCCACGTCCCGGCGCCCCACGGTTGCAGCACCGTGTGTCCAGACCTCCATTCTCCGCAGTGACCGTGCCGCCATTTTTCCGCTTCGGGCCGCGCTTTTTCAGGCCCGCAGGAGTTCGCATGACCACCCCCGATATCAACCCCGCCACCCAGAGCAGCGCCGCCCTGAGCAGCGAGATCGCCCGACGCCGCACCTTCGCCATCATCAGCCACCCGGACGCCGGGAAGACCACCATCACCGAAAAACTCCTGCTCTACGGAGGCGCCATTCAGGAGGCCGGGAGCGTGACCGCCAAGGAGGGCCGCAGTCACACCAAGAGCGACTGGATGAGCATCGAGCAGCAGCGCGGCATCTCCATCAGTTCGTCGGCGCTGACCTTCGAGTACCAGGGGCGGCACGTGAACCTGCTCGACACGCCCGGACACCAGGATTTCAGTGAGGACACCTACCGCACCCTGACCGCCGCCGACAGCGCCCTGATGGTCCTCGACGCCGCGCGTGGTGTGCAGGCCCAGACCGAGAAGCTGTTCGCGGTGTGCCGCAACCGGGGCATTCCCATCCTGACGTTCGTGAACAAGATGGACCGTCCCGCCCAGGACCCCTTCGAACTGCTGGAGCAGCTGGAAGGCATCCTGAAGATCACGGCCGTCCCGCTCACGTGGCCCATCGGGGACGGCCCGGACTTCAAGGGCGTGTACGACCTCCAGACCGATCAGGTGCTGGCCTTCGAGCGCACGTCGGGCGGCAAGCACCGCGCGCCCATGCAGACGAGCGGCCTGAACGATCCGAAACTGGACGCACTGGTCGGCGCGGACCTCGCCGCGAAACTCCGCGAGGACATCGAACTGATCCAGGGCGCCATGCCGGAATTCGAGGAAGCGCAATTCCTGAGCGGCGAACTGACCCCGGTGTTCTTCGGGTCGGCCATGAACAACTTCGGCGTCGAGCATTTCCTGAGTAACTTCGTGGAACTCGCGCCGCCCCCCGGCCCGGTCGAAACGAACCTCGGCAACCGCGACCCGGGGGCGGCCTTCGCGGGGTTTATCTTCAAATTGCAGGCGAACATGAGTAAGCAGCACCGTGACCGCACCGCGTACATGCGCGTCATGAGCGGCCACTTCGAGCGTGGCATGGACGTCACGCACACCCGCACGGGCCGCAAGCTGCGGCTCTCGCAGGCGCACACGCTGTTCGCGCAGGACCGCGAGAAGGTCGAGGAAGCGTACCCCGGCGACATCGTGGGCCTCGTGAACCCCGGCGTGTTCCAGATCGGCGACGTGATCAGCCTCGACGCCAAGGTGGCGCTGCCCAGCTTCCCGCGCTTTACACCCGAAACGTTCGCCACCATCAGCCTCAAGGACGTCAGTAAACGCAAGGCGTTCATGAAGGGCCTCACGCAGCTTGCCGAGGAAGGCGTCGTGCAGGTCTTCTACCCCACCGACGGCGCCCGCGACCCCTACCTGGGCGCGGTCGGCCCACTGCAATTCGAGGTTTTCCAGGCCCGCCTGCTCGAGGAGTACAGCGTGGACGTGGAGGTACATGTCACCAGTTACGGCCTGGTCCGCTGGCTGGCAGGCGATTCCGACGGCGTTGCCCGCTTCGCCCGCCACGTCGAAGACGACCAGGGCCGCCCCGTCATGCTGTTCCGCAGCAAGTACGACCTGGAATACACCGCCGAGCAGCACCCGGAAATCGAGTTCCTGCCGCTGCCCAGGGATCTCACCCGCGTGTAAGGGTGAACGGTTGAAAGTCAGAAGTTAAAGGTAGATGGATGATGGACGCGAGAACCGACCATCATCCATCTCCTTTCAACCATCAACCCCAGATCAGACTTTGATGAATTCCTGCACGCCCATGACAAACATCACGGCCCCGCCGACTGGCACCTCGACCGGGTCGCCCACCAGACCCTCGTTCTGTTCGCCCATGGGGACGCTGGGCGCCACGAGGCGGGTGCGGGCGCGGCAGGTGCGCTGCACATGCCGTTTGAGTTCCTCCAGGCGTTCGTCGTCCACGCCGATCATGAGGGTGGTGTTACCTTCGCGCAGGAAGCCGCCGGTGCTGGCCAGTTTCGTGACTTCGAAGGCGTTCTCGGACAGCACCCGCACCAGCGGGGTCGCGTCAGCGTCCTGAATCACAGCGAGCACAAGCTTCATACCCCCGAGGATACCAAACGCTCCGTGAAGCGACCGTCAGGCCGCACAGCGAAGCCGACCACGGGCTCGCCAATAAATAAACGTCCGGGACCGGCCCCCCGCGAGTGGGAGGACCGGCCCCGGACGGGTCGGGGTCAGGCGACCTGTTTTTTCTTGCCGGCGGCGGCGGGCGCGGCGGCCTGCTCGCTGCCGAGCGCCTGGGTTTCTTTCAGGCGGAAAATCACGAGGCTCCCCACGAAGGTGCAGGTGATCATGCCGTGCGCGTTCAGGAGGCTCAGGGCGGTCATGACGTCCTCGCGGGTCATGCGCAGCTGATCGCTCATGTACAGGGCGCTGTCGGCGCGGCCCTCCAGGTAATCACGCACGCGTTTGGCGTCTCCGGTCAGGGGCGTGGCGGGCACGTCGGCCAGGCCCGGGTCGGCCAGACCGTACACGGCGCGGGTGCCGGTGCCGGGCAGGCGGCGCACGCGGCCCTGGTCGAGCAGGCTGGCCAGCGCGGCGCGCAGGTGCGACAGGGCCAGGCCGGTGGTCTTGGCAAGTTCAGTCTCGACCCATTCCGGCTTGCTCTCCAGTGCCTTCAGGACGAGTTTCTCGTTGGCGCGGCGGGTTTCTTGCAGGTCTTCGAGGGTGGGGGGATTGAACATGCGTGCCTCCGGTGGGTGCGGGCGGCGGACACGGGCGGTGCCCGGCGCTCAGGGGTGGGGGTGGGGTAAGTGCGGTGAACGGCGTGCACCCGTGTGGGCCCCGGCCGATGCTGAACTAATCTGAACCTGCGCCGATAAGGGTGCCCTGAGCGGGCGGGACCGAACCATCAGGAAGGGATCCAAGCGGGTCCGAACGTCCGGGAGGGCCGCCCGGCGCCCTGGCCGCGTAGACCCTGGGGAACCGGGCTCACCCGTCGGGGCAGGGTGCGCGTGGTAGCGCAACTTTCCCATTGTTACAGATGTTCTCTCATGTTGCATGAGCCGGGAGTCACTTGATCTTGAGCGGCGTCCTGTGTCCCGGAACGCTCGCGGCCGGTGAGTGGCCCGTCGCGTGTGTGTGAGGGGGTAGCAGAGACCAGCTGTGCGTCCGGCACGTCTGATACGGATTCCGATTGTTTCGGTACATTCCCGCAGCAATCCGCGCGGATGCGAGTGGAAACAATAGACGGATTGGGCCGAATGGAGGGGCATCCGTATCAGTGAGACAAACGCAGTCCGTCTGAGGGAATCCCGATCTGGTCGCCGCGCCGCCTGTACCGGGCGTTCTAGAATGCCGCTCTGATGAGGGTGGCGATTCTGGCAGACATTCACGGGAACGCCGACGCGCTGGCGGCCGTCCTGCGGGACGCGCAGGCACAGGGGGCGCGGCGGCTGATCGTGAACGGCGACGTGGTGAACCGGGGGCCGGATTCCGTGCAGGTCCTCCAGACGC
The DNA here is from genome assembly GCF_018260555.1 of Deinococcus sp. GTDB lineage: Bacteria > Deinococcota > Deinococci > Deinococcales > Deinococcaceae > Deinococcus. The sequence continues at coordinate 7,092 of NZ_JAGLBB010000033.1, read as the reverse complement.
TGCTGGACCGCGATGACGTGACGTTCACGCTGGGGAATCACGACGACCTGCTGAGGCTGTGGCAGGCGCGCAGCGACGTGCTGCCGCCCGACTGGTTCACGGACCCCTTCTGGGGGGCCACCGCCTGGAGTGCCGATCAGCTGGACGCGGCGGGACTGCTGCACGTCCCGGCCGACTGGCCGATGACCCTGACGCTGCGGGAGCCGGGCTTGCCGCTGGCGCAGGTAGCGCACGGCACCGCCGATCACTACCGCGAGAGTCTCAGTGACCACACGCCCGTAGAGCGCGTGCAGGCGCTGCGCCGAGCCCCGGACGGCGGCGAGTTCGGTCTGCTGATCGCCTCTCACATTCACCGGCCCGTGAACGCCGTGATCGGCGGTACCTGGGTGGTGAATACGGGGTCGGTCGGATCACCAGCCACGGGTGACCCGCGCGCGCAGTACCTCCTGCTTGAACCCACGGCACACGGCTGGCAGATCACGCCGCGCGCCGTACCGTACGACCGCAGCGGGGTGCTGGGCCGCTTTGCCAGCAGCGGCCTGCTGGGCACGGGCCTGAGCGCCGAGATCTTCCGGCAGGAAGTCATCACGGCCCGCAGCCTGTACACCCCGTACTGGGCCTGGACGGAACAGGACGCCCTGCCGCGCACGCAGGCCACCTGGGACGCCTTCCTGAGCACCCTGGCCGCCCCCAGCACCGGTTGACCCGTGCCCTGCCCTGGCCGGGTAGGGCCAACGCGGGAAGGGCAGGGCACGGGAAGAGGGCCGCTCACCCTGCGGTGAAACGGCCCTCTTCAAACGTGCGCCCTGCCGCTTACTTCAGCGTAGGGGGGAGCAATACGGAGTCGATGGGGTAGATGACGCTGTTCCCGGCGTCGATGCGGTTGCCGTACGTGCCGCCCGCCAGGGTGCTGCTCGTCAGAACGCCAGCCATCCTGGTCGTGCCCTCCGTCTTCAGGTCGATGGAGCTGCCTTCCAGGGAGCGCAGCTGGCTGACTTTCAGGCCGTCATCGACCACGCGGCCGGGGACGACGTGGAACAGCAGCACCTGTTTCAGGGCGTTGGGATTACCGACCAGGGCGTTCAGGGTCGCGGCCGGAACTTTGGCGAAGGCGTCGTTGGTGGGCGCAAAGACGGTCACGTCAGTGGAGGTCAGCGCGCCGACCAGATCCGCCTTCTGCACGAGGCCCAGCAGGGTGCTGAACTGCGGCTGGCTCAGGACGGCCACGAGGGCGTTGCCGGTCACGGCAGGGGCGGCTGCCGTCGTCGTGGTGGTGACTGTGGCGGTCGTGGTGCCGGTGGCGGGCGTGGAGACGGTCACAGGCGTGGTGGCGGTCGCGGCGGCGTCCGTCGTGGCCGCGGCCTCCTCGGCCGGGAGCTTGGGAATAACCAGTTGGGGGGGCAGCAGCAGTTCATTGATGGCGTAGATGTTGCCGTTGCTGGCCTCAATCGCGGCCCCGTCGATCATCGCCGTGTTCACCGTCTGGCTGGTACCGTTCAGCTTCAGGTTGAGGCTCTCGCCCTCGGCGCTACGCAGCTGGGTGGCGGACGCAAGGTCTTTCCCGGTCAGTTTGCCGGCGACGACGTGGTACAGCAGCACCTGCTTGAGCACCTCGGGGTTACTGGCGATCAGCGCCAGCTGCTCGGGGTTCACCTTTTCGAACGCTTCGTTCGTGGGCGCGAACACGGTGTAGTCCGTGGTCATCAGCACTTCGTTCAGTTCAGCGTCGCTGATCAGGTCGCGCAGGGTGCTGAAGCGGGCGTCCGCCACGATCATGTCGTACAGGGTGGTGCCGGCCACCATGGTGTCGCCCGTGGCGACCGTGTCGGTCGCGGTCGTCGTCGCTGCATTACTGGTGGTAGTGGTGCTGGTCGTGGCATTGGTGGTCGTAGTGGTCGTGGTCGTGCTGGTGGTCAAGCCCGTCGCCGTGCTCACGCCGCCCCTCACGGGCAGGGCGGGGATGCTGATCAGGTTTGCGCTGGCTGGCGCGGGCGCGGCCACGACCGGTGCAGCCGTGGCAGGCTGGGCGGCACCCTGCATGGCAGGGATCAGAACGGTGTCGATCACGTGCACGACGCCGTTACAGGCGATCACGTCGGCCTTGGTGACGGTGGCGTTGTCGATCATGACCTTGCCGCCCTTCACGGACACCAGGACGGAGCTGCCCTGGACGGTCTTGCCGGAGCTCATGCCCATGACCTGCTTGGCCGTGACCTTCCCGGGAACCACGTGGTACAGCAGGACGCTGCGCAGCAGCTCGGGATCGTTCAGGGCCGCAGCGAGGGTATCGCTGGGCAGCTTGGCGAAGGCGGCGTTGGTGGGCGCGAACACCGTGTAGCTGCCGCTCTTGAGGGTGTCGGTCAGTCCGGCGGCTTCCAGCGCGGTTGCCAGGGTGCTGAAGTTGGGGTCCTTTGCGACGATCTGCGAGATGCTCATGCAGGCGGCGGGAGCGGGGCGGGCTGCGGGCGCACCTGCGCCGCCGGCGAGGGCAGGCGTGGCAAGCATCAGGCTAAGCGTGATAAAGCTGGTTTGCTTCTTCATGAAATCACCTCTGGAGAAATTGGGTTGTGCTGTAGTCCGGCACTTAATCTTCACCAAGCGAGCTAAAAATGCAACTTCTGGAAGCTTTCCAACAAATCTGTTAAACGGAACAGGTCGCACTATTCGGCCGATTCTCACCTTAAACTCATTTGATGAGTCAGATGGCTTGATGGCTGGACGGCTCCTGTACGGCACCGCCCGATGCGGACTGCAGTCTGTTTCGATGACCCCTCGGAACGGTGCCAGCTTGCCAGTCCACGCCCGGGACCTGTGTGTCGCCAGGTCGCTCCGCGCCGCAGCCCTTTGATACGGACTGCCGCCCCACTCCGCCACAGTCGGAAAAGCGCCGCCTGCGCCTCCTTGTCGTCGCCGTCAGCGGCCGAAGTGCTCGGCCAGCTCCGCCTCGCTGATCAGGATGTCTCGCGGCTTGCTGCCCTGGTGCTTGCTGACGATTCCCATCGCCTCGAGCATGTCCATCAGCTTCCCGGCGCGGGCGTGCCCGACCGACAGGCGGCGCTGCAACCTCGACACGCTCCCCTGACCCTCCTCGATACAGATCTGCGCCGCCTGCCGCAGCAGCGGGTCGCTGAAATCCATGTTCGAGCGGTCCGCGCCCGGCCCACTGGCCTCCACGCCCCCCTCGAAATCCGAGCCGTATGCCTCCACGAATTCATCCTCGAACACCTGACGGCGCAGCGCGTCGGCAATGCGGACCGACTCGACCTCGCTGATGTACGGCCCCTGCAACCGCAGCGGCTTGATCAGCCCCGGCTGGTAGAACAGCATGTCCCCCATGCCGGTCAGGCGCTCGGCCCCCATGGCGTCCAGGATCGTGCGCGAATCGTGGCTGCTGCTCACCGCGAACGCGATGCGGGCCGGGACGTTCACCTTGATCAGGCTGGTCAGGATGTCCACGCTGGGCCGCTGCGTCGCCAGGATCAGGTGCATGCCGGTCGCGCGGGCCATCTGCGCCAGTCGCATGATCGCGCTCTCGACCTCTTTGGGACTGGTGATCATCAGGTCCGCCAGTTCGTCGATGATGATCACCAGGTGCGGCAGTTCCGTCTCGCCGATCTGACGCATCTTCGCGTTGAACTGCTCAAGGTTCTTGGCTCCTACCTGAGACATCATCTTGTAGCGCCGCTCCATGTGCGCCACCGCGCCCAGGAGCACGCCCGCCGCGTCCACCGGGTTGGTCACCACACTGCGGACCAGGTGCGGAATCCCGTCGTACGGCGTGAGCTCCACCATCTTCGGGTCGATCATCAGGAAGCGCAGTTCGGTCGGCAGGTACCGGAACAGCAGACTGGTGATCAGGGTGTTCACGCACACCGATTTCCCGCTGCCCGTACTACCCGCCACCAGCAGGTGCGGCATCTTGGCGAGGTCCCCGACCATCAGTTCCCCGTCGATGCTCTTGCCCAGAATGATCGGCAGTTTTGCGCGCGTGGCCCGGAAACTGGGGGCGTCCGCCGCCTGATGGAACGTGACGGGTTCACGTTCGGCGTTCGGGACTTCCAGACCGATGACGCTCTTGCCGGGCACCGGGGCCTCCACGCGGACCCCGCCCACCGCGAGCGCCCGCGCCAGATCGTTGCTGAGGCCTGCAATGCGGCTGATCTTCTCGCCGGGGGCGGGTTCGATCTCGTACCGCGTGACGGTCGGGCCGCGCGCGTAATCCACCACCCGCGCCTGCAGGTTGAAGTGCCGCAGCGTCTCGTCGATCAGACTGGCCCGCTGCCGCGCCGAGATGTCCAGCGCCTCGGTGTTCAGGGCCGCCGCCGGAATGGGGTCCAGCAGGGCGTACGTGGGCAGCGCCAGCGGTAACGCCCCCTGCACCGCCGGACGCTCCAGCGCCGCCAGCGCCGCGAGTTTCTCGTGCGGCAGGGCCGCCACCACCGGCGCCGTGACCAGAGCGGGTGGTGGTGCGGGCCGGGCAGGGGAGAGCGGCGGGCCCGCCTCCCACGGCGCGGACGCGCGGGCCGCCGGAACGGTAGGCGCCCCTACGCCCTGCACAGGCTCGTGGCTGGCCGGGCCGAACGGCAGGTCGTCGTCGTCCCAGTCGCTGAAGGGATCGAGCGACCCGCCCGCCGCCTGACCAGTGCCCGGCCCGTGAGCGGCAGACCCTGTGACCCCAGACCCTGTGGCCGCGTCTGGGGTGGACCGCCCGTAGGCCGGGTCGTCTTGACCCAGAGTGTCACTTGAATCCTGACGGTCGCCCGCCGTCTGCGCGTGCGTGTCCGGGGCAAAGGCCAGGTCGTCCAGCGCCGGGTCCAGGGGCTCTGCGGGCGGCAGCGTGACCGGGGTGCGGGTCGCGGCCGGGGGCAGTCCGGCCCCCGCAGACGCCGCAGCGGCCACCGACGCTGTGATTGGAGCCACGCTGTGCGCCGCAGTCTGGGCGGCAGTCAGGGGAACGCCTGACGGCGTGGACGCGGGGAGCGTCTCGCCCGGACGGGTCCACAGGCCCGGCGGCGTCGCGGTGGTCGGGGTCGTCTGAGCAGGGACCGTATCCGGCTGCGGAGCGGGCGCGGCGCTGAAATCGAAATCAAGGGTGGGGAGCGCGCCCACGCTGGGGGCGCTCATGGCCTCGGCGCGGCGGCGGGCTTCTTCCTGAACGCGGGCCAGATGCGCGCGCCACTCGGCCAGGTCGGCCAGCGTGCCGTCCGGGTCGGCAGACAGGGCTTCGGCCAGCTGCGCGGCCACCTCGGTCGGCGCGCGGTCGAACGCGGCCGTCAGGTCCGGCCAGCCGGCGTACGCGTGCAGGCGGCCCCGCCACGCCGTGAAGTCCGCGACCAGTTCTTGCCACTCCTGCGTGCGTTCCTGATGGGCGGACAGTTCACGGGTCAGGGTGGCGGCGTCCGGTTTGCCCAGGGCCTTCTCGGCGGCCTTGCGGTCACGTTCCAGACGCCCGGCCCGCTGCGCGAGCCGCTGGATTTCCATGACCATGGCGCGGCGCAGGCGTTCCAGCGCGCCGCTCGCGAGGGTGCTGGGCAACTCGACGCTCAGCTCGTGCCGTCCGGCGCGCAGTTCGTTCGCGGTCGCCTCGACGTTCGCTCCGGCGTCCGGGGCTTCCGTGATGACCTGTTCAAGCAGGTCGCGCGCGGCGTCCCCGATGAAGGTGCGCACGCTTTCGCGCCACGCGCCCAGTTCGCGGTCCAGGTTCTTCAGGCCCGCCTCGTCCAGCGTGCGGATCTCCCGCTGCGCCTCGCGCAGTTCGGCCTGAAGGGTGCGGGGGGCCTCGGCCTGCGGGTACAGGCGGCGCAGGGCGTCCACGTCGCGGGCCGTGGCCGCCACGCCCTGGCGGGCCGCGCCGCGCACGCGGGCGGCCTCGCGGCCCTCCTGCCGGGACTCGATGGCCCCCTGCACCTGCGCGGCCCCGCCACCGAGCACCACGCTGACCATCAGGAAGAAGCCCTTGAGCAGCGTCAGAGGCCGCAGGCGCAGCATCACCTCGGTCCCCAGCGTCAACGTGACCAGCGGAAGCAGCGCCGCGAGGTAACTGACAGTGCTCAGCAGCGGCCGCATGGCCTGCTCGGCCAGTCGGCCCGCCGCGCCCGGCTGCACCACCTCATGCAGCGCCAGCATGGACAGCACCACGATCACGCCGCCCAGCACGCGGCGCGACAGGTTCGTCAGGTCGCGCCCCAGGAACACCAGCACCCCGTACGCGACCGGTACGACCGGCAGCAGCCACGCCGCCCAGCCCAGCCAGGTGATCAGCAGCGTGCGCGCCTGCGCCATGAACCCCGCGCCGTTCACGTCGGTCTGTGGAAGCAGCACCGTGACACCCAGAAAAATACCCAGCGCGAACAGCACCAGGCCCAGCGCCTCTCCGTCAAATCTTCCTACCGGAGGAGCACCCCTTGAACGAGCCTTCGCCATGGGGCGCAGTGTACCCCATCGCCCCCCGCACCGCACCCGGAAGGCTGCGGCCAGCACGGCATTTCACCCGTCAGGGCAGGTCCTGGCCTGCAGGGCACGCCGCGGTTCATAATAGCCCGGTGCTGCTGCTCCCCGATTCACTGCGGGCCGAACTGTGGGCCCACGTCCGCCGGGACGCCCCGCGCGAGTGCGTGGGCGCGCTGGGCGGCCTGACCACGCCCGCGCGGGCGGACAGGCTGCCCACCTGGCAGGTGCGCACCCTGTACCCGCTACCAAACACCGCCCGGGACCCGCAGCGCGAGTACCTGGCCGATCCGCTGCACCTGCTGCGCGCCCTGAAATCCATGCGCGCCGAGGGCCTGGACCTGGTGGGCCTGTACCACAGCCACCCGCGCGGCCCGGACCGGCCCAGTCCGACCGACACCCGACTGGCGACCTACGACGTGCCGTACCTGATCGCGGACCTGCGCGGGGGCACGCTGCGCGCCTACCTGCTGCCAGCAGGGCGCGAAGTCACGGTGCTCGGCGGTGAACCCGGCGGAACGCGGGCACCTGAATGGTGCGTGCATGGGAGCGGTGCAGAGACGGAGGACCTGACCGCCTGACAGATTTTATGAGATGAAGTGAAAACTGACGTGCCAGCCGTTCTTGAGTGCTTCCAACGAGGAC
>NZ_JAGLBB010000032.1 GCF_018260555.1 Deinococcus sp. | reverse complement strand
CGCGCCGGACGCCCGGCCGCGCCGCACGCTGCGGGCCCGTGCGGGCGCCGGGAACCGCATGGATCACACCGAGTGGGAAGAGTACCTGCGGGCCAGCCGCCTGACCAACCTCGTGGGGCACTGGGCAGCCGTGCAGGAGCACCTGGACCTGCCGGACGACACCCGCGACTTCCTGCTGGAAACCATCCGGGGCCGCCGCCCCTTCCGCCTGGAGGACCTGACGCTGTTGCAGACCCTGGCGCGCAGCGAGGCGGTTCTGGATCGGCTGCGCGACCTCGGCCCGCCGGAACGGCTCAGACCGGCGGTGCGCGCCGCGCGCGTGGAACGCGTGATCGAATCCGAAAGCGGCCTGGAACTGCTGGACGTGAGCGGCGACCCGCACGTGCAGGGCGCGCGGGCCTGGTTGTGGGGCCTGAAGGCCGTGTTCAGTCCGGCCCAGTGGCGCCGGGTGGAGGCCGGCGTGAACACGGGGGCGCTGCGGGCCGACGATTACGCCGCGCTGCGGCAGACGCTCCTGGCCCTGCCGGGTCAGGCGGAACCCGGCATGCCGCGCACCCCCCGGCAGTTCCTGACGTACGTGGCGCTGCTATTGGGGCGTGAAAAACGCGTAGAGCGCGCCCGTGAACTCCTGCACCAGCGGCGGCAGGCGACCAGCCTGATCGTCCTTGACGGCCTGTGGCAACGCTACCGCGACGGCAAACACATTCAGGAATCTGAACTGATCGGGCGCGCCCTGAACGGCACCCGCCGCGACGCCCCGGTTCCCACGCCGCCCGCCACCCGGCCCGGCAGGAAGGCCGCCGCCCCCGCCCGGCCGACCCCGGCGCCCACCGCACCATCGAAAGCGGTGTCACGCAAAGCTGCGCAGACGAAAGCAGTGCAGGCGAAAGCGGTGCAGGGGAAAGCGGTGCAGACGAAAGCAGTGCAGGGGAAAGCCAGCCAGCAGGCCCCGGCGCAGCCGACCCAGGCACCAGCGCCCTCGCGCAAGCAATCCCCGAAACAGCCGAACGTGCAGGCCCAGCCGCCCGCGCAGGTCATACCGCGTAGCGACCTGCCGAACGCCGATCTGCCGAACACTGATCCGCTGAGTGCCGAGCGCGCCGAACTGCAGGACGGATGGGGCCGGGGCCTGTCCAGTCTCGTGCCGCCCCAGCACCGCCGCGCCGTGAGCCGCGCCGTACACCAGCCGCCGGGCACCCTGGACCGCGAACAGCTACGCGTCGCGCGGCATGCGCTGGACGTGTACCGCCGCGCCACCCGTGCGGGCACCCCCCCGAAAAAGGTGTTCACGACCCCGCCCGGCCCGCGCACCCCGGACGCCTACGCGGCCGCGCTGGCCCGACTGTTCACGGAGCTGGGCGTCCCACACCTGCTGGCCCCGCTGGCCGCCCGCAGTCCCGCATGGTTGCAGGCGACCTTTCCCGGCCCGTACCGGCATTATGAGCGCACCGGGGAACTCCACCGCGACCTCAGCGCCATCCTGAATGCCCTGAGTTGAGTGGCCTGAGCTGAACGGCCCGGCCAGTGACGCCACCGGCCAGTCAGGGCAGCCCCCTCTGGCAACGGGAACAAAAGTGTGTTAGTCTGAATTTCCCATTTGGGGATGACCCGGTTTCGACGGGGATCGCTGAGCGGGACGTTGCGAGCCGAGGATGGTCGTGGGCCTCGTTAATCATCGACTAAAGCCTTTAACTGGCAACAACAACAGCAACACCTTCGCCTTCGCTGCATAAGTGAAGCAGTGACCAGGAAGCCCGGCTATTGGCGTCCTGCGAACTTCTAAAAGATAGCTAGCCTGAGCCGACGCTCCTGAGCACAGGCGAAATGAAGGAGCTGGGGTCAAAAGAAGCGTGTCCATGCGCGTCTGAGATCCGAGATCCAAACCACGGACTACGCTCGTAGAGACCAACGCAATGGGTTTTCGGACGGCGGTTCGACTCCGCCCATCTCCACCACCAAGACGCCCCAGGCCAACCAGCCCGGGGCGTACTTCATTACTTCCAACAGCGCCACCAACAGTGCAGGCCCATGCACCTGCGCGCGTCCCGCTGAGATCACGCGCTTCGAAGAGGCCATACCCGCTCGGACCACGAGCGAACGGTTGAGGACCACACCGCCCGCCTGACCCGGGGTTGACTCGGTTGCGAGTCGCTGAGGGTCCACCAAACCCTTGACAGATCAGTCCGCCCCGGTTTGCGTGACGTCATAGTCCAGGGTCAGATGCACCAGAGACCTGTACCCCTCACGGAAGAGTTCCTGGTGCAGTCCCGTGGAAGCCGAGGACAGCTCTTCCACTCCGCACGCGAGTGATACATTCCCGCGGCTCATAACGACCGTCCAGGTACCGAAATCTTTTCGGAGCAGATTCTTGCGTACCCACCCATCCTCTTCCAGCGCCGTCACAACCTGCCACGCGGTCTCATCCACAGGTTCCCTTGAGGGGTAACAGCCCCCTTCAAGACCAAGCTGAGTGTAGGCCCCGACACACCGGTTCTGGGACGATAGCTGACTGACGGTGGATAGTGACGACTCAAATGGAACATCTTCGTAATTCACGCGTTTCTCCTGGCAGGCAGCGAGCAGACTCACAGCCAGTAACCACACGCATCCGGCTTTCACCTGCCCACCGAGTGCATGAACGCAATGAGAGGCAACCCTCGCGTCATGGCGACGTACCGTCCGCCGCTTCCGCCTGCATATGTAAACGGTTCAGAGTCAGGTTCACCAGAGACTTGTAGTCCTCACGGAAGAATTTCTGATCAAGGCCTTCCGACTGGGTTGTCAGTATGCCCACCGAGAAGGCCAGCCCTTCTCCTTCACGAACCAGGGTGGCGTTCCAGACGCCGAAGTCCTTGCGGAGCATCCCCCTGCGTTTCCACCCGTCCTCTTCCAGCACGGACACCACGACCCCGGCCGTCACGTCCGGGTCACTCGTGGCCGGATAGCACCCGCCCAGCAGATTCATCTTCTGGTATGCCTCAGCGCAACGGGTGTCAGGTGAGACGTTGCTCATGCGCGCAATGGACGCGTCAAGGCTCGGCTAGGTTCGGTTCATGGAACGCTCCTGACAGGAGGAGAGAAGAATTGTCAGCAGGAGCAGGGGCCAGTGCGTCACCTGACCAATCCGCTCACAGATGCGCCCGCCTGCCCGGAGACGTCGTTCTTCACCACCGCGATTTCCAGGAAGGACTTAAAACCCTGGTCACGCAACGCCCGGTCGCCCTCCGTGTCTGCATCTTCCAGCGTGTCGACCACGATGACGGCGGACTGATCACCTCGCGACAACGATTGAGACCACGTTCCAAAGTCCTTGCGCAGGTCATGATCGGGTTTAAATCCAGAGTTCAATAGGGCCTGTGAGACCGCTCTGGCAACCTCATCCTGCTTCTCCGTGGAGACAAAGCACCCACCCAGTTCACTTCGTTTCTCGTACGCGTCGGCGCATCTGTTCACCGTGTCAAGGTCAATCCCCTGAACGAGCCGGGTGAGATCACTGCTGACGAACGGCCCCTTCTCCACCGATTGTTTCATCTGACACCCCATGAGGAGCAGGAACAGTGGAAGGACCCGGATCACCGGAGTGCCGTCCAGAGTTCACGCAGTCTCCCGAATTCTCGCGTCTCTATCTGCCTGACAGTGACCACCTCACGGATCACAGTAGTAGGAATCTGCACCTTGTCAGGTAATTTCAGGTTCAGGTCTTTTGCCATGTCGAGGTCGTTCTGCGTGACGTTCAGCGTGACCGGCCCGTACGTTCCGTCCGTCAGGCCCATCAGCTTCAGGGCGCCCTTCACGAAGGCGGCGTACGATTCGCTCTTCAACGCCAGGGTGGTCAGGTGGTCGAGCAGGGTGTTCTCGGGCAGGCCGTCCATGATCACGTCCGTGTACGACCCGCCCGTCACGACCATATCCGCGAAGCCGCCGATCACCTTGAGGTCTTTCAGGTTCGGGTACTTCTGGCTCACGTACGTCAGGTACCGCTGCAGGCCCAGCAGGTTGTCGCGGCCGCCCTCGAGAACCATGCGGGGGTCCTGCGCGCTGTTGTACGACCCGCCGTACACGACGCGCGCGTCCTTGCGGGCCTGCCCGGGCGCGAACTGATTCTCGTCCCGAATGCCCGCCGTTTTCAGCAGGTTCAGTTCGGGGTTGCTGGTTTTCAGGCCCTGCAGGTAAGTGTTCAGCAGTGGGATGTTGTGCCCGCTGGTCGCCAGTTCCGCCAGGCCGCCCGCGAAGGGGGCGTCCGTGCCGTGCCGTTTCCACTGCGGGTCGAAGTAGTGGATCTGGCCGGGCAGGCCCCGGTCACCGGCGGTGGGGACCACGTCCCCGTCCGCGCGGTAGTGGCGGGCCGTGATCGCCAGTTGAGGGTTGTTTTTGTTGTACGCCTCGAGTCGGGCGACGTCCTTCTCGTCGATGTTTGCCCCCTGGAAGGTCACGACCGCCCGGGTGTACTGCGGGTAGCGGGTCGCGGCGAGTTGCGCCAGGCCGCCGCCCAGGGAGTGCCCGACCATCAGGATCGGCCCGGCCGCGCGGGCCTTGGTGAGTTGGGCGCTGATGACTTCCTCGTTCTGCTGAATCTGGTAGTACCCGATGCTGCCGGGCGCAAAATCCCCTATTTTCGTGTCGATGCCCCCGGCCTTATTGTTCTTCAGGTCGATCGTCAAGCCTTCCGTGCCGCGCCACGCGACGATCACGTCCTTGTACTTCGCGCGGCCCGGGATGGGCGTGAACACCCGGAAGTCCAGACCCCACTTCCCGTGAATGGCGTTCCCGGCGGAGTACCCGAAGTACGCGAGCAGCGCCGCCGGCTGCCCGTGCCGGCGCTCGTCCTCGAACGCTTCCTTTCCCTCGAGGGCGTCCCCGGTGACGTTCTCGTACCCCATGCCGATGGCGATGTTCTCCAGGAACGCGTCGTACGTCAGTTGCGCCTCGCTGATCGGTGGGGGCAGCAGGTCCAGCAGGATCTTGCGTTGCCCGGCGTCCCGGACAAGTTCCCCCAGCTGCGTGTACAGGGACCGGCCAGTCCGCTGGCGGTAGGTGGTGAGCAGTTGCTGAGTCTGTCCCTTGGCGCGGGCGTCCGCGAGTTCCTGCCGGAGTTCCTCGATCACCTTCGGGTCCGAGATAACCGAGAACCGCTCCACCTCATATTCCCGGACGTTCCATGGCAGGCCTCGCCTTGCTACCTGCAGCGCATCCGCCACAGGCCGTGGAAGGTCCACGAGGTTCTGCCCGAGCCGCCGGGTGGTCCCCATCCCGGCGTTCGACATGACGTTGTCCGTCCGCGCACCGCGGTCCACCACCTCCAGCCCCACCATGTACCGGGAGTCCGTGTGCACGTCCAGCATGGCGCCAATCACGCCCGCGTGATCCACGCCAGTCAGGCGCATCGCTTCCCGGCTCGCATCAAGCGCGGTCACCTCAGCCCGGAAGTCCTGCACCAGCGGCCGCTTTGTCAGTGCCCGGTACTGGGCGTCTAGCGCGCCGTACCCAACCTTTATGGCGAGCGTCACCACGACCGCCTGGAGGTCCATGTTCACGTTCAGCCCCAGTTGCACGCGCCGGACCTCCGGCAAGCTCTGAAGTCCGAGCTTCAGGGTGGGGGCCGTGTGAACCGCCCGGAGTGCCAGCGCGGCCGGTCGGGCCAGTAACGACGAACCCGACGCGGCCGGCCGGGCCGCAGGGGCTGGCTGCGCGTCCGGGGTAGTGGGAGTGGTCTGGGCACGACGTTGCAGGGGGACGGAACCGGTCATGAAAACCTCCAGATGGGCTGGCGAACTGGCGGTCAGCCTAGCAGGGGGTGGCGCGGCGCGGACCGGCATTTGCCGCATGGACGTTCAGGGTTCTTCCCTCACGTCCGCCTCTGCTGTCTCCGGCAGGGCGTTCACGGCGCGCCCATCGGGTTCAGGGTCCGCGCCTGTGGCCGAGGTCTCATCCCGGGCCACGGCCAGCTCTTCGAGCAGAACCCGGATCTGGTTCAGGTTCGCACGCGTATGCCCGTCACTCATGCACTCAGGGTGGCACGTCTGCTCACCGCAGAGCGCCGCACATCCAGCAGGTCACGCCCGCGCCCGTCACCGGAGTACGCCTCTTCCGGTGAACTTGTGCCGTCACAGGCCAAAGTGCGCAGGTTTGGTGGTGCTTGCACCATTCCCGTGCGCGCTTCCCTGCGCGTACTCTCGTACGGATTCCGTCTGCCTTGGTGCAGTTCAGGATCAAGCCGGGCGGCCATTGCGCCACAGACCCGGGTGTTCGTACACGCGTGACCTGAAGCGGGCCGCCACTGTCAAGTGCTGGTTGACGGGGCGTCAAGCGGGGGTTAACCTGCGCCATGACGGCCACTCCTACGATGACTCTGGAATGCCGTGTGCGTGAGCGCCGCGAGGCGCTGGGCCTGCGCGCCAGCGACGTGGCGCGTCAGGTGGGCATCTCCCGGCAGGCGCTGCACCGCATCGAGGGAGGCGCTTCGCTGCCCGGCACGCTCCTGGCGTTCACCCTGGCCCGCGCCCTGACCTGCCGCGTTGACGACCTGTTCACGCTCGACCCCACACCCGGTCGCGACCTGCTGGAAGCCCAGCACGAGGGCGATCTGGCCACCGGCACACGGGTGGGGCTGTACGAACTGGATGGCCGGTTGCGGGCCGTGGATCTGCGTGCTTCCGGCGCCAGCGGCGCGGGCCAGGGCCGCTTCCACGTTCCCGCCGACGGAACCATTCAGCAGAGTGGCCCCGCCGGGCAAGTGGCCGTGCGCCCGCTGCGGAGCGTGCCGGACACGCTGGCGCTGGCCCGGCAGACGGCCCTGCTGGTGGGCTGCGACCCGGCGCTGGACCTGCTGGTCACGCACGCGGCCCGCCAACCCGGAGGGGCGCGCGTGATCCTGCATGCCCGGTCAAGCCTCACGGCGCTCCGCAGCGTGGCGCGGGGCGAGGCGCACGCCGCCGGGATTCACCTGTGGGACGCGCAAAGCGGCACCTCGAACCTGCCGTTCACGCAGGCGGAACTGGGAGCGGCCACGCTGTTCACGCTGTGGACCTGGGAACAGGGCCTGCTGGTTGCTCCCGGCAATCCCCTGAAGCTGCGTGGCCCGGCCGACCTGACCCGCCCGGGCGTGCGGCTGCTCACCCGGGAGAGCGGGTCAGGCAGCCGCCTGCTGCTGAACGACTGGCTACGCCGCGCAGGCCTGCCCGACCCGGACGGCTGGCAGGCGGACGTGCCCACGGCGCACAGTCCGCTGGAGGCGGCGGCGCTGGTCGCCTCCGGGCAGGCGGACGCCGCGCCCGGTCCCCGCTCGGCTGCGCAGGCTGCCGGACTGGAGTTCATACCACTGCAACACGAACGCTTTGATCTGGCTGTCCCGGACGAGCACGCCGGGCACCCGGGCATCCTGGCGCTGCTGGCCGCCGCCCGCAGTGAGGCCTTCCGAGCCGACCTGAGCGCTATCGGCGGCTACGACCCCGCGCGGTCCGGCGAGGTCTGGCAGCGCAGTCAGCCCGGCGCGGCCCCGACGGACCCGCCCGACCCTCTGCACGGTCCCCACGTCCCGAACCGCAAGGCTCACGCATGAAACGCCGCCTCATGGCACGGTTCCTGACCGTACCCCTGCTGGTCCTGGGCTCCGGGGCGCACGCCGTGAAGCTGACGGTATTCGCCGCGTCCTCGCTGACCGACGCCTTCACCGAGATCGGCCGGGAATTTGACCGTCGCACCGGGAACCGCACCACCTTCCAGTTCGCCGGGTCTCAGACGCTGCGTATGCAGCTGGAACAGGGCGCGCAGGCCGACGTGTACGCCAGTGCCAGCGACGCGCAGTTCACGCCGCTGGTCGGACATCTACTCACGGCCCGGCAGGTGTTCGCCCGGAACACCCTGAGCGTGATCGTGCCGCGCGGCAGCGCCGTGAAGTCCCTGGCGGACCTGACCCGGCCGGGCCTGCGGATCGTGATCGCCTCGCCCGCCGTGCCGGTCGGGGCGTACACCCGCCAGATGCTGGAGGCTGTGGACCGCGCCGGAACCTACGGGCGGGACTACGCAGCGCGGTTCCTGAAGAACGTGGTCAGTGAGGAGGTGAACGTGCGGCAGGTCGCGCTGAAGGTCAGTCTGGGCGAGGCGGACGCCGCCGTGGTGTACAGCAGCGACCTGACCCCCAGCCTGAAGGAACGCGTGCAGGCGGTCGCCCTGCCAGGCCGGTTCAACCAGCTGGCCGCGTACCCGGTCGGCGTGACGACCTCGGCCCGCAGCGGCCCGCAGGCGCAGGCGTTCGTGGCGTTCCTGCTGTCCGCCGACGGGCAGCGCACCCTGCGCAAGTG
This sequence comes from Deinococcus sp., assembly GCF_018260555.1. GTDB lineage: Bacteria > Deinococcota > Deinococci > Deinococcales > Deinococcaceae > Deinococcus. Next base: position 27,242 of record NZ_JAGLBB010000032.1, on the reverse strand, counting down.
GGGGTTCCGCCCTGCCCGTTAGGTCGCGCGGTCCCTCGCGGCCCCGGCCACCCCCGCTGCCGCTGCTGCTGGGTGGCGTGATGACCGCGTTCCTGCTGCTGCCCACGCTGGTGCTGCTCTCACGCGGCCTGAACGCCTCGTTCCTGCCCACCCTGCTGAGCCCCCCCGTGACCGAGACGCTGCGCGTGAGCCTCTGGACCACCTCGCTCAGCGCCCTGCTGACCGTGCTGCTGGTCACGCCCGTGGCGTTCCTGCTGGCCCGCTTCGACTTTCGCGGAAAGACTGTGCTCGAAACGCTGCTGGACCTGCCGATCGTACTGCCCCCGGTCGTGGCGGGCCTGGGTCTGCTGCTGACCTTCGGGCGGAGCGGCCTGCTGGGCGCGCCACTGGAAATCGCGGGTGTCAACCTGGCGTTCACGCCGGCGGCGGTCGTCATGGCGCAACTGTTCACGGCCTCTCCGTTCTACCTGCGGGCCGCGCGCGCCGGGTTCAGTGCCGTGGACCAAGACGCCGAGCAGGCCGCGCAGACCGACGGGGCCAGCCGCGCGCAGGTGTTCCGCTTCATCACGTGGCCGCTGGCCTTCCCCTTCCTGCTTGAGGGGCTGGTGCTGACCTGGGCGCGGGCGCTCGGTGAATTCGGCGCGACCATCCTGTTCGCCGGGTCCCTCCAGGGCCGCACGCGTACCGCGACCCTGGCCGTGTACGCCGCGCTGGAAAGCGACCTGGGGCCCGCGCTGGTGCTGTCGGCCGTGATGGTCTGCGTGGCCTTCGCGGTGCTGCTGATCGTGCGCACACTCGCCGCCCGCCGAGATTGAATCCTCGCCGCGACCACCAGGGCTGAAACGGACTCGGATGGATTCGGGACTACGCCAGATTGCCAGCTCCACGTCCGGAACCCGTTCCTCTCCCACTCGCATCCGCTTGGATTGAATGGTCTTTGCAGCCCATTCAACCCGGAGTCCGTATCAGCGGCGGGGGGGTCGGCTGTTGCGGCGCGTGGGGGCGGCTGTGCCTTTCAGGGCGTGGTATGCCTCGAGTTGCCCGGCGCTGATCTGGCCGCGCTGCACGGCCCTGCGCACGGCGCAGCCCGGCTCGCCCGTGTGGGTGCACTTGCGGTAGCGGCAGTCGGCGGCGATCTGCTCGATCACGTCGAGCTCCGTGGCCACCCCTTCCGGGTCCCACACGGCGATGTCCCGCAGGCCCGGGTTATCGACCAGCAGGCCGCCGCCGGGCACGCGGTACAGGGTGCGGGCGGTGGTGGTGTGGCGGCCCAGGCCATCCGGCATGACCGCGCCGGTCTGCGCGGCGTCGCGGCCCAGCAGGGCGTTCGTCAGGGTGCTCTTCCCCACGCCGGACGAGCCGATCAATGCCGCCGTCACGCCGGGACGCAGCGCGCCCCGCACGTCCCCCAGGCCCTCGCCCGTGCGGGCATTCAGGGCGTACACGGACACGCCGGGCGCCAGGGAGCGCAACTGCGCCAGGAACGGCTGCGGGTCGCGGGTCAGGTCGGTCTTGTTCAGCAGCAGCGCAGGCTGCGCGCCGCTGGCATGCACGGCCGCCACGTACCGGCCCAGACGCGGCAGGTCAAAGTCCGCGTCGGGGGCCGTGACGATCAGGACGGTATCCACGTTCGCGGTGATGACCTGACGGCTCAGGCCGCCGTGCACGGCCCGCGCGAAGGTCGTATGGCGCGGCAGGACCGCCGTGACCCGCAGGTCCGGGCTGTCCAGCAGCCGCTGCGCGACCACCCAGTCACCCATGACCGGCTGCGAGTCCGGATCCTGGCGCATGACGCCCGCCAGCAACGCGCCTTCCTCACCCTGCGCCGTCCACAGGCGGAACGAGCCGCGCCCGACCCCCGCCACACGGGCTGGCAGCAGGTCCGGCTGCACGTCCGGCGCGGCGGCCTTCAGGACGTCCTGCGCGGCGGTGTGCAGAGCGGCCGTCCAGCCCAGGGCGTCCAGTTCTGGGCCGTGCCACTCCCCGGCCTGCCGGTCCGTCTGCATCTGGTCGGAATCGCTGGTCACGCGGTCTCCCCTGGCGTGCCCGGCCACCACCGTGGCAGCTCCTCCGGCGGCGACCTCAACGGGAAACACTCCGGGCGAACCACAGCGGGTGCCACGCGCGCACGCACACTGAACCAGTCGGGGCAGACGTCATGACCCCAGGGTACCGCCGCCCCGCGCCCAGCGCTGCGGCGCAGGTTGCCATGTTGGACGCTGAGACGGATTCCGATTGATTCGCTCGGATTGAAGGGTCTTTGCAGTCCCTTCAATCGGAGTCCGGTTCAGAAGTGCAGGGCTTCGCTCTGCTGTTCGGGCAGCACGCCGTACCGCTCGGCGCGGGCCAGGATGTCGGCGGCCCAGCGGGTGTGCGTGGCGGGTTCGCACATGCGGCCGTTCATGCTGAACACGGCCGGGGCGTCGGGAGCCAGGATGGCGCGGGCTTCCTGAAGGTCGTGGGCGTGAACGGCGTACGCGCCAAGCACTGCTCCGATCTGCGCGGGGTGAATGATGGTCTTGCCGCACAGTCCGTACTCGAGATCCTGTTGCAGTTCGCGGGCCAGGGTGGCTGGGTCGCTGAAGACCTCGTACACGGGGCTGGACAGCGCGAATCCGGCGGGTTTGAACACGCCGATCAGCATACTGATCACGCGTTCCAGGGGTCCCTCGAACACGGTGCGGCCGGGGGTGCGGCGCACGCCGAGGGCGTGCATCAGGTCGTTGCCACCGATGCGCAGGCCGCCCACGCGGCCCTGAATGCCGCGCGTGAGCATCAGGTCGCGCAGGGCGGTCATGTCGGCCTCACTGAGGGCCTCGCGGGTCTCCAGGGTCGGGAACACGTGCAGGTGCGCGTGTTCCGGCGCGCCGAGTTCGTCCAGGTACCCGGCGAGGTTCCCGGCGTGAACCTTGGGCAGCACGAAGCCGGTCACGGCGCGCAGGTCCATGCGCAGGACCTCGCGCAGCACGGCGGGGTTGCGCACGCGGATCAGGCGCAGCGGGCCGCGGTCGCCCAGCTGCGGCAGCGCGGCGCGCAGGTTCGCCAGGGCGTGCGGCAGGTCGTCCTCGCGCACGGCGTCCTCGGTGCAGTAGATCAGGCTGGTCAGGTCCGGCCAGCGGCCACTGCCGAGTTCAACCAGATCAGGGCGGGTGGCTGGCGTGTACAGGCTCGCGCCGAGCGTCCACGGGTCGAACGGGGCGGGCAGGGTCACGGCTCACCGCCGGCGATGGTGGCGACCGCCAGGTACGGCAGGTCGGGGTGGGTGGTGACGGGCACGCCGGACGCGTCAGCCAGTTCGCGCAGGTGCCCCGTGTCGGGGTGCGCGGCGTCCCGCACAAGCAGGTGCGCGGGGCGGCGGCGCAGGAACACGCGGGTGGCCTCGCCCACGCCGGGTTTCACGCGGTGCGGGTCGAGTACGCCCAGGCGGGCAGCGGCCGCCAGCGCGGCGGCCTGCGGCTGGACCGGCCGGGGACCGCTGACCAGCGGCGTGTCCGGTCCGTACGGGCGGCTCAGGTCGTCAAGCGCGTCCAGGTAGTGGGCGCTCAGGTCGTGCGGGGCGAGGCTGTCCTCGCGGCGCGCGGCGTGACGCTGGCCGGGTGCGGTCACGAAGCTGCGGCTCAGCAGGCCGCACACAGTGGCGTTCAGGGCGGCGTGCGGGAGCAGCAGGTCGTCGTGCGTGGCGGCGTGCAGGGCCACACCCGCCGGGTCGCTCAGCACGGCGAGGCGGGCGGGGACCCCGGCGGGCAGGCTGCCCTTGAGGGTGTCATGGATGCTGCCCTTGCCGGTCCAGCCGTCCACGAAGATCAGTTGCGCGTGCGGATGCGCGGCCTGCACCTCGGCCAGCGCCGCCCGGTCGATGCCCTCGCCCCGGATGATGCTGAGGGTATGGTGCGGCAGGTCCCGGCCCCAGCGGCGCGCGAGGCGGCGCATGGCGCACCCGACGGGCGTACCGGCGCGGGCCAGTGAGACCAGCACAGGCTGCGGGTAGGCGCGCAGCGTCTCGGCACTCAGGGCGGCGAGCAACTGGCCCACGCGGGGACCGTTACGGCGCAGCGCTCCGTGGTACGCGGCGGTCTGCGCGTCGCTGGGCGCCTGTTCGGGGGTCAGGAGTTCCCCGTAAGACACGCCGCTGCGGATCAGGGCTTCTTTCTCGTCGATGCTGACCAGCCGGGGCGACGCGGCGTTCAGGTGCACGCGCACGTCCTCGGGCGGCAGGGAGTGAAACAGTGGAACAGACAGCGTCATGCAGGCATCCTTGGGTGGGGTCAGGAACGGGAAAATCAGGGACAGGAGGGCGCGTGCGGCCAGTGTACGCCGCGGCGGTCAGGGACGGGTCTGCGGTCCACCGCAGGCGCCTGCGCGCCCGATACGGGTTCCGGCTGAATCGGTCACAGCTGAAGCGGTCATAGCAGAGGCCGTCCTACGGACAGGGGCGGCTCAGCGTTGCGGCAGCGTGAGGCTGCGCAGCGTGCGCATCAGCTGGCCGCGCCGGGGCGTGACGGCGAAATCGCACTCGTTCATGAAGCCCAGGTCGCTGACCGAGTCGCCCAGTCCCAGCGTGAGGGCCGCGCCGCGCAGGTGCTCGCCCAGCAGGTAACGCACGGCGGCCGCCTTCCCGAGGTGACGGGGCAGCAGACTGACGTTGTTCGCGTTCGCGATGACCCGCAGCGGCGAGTCCGGGCCGTGCGCGGCCTCCCAGCGGTCCTGAAGGTCGGCCAGAACGAGCGGATCGGCGTCCGGGTGTTTCAGGACGGTCATGAAGGGCAGGCCGTGCGCGGCGTGGCGGGTCAGGCGGGCGCCCGTCTGCGCCGCGTGCGCGGCGATGGCCGCTGTTCCGGCGTGTAGGGCGGCCTGAAGGGGACGCAGGTGCGCCGCGACCTGCGTGGCCCAGGCGGGGTCCGGCCGTCCGTCCGGGGTCAGGATGGTCAGGCCGTGATCCATGACCTGCCACGACCGGAACGAAAGCGTCACCCGCCGCATGGCCTGCGCGTCGCGGCCCGTGACCGGGATCAGGGTGACGTGCCCGGCGCTGAGCAACTCCAGCAGCGCCGATTGCGCGGGCGTCGCGTGAGAGTGCGGCGCCCCGAGGGTGTTCACGGTCATGGGTGTCAACGTGGCGGGGTCGGTGCCGGGCAATTTGCGCAGCGTCTGGAACAGCGTGTCGTCCAGGTCCGCGAACGCGACGATCCCGCCGCCCTGCCAGGAGGCGGGGGTCACGTGAGCCTCACGGCGCGGGCCTGCGGTCCCAGGGCGCTCATCAGGGCCGGGTCGGGCTGGCAGTCGCCCTCGAACGCAACGAGAATGCGGGCGTACTCCTGCGGGGCGACGTTGTACAGGTAGTTGGGAATGCCGTCGCCGACGTTGTCCGTGAAGGTCAGCGCGTGGCGGATGGCGAGACCCGGCAGGACCGGACTGCGGGTCGTCGCGCTCCAGCGCACATCCAGGCCAGCCTCTTCCAGTGCGCGGGCCAGTGCGAACGCCGGGAACTGATACTCGCCTGTGCCCAGGACCAGCACGGGCCCGGCGGGGCCGGTCAGGTCGGCCAGGTCAGTCAGGGCCAGCAGGTCCGCCGGGTCGCCCGGCAGGTGCAGGGCGTCCGGGTGGCCGTAACGGACGCTGCGCGCGGGCAGCAGGTGGCTGCGGTCACCGCCGTCGCCGGTCACGGCGGGCAGCGCGGCGGGAGTCCAGGCGGGGTCCGGCGTGAATTCGAAGGTGCCGCTCGACAGGCTCACGAAGTCCACCGGGACGCCCAGCGCGGCCTGCACGGCGCTGCGGCGCACGCACCAGTCGGTCAGGCTGACCAGCACCACGTGCCTCACGTGCGGGTGCAGGGCCAGCCACTCGCGCGCCAGGTTCTCCAGGGTCGTGCCGGTCGAGAGTTCATCATCGACCAGCACGAGTTCCCGCGCGGCGCGGGCCTTCGCGCCCGGGTCGTACACGAGGTGCGCGGGCGCGTGAGAGTGCGGTTCGTCGAAACGCAGCAGCAGCGGGTGTCCGCTCAGGTAACGGGTGGTGTGCTGGAAGGTGCCCCCCACCCGGCCGCCCCCGTGCGCGGCCTGCTGCCCTCCACCCTGCCGGGCCTGCCACGCACGGAACACGCCCTCGCCCAGGGCAGTCGCGGTTTCCGCCAGCCCGATGAAGTGCGGCGCTGTCAGGGGCGGCAGGGCCGACGCGAGCGCCGCGTGCGTGTCCGCCGCCACCTGGGGGCGGATGGGAATGTGCTTGCCCAGCACGCGGCTCACGAACAGAAAGCCGCGTTTCGGGTTGCGGCGCACCGCGAATTCCAGCAGGTCGCCCAGTGGCAGGGCCGAGCGCTCCAGGTGCAGGTCCAGCCGCCCGCTGGGCAGCGTCACGGATGTCCGGGTCGCTCCATCAGTCGCGGCGGATGGAGTGTCGGTGGCAGACGGGGGAGAGGTCACGCCAGCTCCTGAGACACTGCCGGCTCAGATCCTGCCGGCGGCACGACCCTCACCACTTTGTCCTCGGCGACGTTCAGGCCCGTCTGCACGGGCGGCAGGGCGTCCCAGTCGAGCGTGCCCTCCCAGGCGCGCAGCAGGAGCAGCGGGAAGTTCACGCCGGCCGCCATGCTGTAGCGCAGGCCGCCGGACGCGCGGGCGTTGATTTCCAGCATGTTCGCCACGCGCGCCGGATCGCCCGGCCGGGACTGGTCCTTGGTCTGGAAGTTGAAGATGCCGCTCAGGCCGTACGTCCGCGCGATCTGAGCGGCGGCGCGTACGAGGTCCGGGCGGTCCTCGATGCGCTGACCGTCCGGGCCCTTGCGGCGCACCACGGCGCGGATCAGGCGGCCCTGCCACGCCACGCAGTCCACGCTGCGCTCGGCTCCCTCCAGCGTGTGCATGAGCAGCATGGTGGGCAGGCCCGGCGCGGCAAACATCTCGCGGGCGGCCGCGTGGCTCATCTGGTACAGCTCGCCCTTCAGGAACGACCCCAGGTCCGGTTGGGGCGTCAGCACCCGGAAGCCGCTGGCGTAGATGCCGCGCGCGGGTTTCACGCACAGGCGCACGCCGCTTTCACTCAGGTCGTTCCAGGCGGCGTCGAAGGACGCCAGCGAATCGAAGGTCGTCCAGCGCGGGACCGGCAGCACCGACATGTCCCAGCCGCGCAGGAACTCGTCCTTGCGCTCCAGGAGCCGCTGCGTGTCCTCGGACGCCGGGGCCAGCACCGCCGTCCCGACCTGCGCGAAGGCCGGGGCGTGCCGGGCCAGCAGTTCGCGTTCCTTGCCCGGAATCAGGGCGTCGATGCCGTGCTCCTGGCAGGCGAGGCGCAACCAGTCGGCGTACGGCTCGCCGAGCAGCCCAGGCGGTTCCAGGAAGGTGTGCGGCGCGGCGGCCAGCGTGCCGTGCCCGGCGTCGGTGTGGCTGGCCCAGACCTCGAACCCGCTGCCCCTGAGGGCCGCAATCTGCGCGGCCGTCACGCTGAAGTTCTTGTTGAACAGAACCCGGCGGGGCCGGGTGGTGGTGCGGTCACTCGTCATGATGAACTCCTGCGCGCGCCCCGCCCGGCTGCCGGGAGGCCAGCGCGCACCACACTGTGCCTGAAAGGCGCGCGCCGCACCACTGCATTCCCGTGTATTCCCGGCACCTGTCCCTATGGCCGGCGGTCAGGGCATGTCCCGGCGGGCCAGTTCCTCACCGAAGTCGCGGGCGGCCTGCGCGGCGCGGCGGTCCGCCTCGGCCGCGAACGTGGCGATCAGCGCCCGAGCGCGCGCCAGTTGCGGGGCACTCAGGTGCGCCTCAACGCCCAGCAGCGCGCCCTGATCGTCCCGGCGTTCGGCGCTGGGCTGCCCGCTCAGGGTCTCGAGCAGCGCCCCCACGAACGCCGCCTGCACGGCGCTGCCCGTGCGGATCAGCCGCAGCGGGTGCGTCTGCCGGTACAGTTGCCGGGCCGCCGCGAAGCGCAGTCGCCGCGCCAGCGAGCCGCTGCCCGCCAGCACGTCCGCTTCCGTCATGCTGGCCGCCGCCTGGGCCAGCGCCTGCGGGTCCACGCCGTCCAGCGACGCCCAGCCGTCCACGCGCACCTGCGCGAGCTTATGCAGGTCCACCGCCCCCAGCAGGCGGCGCAGTTCCGGTTCCGTCAGGTCCTCGGCGTCCACCAGGGCCGTCAGGGCGTCGTCCTGCCCATCAGTTCCCAGCTGTGAGAGCAGCGCCGCAGACTCCCGGAACGAATCCAGCGCCGACAGGTCCTGCGTGACCGGCAGCGCCGGGTGCAGGTCAAACAGCGTCAGGTCGTGCGTGCGCAGGTGCGCGCCCAGCAGGCGGCCCGCGTTGGCGCGCTCGCCGCCCACGCCGCCCCGGTAGAGCCCCATCAGCTTCCGGCCGCGTTCCAGTGCGGCTCTGTCCGTTCCAGCGTCCGTCACAGGGGGCATTCTGGCACGCCGGGCCCCGGCCACTGGACCGACAAGGCGTGCATCAGCCTTTCATTCTGACTGCATCCGCTCGAATACTGCATCCGCTCGAATCGGGACCGGCCGCTGTTCAGACCAAACGCCGCGCCGTGTGAAAAACGGGGCGGCGTTCGGCGTGCCCGGCTCAGCGCCCGGCGCGTTCCGGCCAGCTGGGCGTGCGGCATTCCTTCCAGAAGCTGAGGAAGGCGTCCACCTGCTCCATGAACATCTGAAAGGAGGTGCTCTTGACCATGTACGAACTGGCGTGCAGGGTGTAGGCCCGCTCGATGTCTCCCGGGTGCGAGGACGTGGAGAGCATCACGACCGGAATCGACACCAGCGCCGGATCGTCCTTGATGGCCTGCAACACTTCGAAGCCCGACATGACCGGCATGTTCACGTCCAGAATCACCACGTCCGGGCGGGTCGGGGGGTGCCGCAGCGCCTTCAGCGCGTCGCCGCCGCTGGAGCAGGTCGAGACGCGCAGCGTGTCGCCGTACTCATGAAAGACCTCCTGCGCCAGCAGCAGGTCCGCCGGGTTGTCATCGACCAGAAGCACATGGAAGGGACGGGTCATACGAACTCCGGTTGAACGGGTGCGAGGAGGTGCAACGCTGGTTTCGGGCGTGGGGTTGGCAACATGACGCCGTTCGAGGGTATGAAGGATGCGGACGGAATCCGGCTCACATAATCCGCCCGGAGGCGCACTTGCCGCCCAGAGGAGGCAGACCTTGAGAACGATGAAGATTCATGAAGGCAGCATAGCGAATGACCGGCCGTGCAAGGGATCAAGATCAACTGCCTGTCCCAAGAAAGCTCAGTGGAGTTTGAGGCGGCGGCGCGGGCCTCACTGAGCAGGTCCAGCGAGTTGGGAGGGTTGGCGCCGCTGAAGGCGGTGACGGACCAGTGCCCTGACGTTGACCCGCCGCGTCCGCTTCAGTAAAGCGGGTCAGTCGGCGGGCCGTAGCGCGGCCAGCGTCGGCCCCGGTAGGTGCGTTCCCAGCGGCTGAAACGGCGTGTTCAGCAGCTCTCCGGTCCGCGCGTGAAAGCGCCGCGTTTCTCCTGCCATCTCCACCGAGATCACGCGGGGTCCGGCCTGTAGCAGCGTTCCGAATACCTCGCGGGCCACGCCGCCTTCCATGACCACCACCCGGACGCTGTCCCCGGCCGGTCTGCGGAAGGCTGGAACGGCGCGGCGTGCTCGGCCCGCCGCGCTTTCCAGGGTCCGCAGCGTGGCGGCCTGCACGCGCACACGTACGGTTCCCGCGTCACCGGGCGGCGCGTCACCGGCTGGCATGTCACCGATGCGCGCGGTCCTGGCCAGTCCGTCACCGGTCGTTCCGTGGCTGGCAAGCGCACGCTCCAGCCGGGTCAGGCTCAGGGTTGCCCACTCGCTCAGGGTCACGCGGGCGTCCCCGGCGAGCGCCGTCAGGCGGGCGCGCAGGTCCGGGGCGTCCAGCAGGTCCGGCCCGCCGAACAGTGGCCAGTCCCGGTTGTCGGGGAGCGTCAGTGGCGGCGGGGGGTCCGGCAGTGCCGGAGCGCGCTGGGACGCGCGCAGGGCGGCCTGCAACAGCGCCTCGTGCGCGGCGGACACCTTCACAGCCTCCGCTGACAGGGCCGCCTCCGGCACGTCCGGCGCGACCCAGGTGGGCGTGCCATCCGTGCGGGCCGTCAGGGTCGGCGGCTGCCAGCCGGGCGGCGCGGCCGGGCGCTGCGTGAGGGCACGGCGGCCCGGTCGGCCGGCTGGCACGGCTGGTGAGGCCGAAAGGCGTGGCGGTTCGTCCGCCGCGTCCCGGCCAGGGTCGGGGCCGGTAGGCACGCGTAGCCCCTGCGCCCAGGCTTCCGCGCCGTACGCGAGGCGCAGGGTGTGCCGGGCGCGCGTGAACGCCACGAACTGCACGCAGCGTTCCTCCTGCGGATCCCCGCCCCCCAGCGGCATCAGTTCCGGGTGCAGGACCGTCACGTGTGTCCATTCCAGGCCCTTGGCGCGGTGCACGGTACTCAACGTGACCGCCCCGGCGTCACCACTGGCGCTCGGCGGTGCGTACAGCCGCGCCAGCAGGGCCCGCAGGTCGTCCTGACGGGCGGGGCCGTGCCGGGTCACGCGGCGGGCCAGCAGCAGCGCGCAGCGGCACAGGTCCCGCAGGTCCTGCGCGGCGCGTTGGGCGCGTGCGGACGGCTGCCCGGTGCGGTTCAGGGGTTCCAGCTGCCGGTGCAGGTAGGCACTCAGGCCGTCGTCGGCCTGCTGGCGGGTAAAGGTGGGGGGCAGCGCGGCCTCCGCCACCTCCAGCAGCCGCCCGGCGAGGTCCCGGCCGGTCAGGTGAACCCGCACGCCGCGCGCGAGCAGGTCCAGCGCCAGTCGCAGCAGGGGCGCGTTCAGGCGGCACAGGACCGCCTCGCCGGGCCGGACCTCGAGGGCAGCGGCGCTCAGGTGCTCGACCGCGCCGCGCGGCGCTCCGGGCGCGGCCGTGATGAAGTCGCTGACGGTGCGGGCCGCGCCGACCACCGCGCGGGCGCAGCGGAACGACACGCTGAGCGGCCACTCCTGCGCGCCCAGTTCGCGGGCCATGCGGGCCAGTCCCTGCGGGTCCGCACCCGCGTACGCGTAGATGGCCTGCTCCGGATCGCCGCACAGGATCACCCGGCCGGGTTGTTTCGAGCGCAGGCCCGTCACGTGCCGCACGAATGCCTGCCGCAGCGGCGTCAGGTCCTGCGCCTCGTCAACGAGCGCCGTGCGGACCGCGCCGCGCCCCAGCCCCAGGTGCAGCGGCAGCCATAGCATGTCGGTGTGATCGATCAGGCCGCTCTGGCGGTACGCGGCGGCACTCAGGTCAGGCAGGTGGGCCAGCGCCCCGCGCAGCAGGGCAGCCGAACTACCGGGACCGAGAACGGTGCGCAGGGGCGGCGTGACGTGCGGGTGCGCGTCCGGGGACGGCCAGCCAGACAGGGCTGACAGGAACGCCAGGTCCTCCGGGTCGGCCGGGTCAAGCATCTGCTCCCGGCAGGTGTCCCAGGCACGCGTCAGGGCCGACAGCACCGCCCGCAGGCACACCCGGTCGGCGGCCGTGACCGCTGCGGGCAGCAGCGCCGGACCCTGCCCGTCCTGCGGGGCGCCGAGCAGTCGGGCGGTCTTGGTGGGTTGCAGGTCCAGGACGCGCTTCACACCGCCCGGCTGACCCGGCTCCTGCGCCCGGCCAGGCTGGTGTCCCCGGTACAGCAGGCCCAGCCCGTGGGCGTGCAGTGTGCGCGCGGGCAGACCGGGCGGCAGGCGGGAGGCGACCCCGGCCGTGGCGTGCCGGTTGTACACGAAGTACACGCTGCGCGGCCCGGCGTGCCACGCGGCCTCGGTCAGCGTGGTGGTCTTACCGCTCCCGGCGGTCGCGCGGATCATCAGGTGACGCCCGGAATCCCGCACGGCCACCACCACCGCCCGCTGCTGCGCCGTGAAGTGCGGCGGCACGGACCGCCACGCCGGGTGCCCGGTGTCGGCGGAAGAGGTGGGCGGGGTCAGGTCAGTGTTCATGGGCGGCGCCGGCTCCTATCATGCCGCGCCAGGAGGGGACCGTGCGTCACAGCCCACGTGCGTCCCGGCCCGTGTGTCGCGGGCCGTGTGTCGCGGGTCTGCACGCCCCTGTTGCCCTGAAGCTGATCCGGCCCCCATACCCGCCGGACAGTCACCGGCGCGGCCTGACGATCCCATGACGCACACCCCTCAGCATCAGGGCATGAAGAAAACGATTCTCCTGGCCATGGCCCTCGCAACCGTCAGCAGCGCATCCGCACAGAGCGCGCTGACGGGCGCCGGCGCAAGCTTCCCCTTCCCGCTGTACAGCAAGATGTTTGCCGAGTACAAGAATGACGCTGGCGTCACCGTCAACTACCAGAGCGTCGGCAGCGGCGCCGGGCAGAAACAGATCACCGAACGCACCGTTGATTTCGCCGGCAGCGACAACCCCATGAGCGACGACGCCATGAAGGCCGCGCCCGCCAAACTCCTGCACGTCCCCACCGCCATCGGCGCCGTGGTTCCTTCCTACAACCTGCCCGGCGTCACCACGCCCCTCAAGTTCACTGGTAAAGTTCTGGCTGACATCTACCTCGGGAAGATCAAAACCTGGAACGACAAGGCCATCGCCGCCCTGAACCCCGGCGTGACCATTCCCCCCCTGCCCATCACGGTCGCGCGCCGCAGTGACGGGTCCGGCACGACGTTCGTGTTCAGCGACTACCTGAGCAAGGTTTCCAGCGAGTGGAAGAGCAAGGTCGGCACCGGCAACAGCCTGCAGTGGCCCGTCGGCACGGGCGCCAAGGGCAACGACGGCGTTGCGGGTGTTGTGAAGAGCACGCCCGGAGCGATCGGGTACGTGGAACTGGTGTACGCCAAGCAGAACAAACTTCCGTTCGGCAGCGTTCAGAACCGCGCTGGTAAGTTCGTGACGGCCGACAACGGGCCCGCCTCCCTGGCCGCCAAGGGCGTGGTCCTGCCGGCCGACACCCGTGTGAGCATCACCAACAGTGCCAACCCCGACTCGTACCCGATTGCGAGCTTCACGTACGTGATCTTCTACCAGGAGCAGAAGTACGCCGGGCGCACCCTGGCGCAGGCGCAGACGCTGAAGAAACTGCTGACGTGGATGGTCACGGACGGTCAGAAGTACAACGAGCCGCTTGACTACGCTGCGCTGCCCAGCAACGCCGCCGCGAAAGCCAAGACCATCATCGACAGCATGACCTTCGACGGCAAGAAATTCTGAACCCCTGACGCGGTGGCCTGAATCCCAGGCCCCGCACTCAAGCGCACAGAAGCAGGCAGTCCCCGCAAGGTGGACTGCCTGCTTCTGTGCGGTTCGTGACCACCAGCCCCCTTCTACGGATATTGGTTAGGGACTTCACTGAATCAATCCGAGGACTTGTCGAGCGGCGCAGCAGAGCGAACGGGTTACGGGCGTGGAGTTGGCCGCCCGGCGCATGGGCAGGGCGTGATTCGGCAAGAGTTTCCACGCCTGTTGGAGTCGTGTGCCGCACGACGTCATGAGGGTACGCAGAAGGAGAAACGTCGGTCAGTACGTCATTTTCTCCGTTGCGTCCTGGAGGGGATTGTTGGCCGTGACCTGCTCTTCTCAGCCTGAACAGCCCGGAGACAAGCATCTGGGGGTCGAACATCGAGAAGGCGAGAGACGCCGGATGTCGTGTGGTGCGGGGCGCAGGGAATAGATACGTGCAGAATGCTGTGCTGACCGATAAAAATCCGTGTAGGGCCGTGATCGGCAGCGTTCTGGAAGGCATCTCGTGCCGCCTGGAAACTCTTGGTTGACTGAATGGCTTTCAGAGCAATGCAATCTGAGCGGATACGAGAGGGAACGACAGACGCCCCTTCGCGGAGTGCAGCCACAGGCGGTGTCTTCCCGATTTTGGCGGAATGGAGTGGCAGTCCGTATGAACGCAACAAACGGCCATTCGTAGGAGTCGGACCCGAACAAGGTACTTGACGGGGGGATACGCCTATAGCTTCACAGTACTCTCATATACATCCGGGTATGCATCTGAGCAGAGCTGACCTGACGCCTATTTACATTGTCCAGGCGCCCTTCCCCCACTGGGGGCACCACACATAATGAACTGCGTTTTTTTCACGAAACGCATAAAAAGAGTATGATTTTGCTTACCAGGGGCGGAAGTCCGTTCGCTTCTTCACACCTTGGAGAAGGTGGCCCCCCGTCACCGGTCTGGAGAGTTCAACGTGATGAGTCAACCTGTCAATTCTGGCCTGAGTGTCGCTCTGTACACCGAGGGAACCTACCCGCAGGCGAACGGGGGGGTCAGCGTGTGGGTGGACCAGCTGGTGCGCGGTCTGGACGATCACACCTTCGAGGTGCGGGCTATCTCGGGCCAGCCGTACGGCCGCCCGGCGCTGGACCTCCCAGGCAACGTGCGCGCCGAGCAGATTCCCCTGTGGGGGGAGGCGCCGCGCGCCGGGCCGCGTGACCCGGCGTGGCAACGCCGCCTGACCGAAGCGTACGCGTCCATGATCACGGCGCTGTGCACCCTGGACCTCGAGCGCTTCGGGGCGGCGTTGCACGCCCTGAGCGTCCTTGGACGCCGCGGCGGGTTCACGGCCACGCTCGAAGGGAGCCACGTGACCACCCTGATCCTGGAGCTCTGGAGTGACCACGCGGCCCGGCAGCGCCGCGACCGCGCGCCCGGTGACCCACACCTCCCGACGCCCAGCGTGGCCGATGTGCTGGACGTGCAGGTGTGGCTGGAGCACGCCCTGCGGCCCCTGAGCATTCCGGCGCCACAGGCGCAGGTAGGGCACGCCGTCAGTAACGGCTTTGCGGGCCTGCTGGCCCTGAGCGGCCTGTGGACGTACGGCACGCCGTTCATCCTGACCGAGCACGGCGTGTACATGCGTGAGCGCTACCTGGAGTTCCGCCGCGCCGGGTACTCGGCCGGGTTCAAAGGCATGCTACTGCGCTTTTACCGCCTGCTGTGCAGTCTCACCTACCGCGAGGCGGCACTCGTGCTGCCCGGCTCGCAGTACAACCGCCGCTGGGAGGAGCGCCTGGGTGCGCACCCGGACCGCATCAAATGCGTGTACAACGGTATCGACCCGGACGTGTTCCCGCTGGCTGAACTGGAACCCAATGAACCGGTCGTCAGCTGGGTGGGCCGCATTGACCCCCTGAAGGACATCGAGACCCTGATCCGCGCCTTTGATCTGGTGCGCCGCCAGCGGCCCGACGCGAAACTGCGGCTGTTCGGCGGCACGCCCGCCGGCAACGAGGGGTACGCGCAGGGCTGCGTGAACCTGACCAACGGGTTGAACCTGCAGGGCAACGTGACCTTCGAGGGCCGCGTGGCGGACATCACGGACGCCTACCGCGCCGGGCAGGTCGTGGCCCTGACCAGCATCAGCGAGGGCTTCCCGTACACCGTGATCGAGGCGATGGCCATGGGCCGCCCCCCGGTCGCGACCCGCGTGGGAGGCGTGCCAGAGGCGGTCGGGAACGCCGGGCTGATCGTCCGGCCCCGCGACGTGATGGGCGTCGCCAGCGCCCTGGGCCGCCTGCTGGACGACGCGCCGCTGCGCCGGCGGCTGGGCGCGGCCGCCCGCGAACGGGTCATGGAACTGTTCACGCTGGACGGCTGCCTGATCGCGTACCGCCGTGCGTATCCGGCGGCCCTGGCGGGGGGAGCCCCTTGAGTGGTCGGGCGCGGCCCCCCGAGGGCGGCACCCCGAACGTGAAACGGACCCTGATCGGCGGCACGCCGGGCTCATTGACCCTTTCCGGGCACACGCTGCATGGTCAGACGACCGGCCAGGCAACCGGCCAGGCAAGCGGGCAGGCAACCGGGCACCCGAGCGACCCGCAGACCGGTTCCAGCGCGGCGCGCGTGGGCTCCAGCCTGTGGGGCGGGCCGACCCCGCCGGACACGTTGCCCGATCGCCTGCGCGAGATTGACCTGACACTCGCCCCGGAGCGGGAACGCGTGATCGACGCCGAGGAAATCGCCGCGTACCTGGAAGCCGACGGGCTGGGCGACGAGGTCCTGCGGGACCGCTACGGCACGGGTGGGCTGTTCGACGCGGCCGAGCGCCTGTACCGGCAGCGCGGCACCGGACGCGCCCTGCACCGCCCGGCCGCGCAGTCCGTTCCGGCGTTCCCGTGGCACACGCTGCTGCGCGGGCCGTTGTACCTGCTGCCGGGCCTGTCGGGCCTGCTGGTCGCGCGTGAAATGGGCAGCGGGTCGGACGCGGCGTTCGTGTTCGCCGCGGCGTTCGGGTGGGGCTGGACCATGCTGATCGCGGGTGTCCGCTACGCCGAGCCGCTGGCCGTTCCGGGCCGCGCGCTGCGCCTGGCGACGCTCCTCAGCGGCGTGATCGGCCTGATCGGCGGCGGGGTCGTGGCGGCCCTGAGCGCCGGGCCAGAGGGCCTGAGTCCGGGCGTGATCGCGTCCGGCGCGGGGGTCGGGGGGTCCGTGGCACTCTCGACCGGCGCGGCGGGGGTGTTGCTGGCGCTGCGGCTGACCGGGCAGTTTGCCGGCGCGTTCGGCCTTCCGCTGCTGGCCGCCGGGGTCGTGTACGCCGCGCCGTCCCGGCCGGGCGCGGTGGTCGCCATGCTGCTGCTGGCCACCGTGCCGCTACTGATCACCCTGAACGTGACCCGCGCGGCGGGTACGCTGCCCGCCCGCTGGGCGACGCTCCGCCCGCACCTACGGCACGCCGCGTACGGCTGGTCCCTGGCGCTGACCTTCGTGCTGCTGACCGGGCGGCTGGGCGCGTGGACGCTGCTGCCCGTGATTCTCAGCACCGGGCTGCTGGAAGCCGGGGTGTGGCACGTGCAAGAACGCCTTCAGCACGCCGCGCGGCGCAGCGTGAGCCTGCGCGCGCTGCGCCGCATCGGCCTGCCGACCCTGCCCGTGGCCGCCGCGATCTACGCCCTGGTGCTGGGGGTGTGGGTGTACCTCGCGGCCAACCTGCCGATTCCTGCGTGGGCGCAGGCGCACCCGGACGCCTGGACGCTGGTGCCCACCTACGGCGCGGCCACGCTGCTGAGCGCGTGGCTGGCCAACCACCGACAACTGCCGCTGCTGACCGGGCTGTGGCTGCTGCTCGCGGCGCTGCTCGCCTCACCGCTGATCCCGCCTTCCTCTCCGCACCTGGCCGGCACACTGCTGGCCGACACGCTGCTGGCCTTCTGCGCGTTTCTGATCGCCCTGTCCCTGCGCTCCCTTCTTGACCCCCGGAGTTACCGATGACCCAGATGTCCCCCACCGCCCCGCAGCCTTCCGCCTCTTCCCGTCCGCTGGTGGCCGTGACCGGCGCGGATGGTTTCATCGGCTCGCACCTGACCGAGGAACTCGTGCGCGCCGGGTACCGCGTGCGCGCCATGGCGATCTACAACTCGCAGGGCTCGTACGGCTGGCTCGATCAGGTCGGCCCGGACGTCATGCAGCACGTCGAGGTGCAACTGGGTGACGTGCGGGACGCCGGGAGCGTGCGGGAACTGATGCGCGGCGCGCAGACCGTCTATCATCTCGCGGCCCTGATCGCCATTCCGTACTCGTATGTCGCGCCCCGTTCGTACGTGGAGACGAACGTGACCGGCACCCTGAATGTCCTGGAAGCCGCCCGTGACCTCGGCACGGCCCGCGTGGTGCACACCAGCACCAGCGAGGTGTACGGCACGGCCCGCACCGTGCCCATTCACGAGACGCACCCGCTACAGGGCCAGTCGCCGTACTCGGCCACCAAGATCGGCGCGGACAAACTGGCCGAGAGTTACCACCTGAGTTTCGGGCTGCCCGTCGTGACCCTGCGGCCGTTCAACACCTACGGCCCGCGCCAGTCGGCCCGCGCGGTCATTCCGACCATCATCAGTCAGGTGGCGGCCGGGCAGCGCGAGATCCGCCTGGGTGACCTGCGCCCCACCCGTGACTTCAACTTCGTGGCCGATACCGCCCGCGCCTTCCGCGCGGTGGGCGAGGCAGGGAGCGAGGTGCTCGGCCGCACCCTGAACGCCGGGTCGGGCCGCGAAATCAGTGTCGGGGATACCGTCCGGTTGATCGGCCAGGTGATGGGCGCCGAGCTTCAGGTGTCGCAGGAGGACGCCCGCCTGCGCCCGGAAGGCAGCGAGGTCATGCGCCTGCTGGCCGATCACCGCGAACTGAGCGCCCTGACCGGCTGGGAGCCGCGCGTGCCGCTCGAAGAGGGCCTGCGCCAGACCGCCGAGTGGTTCACGAACGCCGCCAACCTCGCCCGCTACCGCGTCGGCGAGTACACCATCTGACCGACCAGACCGAACTGCCTGAACAGGCCCGATCCGCCCGCCTGACCGCGCCCGCCTCTCTCGCCGCGCCCACCGCGACCCCGTGGAACAAGGAGTACCGCCATGCACGCAGTCATTCTCGCCGGAGGCAAAGGCACCCGCCTGCGCCCCTACACCACCTGCGTTCCCAAACCGCTCGTCCCGATCGGCGACACGTATTCGATCCTGGAGATCGTGCTGTACCAGTTGCGTGCCCACGGGTTCGCGCGCGTCACGCTGGCCGTGGGGCACATGGGGCACCTGATCCGCGCGTTCGTCGGGGACGGCAGCCGCTACGGCCTGAACGTGGACTACACCGACGAGGTCACGCCGCTGGGCACCATCGGCCCGGTCCTGAACCTGCTGGACAACCTGCCCGAGCACTTCCTGATCATGAACGGCGACGTGCTGACCAATCTGGACTACGGCGCGTTCCTGAAGCGCCACGCGCGGGGAGACGCGCCGGTCACGGTCGCCACGTACCGCCGCGAGATCCGCAGCGAGTTCGGCGTGCTGGACGTGGACGAAAGCGGAGAGCGGATCGTGGCGTTCCGCGAGAAACCCAGCGTGCCGTTCCAGGTCAGCATGGGCATCTACGCCATGACCCGCGAGACCCTGCGCCGCTACGAGCCGGGCCAGGTGCTGGGCTTCGACACCCTGATGCTGGACCTGCTGGCGGGCGGCGAGTCGCCGGGCAGCGACCTGTTCAGCGGGTACTGGCTGGACATCGGGCGGCCCGAGGATTACGACACCGCCAACGAGCAGTGGAGCTCCATGCAGCGCGTGCTGCTGCCCCACATGAACCTCGGCGCGGCCGACTGATGACCGGGCCAGTCGTGGTGCTGGGCGCCGGTGGCTTTCTGGGCCGGCACGTCGTCGCGGAGCTGCGCGGCGCGGGGCTGGCCGTGCGGGTGCCCGGGCTGCACGCGGCCGGACGCCTTGACCTGACCGGACTGGACCGCGCCGCCTGGGACGACCTGCTGCGCGGCAGCAGCGGCGTGATCAACGCGGCCGGACGCACCACCGGCAGCGAAGCGGAACTGGAAGCCGCCAACGTGCAACTGCTGAGCGCCGCGCTGGCCGCGGCCGGGCGCGCGGGCGCGGCGCTCGTGACCTTCTCGTCGGCCGCCGAGTACGGCCGCACGGAAGACGGGCACGCTGCCCACGAAACCGACGAGGCCCGCCCGCTCGCGCCGTACGGGCATAGCAAACTGCGCGGCACGCAGGCGCTGCAACGCGCCGTGCAGCAAGGGCAGGTGCGTGCCGCCGCCCTGCGCCTGACCAACCCGCTGGGAGAGGGCGCTGGAGAGAGCACCCTGCCGGGCCGCGCGGCGCGCGAACTGCGGCAGGCCACGCGGCTGGGGCTGGAATCGGTGCGGTTCGGGCCGCTGGGCGCGCGGCGTGACTTCGTGGACGCCCGTGACGCCGCCCGCGTCGCCCTGCACCTGCTCGGCCAGTTGCGCGCAGAGGAGCCGCAGAACCCGCAGACCCTACCCGACGTGATCAACGTGGGCAGCGGCGAGGCCCGCCCGGTCCGCGATCTGGTCACCGGACTGGCCGCGCAGCTCGGGTACCACGGCGAACTGCTGGAGGACGCGCCGGGCAGCCCCCGCAGCGGCGACGTGCCGTACCAGCGCGCCGACCTGACCCGCCTGCACGCCTCGGGGTTCCGCGCCCGGTACTCGTTTGGGGAAAGCCTGCGCGCCCTGCTGCACGGGGCTGCGCCCGACTGACGGCGTTCAACGGCGCCGCCCCATACGGAATCCGTCCGGTTCGTTCACTCGCCCGGAACCCTCTCTCCTCTCATACGGATTCCGATTGATTCGGTGCAGTTCTGAATCAATCCGAGCGGACGCGAGTAGGAACAGGAGACGGATTCTGCGGTATGGAGCCGCAGGCGGTACTTTTCCGACTGTGGCGGAATGGAGCGGAATCCGTCTCACTCACACTCTCAGATTCAACGGTTTGCGAACCCTTTAAACGGAGGCCGTATCACAGCCGTATCACAGGAGACACCCCATGAACCGACCCACCACGCTGGCCCTGACCTTCCTGACGCTGACACTCGCCGCCTGCGGACGGCCCGACAACACGCCCGCCGTTTCAACAGACGACCCCCATTCCGAAAGCGTCAGCGATACGGAGACTCATGGCACGGTTGGTCACGGGGAGCACGCGCTGGCCGCGCCCGGACCGGACCGGTCGCGCCTGCCCAGCCGCGCGGTGCTTGGCCCGGCGACCATCGCGCCCGGCCTGCGCGTGCAGGCACTCCCGGCGAACGTGCAGCCGAACCTGCTGGCCCTGAAAGTCCTGATTCTCAGCAGTGGCCCCAACGATGACGGGATCGAGGCGGCGCGCGCCCTGCTGGAGCAATCCGGGATTCCCTACGACGTGCTGGACGCCAGCGTCACGCCTCTGAACACGGCCACCCTGATCGCCCCGGACGGCAGCGGCCGCTACCAGGGCGTCATCCTGACCGACAGCGCCCTGATCATGGACACCGGGAACGGCACGTACCCGAGTGCGCTGGACAGCGCCGAGTGGGACACGCTGTTCGAGTACGAACGGACCTTCCGGGTCAGGCAACTGGCGCTGTACGGCGCGCCCGGCACCGTGCCCGAGGATTACGGCCTGCGGCTCGTGGCGGGCGCCGAGACGTCCACCACCTCGCTGCGCCTGAACGCTGCCGGGCAGGCTGTGTTCAGTGACCTCAAGAGCGCCCCGATTCCCGTCACGTACTCGTACACCTACCCGTCTGCGTTGCAGAGCGTTCCCGGCGTGAGCACGCGGGTCCTGGCAACCGACCCGGCCGGGCACGTCCTGGCCGCCATGAGCACCAGCGCCGACGGCCGCGAACGCCTGATTCTGACCAGCGCGCAGAACCCGTACCTGACGCACTCGCAGCTGCTGGGGCGCGGTCTGGCCCGGTGGCTTACGCGCGGCGTGCACCTCGGCGAGCACCGCCGCTTCCTGCAGGTGGATATCGACGACGTGTTCACCGCCGGGGATCACCTGACCAGCAACCTGACGCTGACCACGCCGTTCCGGCTGTCGGGGACCGACCTGTTGAGTGCCCGCACGCAGCAGGACCTGCTGCGCATCAACTATCCAGCCGCGCCGGACTTCCGCTACGCGATGATGTTCAACGGGGGCGGCGCGGACACCAGCGTTCCCACGCTGTGCAGCAACCTGCCGGGACTGACCAGCGACCTGCTCAGCAGCGTGGCCCGCTGCCTGAACACCCAGTTCGACTGGGTCAACCACACCCTGGACCACCAGCGCGTGGACGTCATGCCGCTTTCCACCGTCACCGCGCAGATTCAGGAGAACCTGACGGTGGGCACGAAACTGGGCCTCAGGATGAGCCGCGCGTCCCTGGTCACCGGCGAACACAGCGGCCTGGGGTTCATGGACCCCAACGACGACGGCACCCGCAACGATCAGGGCGACCCCTCCGGCCCCAAAAAGGACCTGGGCCTGGGCCGCAGCAACCCCAACCTGCTGGCAGTCGCCCAGAACAGTGGCGTGACCTACCTGGGATCCGATCACAGCATTGCCAGCCAGGTGGACGCGCAGTGCCCCACCTGCGGCGTGCCCCACCCGCTCAACCCCGGTATTTTCCTGGTGCCCCGCTGGCCGAACAGCGTGGCGTACCACGTGACCACACCCGACGCGGCGACCGCCTTCTACAACAGCCTGTACGGGCCGGGCGGTCTGTTCCCCTACTGGGACCGGAACCTGAGCTACGAAGAATTCCTGGACCGCGAGAGCGATCAGGCCCTCACGCACATCCTGAACGGCACGCCATTCCCGCACTACATGCACCAGCCGAACCTGCGGCAGTACGAGAGCGGCAAGAGCCTTGCCACCGACTGGGTAAAAGCCGCCCTCGCCAAGTACAGCACCTACAGCACCCTGCCGCTGAACACCCTGCGGTGGGATGACCTGGGAGCCCAGCTGCGACGTCATACGGCCGAGGTCAAGGCCACCGCCGCTGGAACCCTGAGCGGCCTATGGAACCGCAGCGCCGGAACCGTCCGCCTGACGAGCAGCGCCGGGAGCGTTCCCGTCACCCTGAGCGGGGCCACCAGCGGCACGCTGTACGGTTCCGACCGGGCCGCCCGCTACGACCTGAGCGGCAGCCTCGACGTGCCCGTCACGCCGCGCTGACCTGAGGCGCTCCGCATTGGCCGGCCGCTTACTGTGGAGGTCACGTGCCCACCCCCTCTCACCCTTCCCCGGAGTTCTGAAACCATGCCTATTCTCAAACCCGTCCGACCCGCCGACCAGAGCTCCCGTCTCCACCGTCCCCGCCACGTGAGGCACAGCGCCCTGCTGCTGTTGGCCCTGACCCTCAGTGCCTGCGGGAGAGGACAGCAGGGCGCGCCGACTCCGATCCCCGACACGTCGGCCCTGACGCCAGAAGCCATCGCAGCGAAACTAGCCTCCGGGAACGTGGCCCTCTCCGAGATAACGCACTCCGGCGACCCCGTTACGGCCAGCGCAGAGGGCGAGTACGCGAAACCCGATGCGGACCACCCTGACGAACCCTACGCGCCTTCCCTGATTGCCAGTCAGCGGCTGCGCGACTCGGCGCAACGGGCGGCGGCCAGCGCCCGGCTGGGCGAGACCCGCGTGCCGCGATCGCTGCGTGCCCAGGCAGCCTCCAGTGGCCTGAGCGGCGTGACCCTGAACCCGGACCGCACGCAACTTCAGGTGCTGGTCCTGCATGCCGGAGCGGCCGATTTCGGGCTACCCAGCGCGCGGGCACTGCTGCAGGCGCACGGCATTCCCTTCATCACGCTGGACGCCACGACCACGCCACTGGACGCCGCCGCACTGGTCGCCCCGGACGGCACCGGCCGGTACCAGGCGGTCGTGATGACCAGTAACGCCCTGACCACAGAAACCCGCCCCGGCTTCTACGAGAGCGCCCTGGATACGAACGAGTGGAACACGCTGTTCGAATACGAACGCACCTTCGGCGTGCGGCAACTGGCGCTCTTCGGATACCCGCAGGTCGCGCCGGAAGACTACGGCCTGCGCGCCGCGCCGGGACTGGCGGGCGCCACGGCGGACCTGACCGTCACGCCCGCCGGGAAGGCCGTGTTCGCGGACCTGACTGACGTGGTGCCCGTGCGCTCCGCTTACAGCTACCCCTCGCGCCTGGAGGCGGTGCCGGGCGTGACCACCACGCCTCTCCTGACCGACGCAGGAGGCAACGTCCTGGCCGCGACCAGCACGAGCGCCGACGGCCGCGAGCGGATGCTGCTGACGATGGCGCAAAACCCGTACCTGCTGCACACGCAGCTGCTGGGCGACGGCCTGATCGGGTGGCTCACGCGCGGGGTGCACCTGGGCGAGTACCGCCGGTTCCTGCAGGTGGACATCGACGACTGGTTCCTGTACGCCGACCGGTTCGACCCGGCCACGGGCAAGATCGTGCCCCGCGATTTCCGCCTGCGCGGCCGTGACGCCCTGAGTCTGCGCGACCAGCAGAGTGCCGTGCGCACGCAGTACCCGGTCGCCCCGAACTTCCGGTACGCGCAGGCTTTTAACGGCCTGGGAGCCGACGTGACCGCCCCGAACACCTGCGCGCCCGCCGCCACCGTGGCGGACCCGCTGAGCGCCGTGACGAAGTGCGTGGCGAACTCGTTCGACTGGGTCAATCACTCGCGCGACCACCTGAACATGGACACCATGAACTTCAGCGACGCGTTCACGCAGCTGTACCAGAACGCGCTGATCGGCTCGTACATGCACCTGCCCATGAGCCTGCGCGCCGTGGTCACGCCGGAACACTCGGGGCTGGGCTGGTACTCGCCCGGCGCCGGGCAGAACAAGGTGGATTACGGACTGAACGCCGGCAACCGCGAGCTGATGCAGGCGACCAGCCTGATGGGCATGCGGTACGTCGCCTCGAACCACTCGGTGCCCAGCCAGTGGGACCCGCAATGCCCGAACTGCGGCGTGACCAGCCCCCTGAACCCGCTGACGCTGCTGGTGCCGCGCTGGCCGAACAGCGTGGCGTACAACACCACCGCGCCCGACGAGGCGGCCGGGCAGTACAACGCCGTGTTCGGGCCCGGCGGCAGCGCCCCGTACTGGCCGAAAAACCTGAACTACGACGAGTTCCTGGCGCAGGACGTGGGCATCAGCGTGATTCACCTGCTGAACGGCACGGCGTGGCCGCACTACATGCACCAGGGGAACCTGAAGGAGTACACGCCGGGCCGCAGCCTCGCCACCGACTGGGTCCGGGCGCTGCTGGACACCTACTCGGCGTACTCGACACTGCCGCTCACCACCCTGGACTGGAATTCACTGGGCCAGTACGTGGACGCCCGCACCCGCTACGAGAACGACAAGGACAGCGTGACGGCCGTCTTTGACCGCAAACTGAACACCGTGGAGGTGCAGCGCCGCGCCGGGACCGGCCGCCGCTTCGTGTTCCTGACCGGCGCGTCGGCCAGCACCTTCCAGAAGACCGAAGTGTACGCCGGTCGGCGCACAGCGCAGTTCACGGTCGGTTTGCTTGCGACGACCGTGCCTGTCACGCCCCGCTGAGCATGCCTGCCCCGCCCGCCACAGCTGTCCCTACCGCCGCCAGCGCCCCGCTCCCCCCGGGGCCACTGGCGGTGTACTACGGGCCTCCCACACCCGCCGCTCTGGGCGCCCTGCGCGCGCATGACCGCGTGGTCGTGCAGGCTGGACTGTACCGCCCGGAGGACCTGCGGTCGCTGCGGCGCACGGTGCGCGTGCTGGGGTACCTGAGCGTGGGCGAGGATCACCCGCTGGGCGAATGGCCCTGCGTGCCGGGCAGCGCCGCGTATCACCTTCAGGTCAACCCCGCCTGGGGCAGCGTGACCGTGGACGTCGGGCACCCGCAGTGGCAGCAGGTGCTGCTGGAGCGGGCTGCGCAGGCCCTGGCCCACACGGACGGCCTGCTGCTGGACACCCTGGACAGCGCCGACCCCACCGGCACGCTGGCCCTGATCCGGACCCTGCGCGCCCACTGGCCGCGCGCGACCCTGACCGGCAACCGGGGGTTCGGCCTGCTGCCAGAACTGGCCCCGCTGCTCGACGGCGTGCTGTTCGAGGCCTTCAGCACCACCCACTCGCCCTCCCCGACCCTGCACCCGCCGGACGGGATGGCGTACACCGCCCACTGGCTGCGGGAACTGCGCCGCTACGGTCTGCCAGTGGACGCACTGGACTACGCGGACACGCCGGAACTGGCCGCCGCAGCGCACGCCCGCGCTGCCGCGCACGGCCTGAACACCTTCGTAACGGACCGGACGCTCTCCTGGCCGGCCGACCCCTGCGCCCCAGAGCCCCCCAACCCAGTCGTACTACCCGGAGGTCCGCCATGCTCATATCAACCTTGACCCGCCCACTCCTCTCTGCCCTGGCTGTCCGGTTGCTGCCAGGCCTGCTGCTGGTTGCCTGCGCCACCGGACCGAATGCCGACACTCAGCTCGGCACCTCCGGTCCGGGGGTAGACGTTCAGCTTGACACGCACCGCAAGGCCCGTCGACCCGTCCGTCCACAGCCTGTCCCTTCCCCGGAACCCACGCTGCCCCCAACCGGGAGCGTGACCCGGCAGACCCGCCTAAACGACGCCCGCACCTGGGGCTACCAGCTTACAAACTACATTCCGGCGCGCCTCGAGCCGGTCGCGGCGTCCAGTTTCGATCTGGTGGTCGTGGACGCCGGGGACGATTTCGGTGTGCCGTGGCCGACCGCCGAAGTGCGCGCCGCCGCCGCCCGGACCGGCCAGAGTGACCGCCTCACGCTCGGCTACCTGAGCATCGGCGCGGCCGAGAGTTACCGCCCGTACTGGCAGCCCGACTGGAAGACCAACCCGCCCGAATGGCTGCTTCAGGAGGACCCGGACTGGCCGGGGAGTTTCAACGTGGCGTACTGGCACCCGGACTGGCAGGCGACCGTGCTGCGCAGCCTGGACCGCCTGATGGATTCCGGGTTCGACGGCGTGTACATGGACCTCGTGGACGCCTACGACCGCAATCCGCAGAACCCGGCGGCGCAGGCAGACATGATCACCTGGGTGTGCCGGATTGCCGCGCACGCCCGCGCCCGCGACCCGGAGTTCCTGATCGTTCCGCAGAATGCCTCGGGCCTGATCCACGACGCCCGGTACGTGCCGTGCGTGAACGCGCTGGGCAACGAGGAAACCTTCATGTACGCCATGAACACGCCCACCGAGCCCGAACGGCAGACGCAACTGCTGGCCGATTACACGCAGTGGAAAGCGCTCGGCAAGCCTGTGTTCACCATCGAGTACGCCGACCGCGAGCCGCTGATCACGGAGCTGTACGACCGCGCCCGCGCCGCCGGACTGGTGCCGTACGTGACCGTGCGCGAAGTGAACGTCCTGACGCCGGGCCGCTGACCGGGTCGCCGGTAGGCCCAGCTACCCACGTCCACCGGCGATTCGCCGGGCGTCCGGGTGGCGGGCGAGCCGCTGCATGGCCCAGGCGCCCAGCAGCGGCCCGGCGGCCAGCACCGTGAACACGGCGGGCCACCCGGACACGGTGACCAGCACCGGAACCAGCGCGATGCTCACGGCGGTGAGCGTGAATCCCAGGGCCAGTTGCACGGTCAGGGCGCTGCCCACGAAGCGCGGGTCGGCGATCTCACTGACGACCGTACTGAACTGCGCGCTGTCCGCGATGATCCACACCCCCCAGAACACACTGACGCTCAGGAGCAGGGCCGGACCGGCGTGCAGGAAGGTCAGGGCAGCCAGCAGCAGCGCCGAGCCGCCCGAGAGTAGCATCGCCAGGGTGGTCAGGCGCGTGCGGCCCCAGCGGTCGCCCAGCACGCCGCCCAGCACGCAACCCAGTGCGCCCACGCCCACGACCAGCGCCGTGGCGAGGGCCGCGCGGCCCTCGCCGCCGGGCCCGGTCAGCGCGGCGTAGTACACGCCAAACAAGGTCCACATGGCGTACAGCTCCCACATGTGCCCCAGGTACCCCAGGGTGCTCAGGCCCACGCCGCCGCGCGTC
>NZ_JAGLBB010000031.1 GCF_018260555.1 Deinococcus sp. | reverse complement strand
CGGCGCCCGGCTGCGCGGCCCGCAGCGGCCCGGCGGGTTGCACCGCGCCCTCCGGGAACACCACCAGCCACCCCACCCGCGCCCGCCGCACGCCCGCGCGGACCTCGTCGGCACGCACCGCGCCCACGCGCCGCAGGAAGGGAAAGCGTGACAGTTGCCGCGCGCCCATCAGGACCGCGAACCGACTGCCCGCCCACAGGGCCACCTCGCGCAGCACGTACCCGTCCCACCAGGAGTGATGGTTGGGCGCCAGGACCGCGCCGCCCACCGGGACCGGCCCGCGCACCCACACGCCGCCCAGGCCAGCGCGTACGCTGCGGCTCACGCTGCGCGACAGCAGCCACGTCGCCCAGGTGTGCCGGTCCCGCCCAGCCTGCCCGGACCTGGGCTTACCGGGCATGGGCAGGCTGGGGACGGGCTTACCGGGCACGGGCCACCGCACGCCGACCCGAACGCAGCGCCCACGCCAGCCCCAACCCCAGCCCCATGGCCGCCAGCGTCACTGCCGCTTCAAGGTAGCGGCCCACCAGCACCAGCCCGCCCGGCAGGAAGAACGCCTCGGTGGCGTACACCACCCGGAAATCCAGGCCCTTACCGGCGCGGCGCGCACCGGGCAGCAGGCTCAGGGACGGCACGCGGCTCGCCTGCACGGTCCCGTCCACCCGCTCCAGCCAGCCGGGCCGCGCCCAGCCCGCCCCGGCCCGCCCGAACAGCCCCGGCGCCAGCCCCACGAACACCCATGACAGGCCCGACCCGACCGCCCACCACCCCAGGAAGTTCTGCAGGGGTGCGCCCGCCCACAGCGGCAGCGGATCGCGCCACGTCCAGTACCCCTGCGCGGTCATCAGGGGCTCCAGGCCCACGTCCCACAGCGTCATCAGGGCGCCCGCCAGCCACGGCCGCCCGCGCGACAGGCTCGTGGCCGTCAGGGTCAACGCGAACCACCCCAACGGCACGATCAACGGCACGGTCAGCAGCGTCGGGGCGGGCGCCCCCGCGTACGTGTACTCCCCGAACGGAATGCCCGTGCGGCTCCCCAGCAACTCCACGCCCAGCCCCACCCCGAACGACACGACCAGCATCAGCGCCGCGCGCAGCCACCCCACCCGCTCCCACACGAACGCCAGCGCCGCCGCGCACAGCGCCGCCGTGCTCGCCAGCCCCAGCACCGGGAACAGGGACGGCCACAGCGGCACCGGAATTTTCAGCGCCACGTACAGCGCCACCAGCGCCATCCACGGCCGCGTGGCCGCCAGCAGCCCGGCCAGCCGCGCGCCCAGTACCTCCGGGAACTCCGCGCCCAGCGCGTCCCCGGCCAGCGCCAGCACGCCCGAGAGCGGCAGCCCCAGCGCGATCAGCGCCCAGCCCACGGCGTTCCCGCCCATGACCAGCAGCGCCCCCAGGAACGCCACGCCCAGCGCCGCGAACGCCAGTCCGGCACGCCACACGGTGGGGGAGAGGGACACCCTCACGCGCGCACCGCCGTCAACGCCGCGAAGTACGCGCGGGTCGCTTCCGACACGTCGCCCGGCAGGGCCGAGAGCGGCCACCAGCGGACCTCCGCCGCGTCATCCGAGGCGCGCGGCTCCCCACCTGCCGAGTCGGCCGTGAACACGTGCGTCTCCCAGGCGACCACGTTCCCGTCCGGGTACGTGTGCTGGTGCGGAAACACGCCCGGAGAGTGCAGCGCGCCCACGCTCAGGCCTGTTTCCTCGCGCAGTTCACGCCGCGCCGTCTGTTCCGGCGACTCCCCGGCGTCCGCGCCGCCGCCCGGCACGTCCCACAGGGCGTTATCGCCCCGGCGGACCAGCAGCACCTCCCCGCGCCGCAGGACGGTCATACCTGCCCCCATGCGCCGGATCAAGGGCGCCCCCAGTCAATCGTGCGCAAATGCGGCGGGGTCGCCCCCTCCTCCCCGGCCCCTCTCGCGCCAGGGGAGAGGGGGGAAGGTTCGTCCATCCGCCAGCTGCCAGCTACTCTCAACGGCTCACCGCCACCGGCGCCTCGTCAGGTCTTTCACGAGGACCTGCGCGGCGTTGCGGCCCGACGCGCCCATGATGCCGCCGCCCGGGTGGGTGCTCGCACCCGTGAGGTACAGGCCCTGCACGCCGGGCCAGCGGTACTGGCTGGCTTTCATCCAGGGGCGGAAGGAGAACATCTGATCGAAACTCATTTCGAGGTGCATGACGTTCCCGCGGTGCAGGCCGAGGTTCGTCTCCAGCCACTGCGGCGTCTGCACGAGTTCCCCGACGATGGTGTCGCGGGTGCCGGGCGCGTAGTGCTCGAAGGCGTTCAGGATGTTCTCGCGCGCCTCGGCGGTGCGCCCTTTCGGATCAGCACTGTCCCAGGAACCGCTGCTCAGTTCGTAGGGGTAGTACTGCGCCCACAGCCACAGGGCCTCGCCGCCGGGCGGGGCGAGCGAGTCGTCCACGGCACTGAAGCTCATGGCGATCAGGGGCGGGTCGCTGGTGGGTTCGCCCGCGAGGTACTCGCCGTAGCCTTTCATGAGTTGCTGTTCGTTCTTGATCAGCAGGCCCAGACCGACGCGGCTGTCGGGTTCCGTGTGGTGGCGGTACTTGACCTTCTCGCTCAGGGCGAGGCGCAGGACCATGCCAAAACCGTTGCCCACGCGGACCTGCCGGGCGGCGGCGGGCACGAACTCGTCCGGCAGGGCGCCCGCCGTGGTCAGGATGTGCGCGCCGGACACGACGGCGCGGGCCGTGTACGTCCCGCCGTTCTCCAGCCGGACGCCCTGCGCCTTGCCGCCTTTCACCAGGATGTCCTTGACGGGCGCGTTCACGAACACCTGCCCGCCGTCGGCCTCGATGGCGCGTTTCAGCGCCTGCGTCAGGCCGCCGCTGCCGCCCTTGGGCCGCGCGACGCCGCCCTCGTGGTACAGCGGGTGCCACAGCAGAAAGGGCGCACTCAGCGGGTCACTGGGGGGCGGGCCGCTCTGCGCGGCCATCCACACCAGCGGGGCGCGCACCCGCTCGTCCGTGAAGTACTCCCGCGCCACGTCCCCGTACGGGCGCAGGATGCGCGGCAGTTGCTCCATCCAGTCCTTGCCCTTGCCGCTGGACACGACCATCTTGCCCATGTCCAGCGGCCCCGGCGCCGAGTTGAACAGGTCCGCCACGGAGCGCGCAAACGGCGTCCAGTCGTCCAAGAACTTCGTGTACGCCTCTCCCTGACCGGGGAACAGGGCCTCGAGTTCCCGCGCCGTGCGCCCGGCGTCCCGGTGGATGAACCACGGCGTCTCACCGTCCGACGCGTGGAACATCGGGTCCACGTCCAGATAGTGCAGGCCGTGCCGCGTCAGTTCCAGTTCCCGCACCACGGGCGTCATGCGGATCAGGATGTGCGCGCTCCCCCCGTAATCGAAACGGTACCCCGGCACCAGTTCCTCGGTACTCACGGCGCCCCCCACGATATGCCGCCGCTCGAACACACCCACGCGCAGGCCCGCCTTCGCGGCGTACGCGGCCGTCACCAGCGCGTTGTGGCCCGCCCCCATCACGATCACGTCGAAATCCGGCATCCCGCGCAGTCTGCCACGCCCGCACCAGAGCAGAGCGTCAGCAATCCGCCAGAACGCTGGTCTGCGGGTACGCGCCCGGCAGAGCACGGAGCGTGACGTTCAGCCCGAAGGCGGCGCGACAGAAGCGAGTAAGAGTGAGGGGGGTACGCTGCGTGGCATGTTCGGTCGCCGCGTGCCCCCCCATATCGTGTTCGCCTCTAGCGTTGCGCTCGCCGTGCTGTGCGCGGTCCTGGCGTTCCTGGCCGCGCAGTCCCAGAGTTGGGTGTGGGCGGCGGTGGCAGCTGTGCTGGCCGTGTGGTTCACAGTGGACGCCTTCCGGTCGTTCGTGTGGGCGCAGGCGAAGAAACGTCTGGACGCCGAGCAGGCCACCCAGAACCGTCACCGTTGAGGGGTCGGTCCGTTCTTTTCACCCTTCCGTGACTCTCCGGCTGCGCGGGTTGTTCTGATCCGGTAGCGCATGGAATTCGGGCGTTTCATGGCCCTGCCCCAGTCATGGCCCTGCCCCGGTCATGGCCTTGCCCCGGGTTTTCCAGGTCAGGGTGGTGCTCAACGTCCGGGCCTGTGTAGCCGCGCGCGCGGCCCAGGAGGCGTGGTGCGTGCGGTGCTGGGTGGGCCAGGCCGGGTGGTGTCCGCTTGCTCGGAGACGCCCCCCGGAGCGTGCGTCTTCCGAACAGCCTGCCCTTTGCTCCTGCCGACGGCAGTCCGCAAGGGTGTCCGCCGCGCCGGCAGGCAGACGCGCCGCCTGTGCCCGCCCTGACTGCCGGCCACGGAAATGTGCGGTTGCACGCGATGATTTCTGCTAGTTTAGGAACAATTTAGCTACACCTGACACGTCCCTATCGCCCAGGGCCGTTGTGAACGGAGGAGTCAACGCGTGAAATCAATCCGGTACATCGTGACCCGCCCCTGCCTGCAAGAAGGCAGCCTGCGCCTCCTCAAGTACCTTGAAAGCACCTTCCCGACTGCGGGGCCCGCCGTGCTGGTCGATGAGAAAGGCGATGAGCACGCGGTGCAGGTGGACCTGGAACGCATGCGGGTGTGGGGGCTGGGCGGGCTGTACCACGCGCAGCACCTGGGCGTGAACGACGTGCTGATGCTGACCGCCCTGGCTCCCGGCCGGTATCAGGTCGAGGCGGTCGTGAAACCGCACGCGCCGGCCCCACCGCCGCGCCGCGAGACGCCCCGCCCGCCCGAAACGCGCCGCGTGGTCGTGTCATCCACCCCGCACGTCCGCGAGATTCGCATGCAGACTGTGCCGGTCACCGGGCCAGTCACTGGGCCAGTCATCGGGCCAGTCACCGGGCCAGTCACCGGGCCGGCGCAGGAGTCCGGCGCGGCCCGCCCGGACAGCCAGAGGGACGGTGCGCGGAAGGACGGTGGGCACAAGGACAGCGGGCACACGGCGCAGGCCGCCGCCCCGGAGGCCCGCGTGGCCCAGGTGCGTGTCACGGAATCCCGCACTCCTGAGGTCCGCACCCCCGAAGACCAGGTAGTTCTGGAATCCCGGGTCCCTCAGTCCCGTTCCACCGGGAACCACGTCACGGACGCCCGGACTTCCGAACGCCGCGCGCTGGAGGCGCCCCACGTGTCCCCGGGCGCCAGCGGCTGGTCCGCACCCCTGCGTCCGCTGGACGTGAATTTCGACCTGCCCGCCCCCGTCCCGGCTGCTGGACCAGCGGCTGTCCTGACCGTCCCTGCCGCCCCTGGCACGCGGACGGACGCGGCGGCACTGGATGTGGGGGCGCTGGATGCCGGGGCGCAACTGGCTGAACTGGCTGCCCTGACCGGGTACCGCCTGGAGCACCTGGGTGGGGGCGTGCTGCGCCTGAACGCCGAGCTGGGCACCCACGGGTACTCGGTGCTGGTCGCCACCAGCGAGAACGCCGTGCAGACGCCCGCCTGGAAAGAGAACGCCGATTACTGCGTGCTGCTGACCAGCGAGGACACTCGCCCGCCGAACACGCCCTGCCTGACGCGTGAGGCGCTGGCCGCCCTGATCGAGCACGCGCAGCTGGCGCCGCTGTCCCCGGTGGACCTGCGCGGGTACTGGAAGGCCGGAAGCATCGACCTGGAATCGGCGGCCAGCGTGGCGGAACTGGTCAGTTCTCACCTCGCACAGCGCGGCGCGTTCAGTTTTGTGCTGCTCACGCTGTCGCAGCAGCCGGCGCACTCGGTGGTCAGCGTGCCCCGCCTTGCCGAGCGGCTGGGCAGCGGCGTGAACTACGCCGAACTGGGCGGCATTCTGGACACCCTGACCCGCGCGCCCTTCCTGGCCCTGACGCCCCTGCCGGGCGGGCAGTACCTGCTGCGTGTCGGCGTGCCGGAACTGCTGGCCGACCTGTCCGAGTACGCCGATGGCGTTCGCCGCCGCGTGCGCGCCCCCTCCCGCGAGGTCGCGCGCGCCTGAACGCCACCCACCCGTCCTGCACCCCGGAGAGCCGAAGCTCCGGGGTGTTCTGTTGTGTCCTTGCAGGTGGAGGGAGCCGCCTGGGATGGTGTCGGGCGCGCCCGTCGCGCGGTCCGGGCGGCCCTAAGCTGCCCGCGTGACCCGCCCTGCATCCCCCACCTCCCCACCACCCGCCGCTGCCCTGTCCCCGGCCGGACTGGCCGGGGTGCGCGCCGCGCTGCTGGCGTGGTTTGACCGCACAGGACGCCCCCTGCCCTGGCGGGCTGGTCAGGAAGGTGCGCGGGACCCGTACCGCGTGTGGGTGGCGGAAATTCTGCTTCAGCAGACGCAGGTGGCGCGCGGCACGGTCTACTACGACCGTTTTCTGAGCGCCTTCCCGACGGTGCAGGATCTCGCGGCCGCGCCGCAGGAAGCGGTGCTGAAAGCCTGGGAGGGCTGCGGGTACTACGCCCGCGCCCGCAACCTGCACCGCGCCGCGCAGCAGGTCGCGCAGGACGGCTTTCCCCGCTCGTACGGGGGGTGGCTGGCCCTGCCGGGCGTGGGGCTGTACACAGCAGCGGCCGTCAGTAGCCTCGCCCTGAACGAGGCGCGCGCTGTCAGCGATGGGAATGTCCGCCGGGTCCTGGCCCGCCTGCACGCCGAGCCTCAGCCCACGCCCGCCTGGGTGCAGGCCCGCGCGGACGCGCTGCTGGACCCGGCGCGGCCCGGCGCGTGGAACGAGGCGGTCATGGACCTGGGCGCGACCGTCTGCACGCCCGCCGCGCCCCGCTGCGGCGCGTGCCCGCTGAAAGAGTGGTGCGCGGCCTTCGCGTCCGGCACGCCCGCCGCCTACCCCGCCCCGAAGGTCCGCGCCGCCGTGCGCGACGTGTCGGTGGTAGCCGTGCTGATCGGCACGCCGCAGGCGGCAGTCCTGGAACGCCGCGCGGGTGCGCTGCTGGGCGGCCTGATGGGCCTGCCCGCCGAACCGCTCGCGTGCGGCGAGACCCCGCAGGCGGCCCTGGAGCGGCTGTGTGCGCGGCTGCCCGCCCGTCCCGGCGCGTTCCTGGGCGCCCTGACGCACGTCATGACGCACCGCCGCGTCACCCTGCACCTGTACGCCGCGCACTCTGACCTGCCGCGCCACCTGGT
Organism: Deinococcus sp.; assembly: GCF_018260555.1. Taxonomy (GTDB): domain Bacteria; phylum Deinococcota; class Deinococci; order Deinococcales; family Deinococcaceae; genus Deinococcus. The sequence goes on along the minus strand of NZ_JAGLBB010000031.1, from coordinate 28,809 downwards.
GGCGCAGGAGGCCCTGTCGCGGCTGGATCAGAAGGCGCTGGCCCTGGCCGCGCAACCCGCGCTGCTCTGAGTGCGCGGGCGCACAGGGGCGTCTCCTCAGTTTGGGGGACGAGAACGCCGCCCGCCGCGTTAGACTGAGTACATGTCGCGTGAGCCGCTCAAAGTCGCCGTCCGGTCCATTCAGAAAACGCGGAATGCGGCCCGCGGCGCCCTGCTGTGGGGCTACGAGCAGCGTCTGGCCCGCGAGGTCACGGCCCACGGTCACCTGCCCCGCCACCTGGGCCTGATCCTCGACGGGAACCGCCGTTTCGCCCGGGCCAGCGGCATCCAGCGTGAAATGGGCCACTCGTTCGGTGCGGACAAGGCCCACGAGGTTCTCCAGTGGTGCCTGGAACTCGGCATTCCCGCCGCGACCATCTGGGTGCTGTCCACCGACAACGCCAGCCGCGACCCGGCTGAACTGGCACACATCCTGGGCCTGCTGGAAAAGGAAGCCCGGAATCTGGCCACCGATCCCCGCATTCACGCCAACCGCGTGCGTGTGCGCGCCATCGGGCAGCACGACGGCTTCCCGCCGCAGGTGCTGGCCGCCCTGAAGGACCTGGAAGAAAAAACCGCGACCTATGACGGCATGCGCCTGAACATCGCCGTCGGCTACGGAGGCCGCGAGGAGATCGTGGACGCCGTCAAACGCCACCTGAACGCCGAGGAGCAGCTCGGCCGCACCCCCGCGCAGGTCGCCGCCGACCTGACCCCCGAGCACATCAGCGCGCACCTGTACGCCGCCGACATCCCGGACCCCGATTTCATCATCCGCACCAGCGGCGAGATCCGCCTGTCCGGGTTCATGCTGTGGCAGAGCGTGTACTCCGAATACTACTTCTGCGATGTGTACTGGCCGGGCTTTCGCCGTGTGGACTTCCTGCGCGCCCTGCGTGACTTCCAGGGCCGCGACCGCCGCTTCGGCCGGTAGTACCGATTGCTGTGTGTCTCGTTCACAACGCAGACACGGTACCGATTCTTCAACTCCACGCCCAGACCCCGCTTCTGCTCCCACTCGCTTCGCCCAGATTGAACGGTCTTTGCAGCCCATTCAACCCGGCGTTCATATGACACCCCCCAGAAGGGGGTGGTCAACTCTGCTTGACAGCGTTTTCCGGATGTGAAGGGATTCGCTTGGCTCCCACAAGGCGTTTCTCGATGTCTTGGTCAGGTGCGTTGTGGGTCAGTTGGGCTGCGCTGTCTTGGGCTACTGCGCTTCTCGCAACATGTGTAAGTAAAGTGTAAGATGAGCACCCCTACGCTGCAATCTGTTGTACGTCTGATCTGCTTTGAGTAGCCCGGCGTGCCGCCCTCAAGGAGAACGCATGGATATCCGCATCTCCAGCAACCTGAGCACGCTGATCACCGGCGCGGCCCCGGCGCAGAACGGCGTCCCACTGAACCTGAGTACCAGCCCGTCCCCAACATCAACGTGCGTGGCAAGGTCGCCGAGCAGCTGTCCCCCGGTCGCGGGGACGTGCGGCCGGGTGATCTGATCAGCCGGGTCGTCACGGTTCATAACACCTCCAGGAACTTCCTGGCGAGTGTGCCTGTCACGCTGCCTGCGCCACACGTCGCTCCCGGGAAAGATATGAACGTGGCCCATTCCGGGTCGTCCATTGTCGGGGGTCAGTCCTTCGCCGTGAGCGCACTGAAAAAGAAGATCACGGTCGCCGAGAACGGCAGGAGGGTGGTCAGGGAAGTGGAAGTGAAACCCAGTAAGGACACGGCCGTCCGCTGGACGATCCGTCAGATCAGCGCCACCTAGTTACTGCATTTCGGTTACCGCGGCCTCGCGCCGCTCCGCTGACGCAACTCAGAGTCGCATCCGGTCACCCCCGCCCACATCCGTTCACTTTCTTTCCCGGAGGAACAACCATGAAACGTAGCACCCAACTGATCGCTCTGATGGCCGCCCTGGCCGCTGGTTCCGCCGGTGCCGCTGGCACCCTGGCCGGCACCACCATCTCGAACACCGCGACGGCCAGCTTCGATGACCCTGCCAACCCGACGGCCGCCCCCCTGAAAAGCACCTCGAACACCGTGACGACCACGGTGCTCCCCAAACCCGACTTTGACATCGTTTACACCGACGCCACGGCTGACGGCAACACCCTCACCAGCACCACCGTCGTGACCACTAACGCGGTTCCCGGTCAGGTCATCACCACCCCCTACTCGCTGGTTAACAAGGGCAACACCCCCCTGGACATCACTGTGAACGCTGACACCACCGGGAGTGCAGCGGGCGCGACCGTCAAGTACTACCGCTTGAATTCGGACGGTACCCAGGGCACCGAGATCACGCCCAGCACCCCCGTGACCGTCACCCCCGACGATCCCGCCACCACCGCCGACGAAGGCATCGTGAAGATCGTTCAGGTCATCACCCTGCCCACCGACCCGGCCCAGATCACGCCTACTAGCGTGTTCGGTGCGTCCCCCGAGGGTACCGTGGCCGGCACCGCCGGCACTGATCCCCTGGTCACCCCCGGTAACGGCTACGCCAGCGGCACCACCGTTCAGGAAGAGAACAAGCCGGTCGACACCGACCTGCAGTTCACTCGCGTCACGGTGTACGCCCCCGTGCTGGATAACAACCCCAACACCAACCTCAGCACGCCCGTGGACAGCGCCGGTCATCCCCTGCCCGCCGCCAGCCAACCGCCCGTCGCCAGCGTGGATGTGCCCACCGAAACGGTCGGCACGGTCGGGGACACCACGCCGGTCGTGGGCGCGACCGGTTATGTCACGCCCGCCCCCACCACGCCGCCCGCCACGCCCAGCCCGGTGCCGGGCGGCGCGACCGATCCCACGCCCGGCGGCACGCCCATCGCCACGAACGTCGCCGCCGACGAGCAGATCGCCTACCCGGTCGCCGACACGAACGCCACGCCCGACCAGGTCGTGTTCACCAACACCCTGACCAACACCGGCGGCGCGACCGACAAGGTCCAGTTGTTCCCCGCGCTGGCCGACGGCACGCCCGACCCCGCCTACACCTTCGACCCGGCCACGGGCGTGTTCACGAACACCAACACCGGCGTGACCATCCGCTTCCTGGATCCGGTCACGGGCGAACCCATCAAGGTGTCCGTCGACGCCAACGATCCGACCGTCGCGCTGTACCCCACCGTCACTGTCCCGAACGGCAGCAGCGCCGTGTACCGCACGGAAGTCACCTACCCCGACGTCAACGACTCTGACCCCATCAGCCCGGTCAGCGTGACCATCGGCGCGGACTCGCTGAAGGACGCCGATCTGGTGTCGAACAGCAACACCAAGAACACCATCATGCCGCCCGCCGCGCAGTTCGGTGACGCCACCGCCGCCGTGGGTGCCGTCGTGACCCCCGCTCCGGTCCAGACCGTGAACCCCAACGGCTCGGAAGGCGACATCAGCAGCCCTGACTTGACGGACAAGACGGCCGTGTTCCCCATGGACGTCGTGAACACCGGCCAGTACAACGACAGCTATACCCTGAGCGGCACCGTGACCGTCAAGGTGATCGACCCCGTGACGGGCGCTGTGACCACCACGGTTGTCCCGGTCCTGTACTACGCGCCAGACGGCTCCCTGCTGCCCCGCGTCAGCACCGATAAGGCCAGCCCCGATTACAACAAGTTCATCACGCCCGTCCTTGCTCCTGGCACCGAGTACAAGCCCCTGGCCGTCATTCAGATTCCGACCGGTACGGCCACCGGCGACTACACCGTCACGCAGAACGCCGTGGGGAACTACAGCACCATCCCCATGACCGACACGAACAACATCATCCGTGTGGCCCCCGCCGGGTCCGTGGCCGTCGCCAAGTTCATCCTCAAGACCGGCGTGGCGGCCGGGTCCGACCCCAAGAACGGCATCGCCAACCCCACCGACTACACGGCCAGCGGCGCGAACGGCGCCAAGCCCACAGACACACTGAAGTACAAGATCATCGCTAAGAACCGCTACAACACTGTTGTGACCAAGTTCTTCCTGAGCGATACCGTGCCCGTCAACACCACCTTCGCTAGCGTGGCCCTGAACCCCGCGCCCGCCACGACCATCTACCGTGTGACTCCTGCTGGTAGCACCACGGCCGGCGCCTGGAGTGCCACGGCCCCCGCCGCCGGACTGGCCGCCGGTACCGTGATCGACGTGGCCGTGGATGCCGATGGCGACAACATTCCCGACGCGCTGCCTGCCAGCGGCACCCTGACCGCCGACTTCGCCGTCACCGTTAACTGATCTACCTGGGGCGCGTCCTGCACGGACGTGGGGCGCGCCTCGCTCATACGGCCTTCGGTTAAAAGGTTGACAAACGCCGCTCTACTCAGGTAGCGCGAGCAGGAACGCTCAGGACCGTCGGGCGTGCCGTTGGCAGCACAGCGGATGAGTGGGTTGTGAATGCAACAGCCGACAGACCGTCTCGCTTCCACCCGCACAACAGCAGAACAATTATTGAAGTTCGCACATTTGAGTGCGCCACCCTTTTCCCCCGCGCCCCGTCCGGCGCGCCCCGCAAGGAGACTCCCGTGACCCGCTTCCCCCTGACCCCCAATCTGATGCTGACCGGCCTGCTGATCCTGGCGGGTCAGGCCGCAGCGGCCCGCACCCCCGCCGGTACCCAGATCACCAACCAGGCGCAGGCAGAATTCATTCCTCCGACCTCGCCGGACCCGGTGCGGGCGGTATCGAACACCATCGTCACGGTCGTGCAGGCGGTCTGCTCGGTCAGTGTCACGCCGGACGGCACGGTGCCTCAGCCGGGGCAGTCGGCCACGCTGCTGCCCGGCGAACAGGCGGTGTTCCAGTACACGGTCGTGAACACCGGGAACACCAGCGGGGACTTTCCGGTGCTGGCGCGGGGCGAGACCGGCAGTACCATCAGCCCGGCGCTGCGCGTGATCCGCGACCTGAACGGCAACGGTCGGCCCGACACGAACGAACCCGAGGTGAGCCGCGTGACCCTGGCCCCCGACGACAGCGCCGCCCTGCTGCTGGTCGTGAACACCAGTGACGCGCAGGGCGACGCGTACGTGAACCTGATCGCCAGTTGCGCGGGTGGGGAGAATGCCGACAGCAACAATGTGAGCCGTGTGCAGGTCGGGCCTCCCCCGGTGCTGGGCGTGCAGAAGTCCTTCACGCCCGCGCTCGTGCGGCCCGGCAGCGAGACGACCGTGACGGTCAAGACCAGCAATACCGGCCAGGGCGAGAGCCGCGAGGTCATCCTGACCGACCTGCTGGCCGAGCAGGCCGCGCAGGGCCTGAGCTTCGTGGCCGGCAGCGCCCGCACAAACACCGGCACGCTGGAGTACACCCAGGACGGCGTGACCTGGACGGCCCAGGAGGTCACGCCGGTACGCGGCGTGCGCGTGCGTGCCGAACGCCTCGCGCCGGGCGCCGGTATCACCCTGACCTTCCGGATGCTGGCCGGTGCGGCCGCCGAGAATCAGGTCATTCCGAACACCGCGACCGCGCAGACTGGGACCAAGAGCAGCAGCGGCAGCGCCAGCGCCGACGTGCGCTACCTGCCGGCCGTGGCAATCGGCCCGGTCGGCCTGCCCGAAGCTCCCGAGAACACGCCCGCCGACTCGCAGAGCCGCCCGTTCGCAGTGGTGGGGCAGCAGGTGTGCTTCGATCACACCGTCAAGAACACCGGCGACGTGCGCGACAACTTCCGCGTGACCGTCACATACCCGGTGGGCACGGCGACCAGCGTGCTGTACGGCGAGAACGGGCAGCCGCTGGCGCAACCGCTGGTGCTTGACCCTGCCCAGACCGCGCTGGTCCGCATCTGCTACGACGCGCAGCAGGTCGGGCCGCTGGAATCCCTGATTACCGTCAGCGGTGACCGGGGCACCCGCAACACCACGCACGACCTGATCGGCGCTGTCGAGTCCGGCCTGCCGGAACTCACGAAGTCCTTCGAGGCCACCAAGCAGGGCAGCGCGGGGCAGACCGTGGTGATCCCGGTGGGCGGCACGGTCGCCCAGGGCGACACCATCACGTACACCCTGACAGTCCGTAACCCGTACACGCGCCCCCTGACGAACGCGGTCGTGACCGACCCGATCCCCGCGCACGTGGATTTCACGGGCGCCAGTGACGGCGGCGCGCTCAGCGGTCAGCCGGGCTCGCAGGTGGTCCGCTGGAACCTGGGCACCCTGGCGCCCGGAGAGACCCGCCGCCTGACGGTCGTGACGCGGGTATCGACCCGCGCACAGGACGGCGAGGCCCTGAAGAACATCTTCAAGTTCGTGACCACCGAACTAACCCAGCCGCTACCCAGCAACGAGGTGCAGACCCCGGTCTGGACGGCGAAACTGACGATCGCGAAGACCGTCAGCGCGCGGGAAGCCACCTACGGCGACCGCCTGACCTACACCCTGAAGATCACCAACGAGTCCACCACGACCGCCATCATCGACTCGGTCGTGACCGACACGCCCGCGCGCGGCCTGCAGTACATTCCCGGCACCAGTACCCTGGGCGCCGCCCTGCTGGCCGACCCGGCCATCGCCGCCGGTGTTCTCACCTGGAACAGCGGGCCCATCCCGGCCGGCGGCTCGATTGTGATCACGTATCAGGCCCGCGTGACGCCCGAAGCGGTCGGCGACCTGATCAACACCGTGGTGGTCCGCGGCAAGGGGGCAGGCGGCTTGGCCAGCACCATCGTCAGTCCGCCCGACAGCGCCACCACCAAGCTCAACCCCATGAAGTTCGCGCCGGTCGCGGACATTGTGGGAACCGTGTTCGTGGACCGCAACCGCAACGGTCTGTTCGATCCGCTGCTGGACACCCCTGTCGAGCGGGCCCGCGTGCTGCTGGCCGGCGGGCGGCAGGTTGTGACCGATCCTAAAGGGCGTTACTCGTTCCCGAACGTTCCGGCCGGAACGTACGCCCTGCGCCTGGACCCCAACACCACCCCGTACCCGCCGCTGAAGGTCCCCCAGGACGGGGCGCTGAGTGGCACGCAGACCGTAGTTCTGCGCGGCCTGACCAGCGTGGACTTCCCGCTGACCCCGCTGGGCGGCGAGATCAGTGCCCTGCGCCGCACCACACTGACCGTGGGCGACGTGACGGTCGAGAAGGCCGTGTACGCCACCCTGGGCGGGTACGTGGTGACGCTGCGCGTCGTCACTCCCCGCGCCCTGGAAGGCGTGCAATTGACCGACCCGCTGCCTGCAGGTGCCGTTTTGAAAGACGGTGCAGCGTCCTACACGGGTGCTCTCAGTGCAGGGGAGAGGAACTTCACTTACCGCTTTGAATGGTCAGGCGAGCCGCGGGCCGCCACCACCGACCCCGTCATCAGCTGGAGGTACTGAACGTGCAACCCGACTTCAAACGCTTTGCGACTGCCCTCTCGGCCTTCCTGGCCGTCAGTGTCAGTGCCAGCGCCCAGGAAATCAGCACCGGCGTCCAGGAAATCAGCACCAGCTTGCCGCTCACCACGGTCGGTGACCGCCTTACGTGGTCGGTCGGGGATCAGGACCTCACGCTCAGCGTGCCGCTCGCCGGCCCCGTTCGTCTGGAGCTGTACAGCCCCCGCGTTGACCAGAGCGATTACCGCAGCGACACCTATTACGGCGACGAGCAGTACGATGCCAACCGCACCGATGTCACCACCACGTTCACACTGATCGGCGAGGATGGCGCCACCGTCCTGACCCGCACGTTCACGCCCGGCGCGCACGAGTGGGAAACGCTGCTTGACCAGACCCTCCCGGCCGGCCGCTACCGCCTGAAGGCCGTCACGAAGGGCAACGGTAAGAACACCTTCGCGGTGCGCCTCGCCGGGATCAGCGCGTCGGTCAGCGCCGACCGCCTGAACGTGAATGTGCACTCGCAGGAATGGGTGCCCGCCGTGAACGTCAGCACCGACGGTCGGGCCCAGGTGCTGCGCATGTACGACGGCGACGGCCCCCAGGAACTCCAGGCCCGCCTGCGCGACGGTCAGGGCAACGTCACGCCCCTGACCGTCAGCGCCGACCTGGACTTCACGGACCTGAACCTGCCCGCGCAGGCCGGTAATTACACCGTGGAACTGCGCCAGCCGCCCACCGCCCGCCAGTTCAGTAACACCGTGGGCTTTAGCCTGACCCGCGCTGGGGTGCCCGAACCCATCGTTCTCAGCCGCGTCGATCAGACCGGGGTGCTGCGGGTCACGGCCGAACTGATGTTGCCCGGTGGTGCGCAGCCCACGTCGGCAGCCGCCATCGTCGGCAAGGCCCCCGTGACCGTAAACGGCCTGCTCACGCAGCGCGTCGCGCCCGGCCAGTACGCCGTGGTGCCCGACCCGGTCGCCGGTGCGGACGTCAGCGTGGATACCAGCCGCGTCACCGTTCCGAAAAACGGCGAGGGCGAGGCGCACATCCAGGTCCGCCCGACCGTCGCCCTGAGCCTCAGCAGCGACAAGCTCGACGTGTGCATCGGCGACACCGTCACCCTGACCGCCCGCGCCAGCACCGCCTATGCCGGCGACCTGCCACTGGACCTGAGCCTCGACACGCCTGGCCTGAACGTGCAGGGGCTGAGCCACCTGCAGGGCACCCTGAGCGCCGCCCACCCCGGCGAACTGCGCCTGACGGGCACCGCCGCCCAGAGCGGCCCGCTGACCGTCACGGCCCGCCTGTCCCCCTGGGGCCAGGAGCAGAGCGTCACCCTGAACGTCCGCCAGGACGTCACCAGCCTGCAACTGAGCCGCGAGCCGCTGCCTGGCGCCACTACGGGCGACGAGATCACGGTTACGCTGCGCGTCACGAACACCGGCGCGCGCGCCACACCGTACCTGCTGGCCGACACGGTCCCCGCCGGTCTGGAAGCCCTGAGCAGCGCCCAGTTCAGCGGCACGCTGCAACCCGGCGAGACCCGCGAGCTGAGCTACCGCGCCCGCGTGACCGCCGCCGGGCCGCACATCTTCAATGCAAATCTGCGCACCCCGGACTGCGCCGCCACCCAGACGGTCGGCGGCCAGCTGAGCGCGCAGCCCGCCCCAGTGCCTACCCCAGCGCCGACCCCAGTGCGTACCCCAGCGACTCCGGAGCAGCATCGCGCCAGCACCGTCACCCTGCCTTTCGACGCGCCTCGGCAGGCGACCGAACTGGTGATCGCTCACCGCGTCCCGGGAGACGCCACCCTGGTGCCCGGCAGCAGCCGCCTGGACGGCCGGCCCATCCCGGACCCCCTGCGCGGCCCCAGCGGCACGCTGTACTGGGTGCTGCCCGAACCCTCCAGCAGCCCCGCCACGGCCGGCGGCGCGGCCCTGCGCGGCGCGGTCACCTACGACCTCGCGCACGCTGGCCCGCTGAGCGAACTGCCTGCCCCGGCCCTGCTGGCCCGCTACCGGGGTGGCCGCAGCGAAGCCCTTGAGGGCCGCGTGGATCAGGCGGACCTGGGAGCTGCGCGCAGTGTCAGCGCCGCTGCCGCCACCCCCCTCACCGAGAACCCGGGGGCCATCAAGTACCCCCTGGACGGCAGCCAAATCCGCATCCGCGACCGCATCAGCGTGGTCGTCGAGGTGCCCGCCGATCAGGACGCCAGCCTGCGCGTGAACGGCGCCGTCATGCCCGACAGTAGCGTTGGCGAGGTTGTCAGCGACCCGGAACGCGGCACCCGCCGCGTCACGTACGTCGGCGTGCCCCTGCAACCCGGCCCGAACGCCCTGAACGTCGGCACGGACCGTATTCAGGTGCAACTGGTCGGCGCGACCACCCGCGTCGAGGTCACGCCCAGCTTCATGACTGCCGACGGCAGCACCCCCCTGCGCGTGCATCTTCGCGCTCTGGACGCCCACGGCAACCTGACCACGCAGTCCAGTCTGACCGTGCGCAGCAACCTGGAAGTGCAGACGCCCGACCAGAACCCCACCGAGGCCGACTACCAGATCACCCTCGTGGACGGCGAGGGCGACCTGATCCTGCGCCCCCAGGCCGCGCCCGCCATCCTGAACCTCGGCGTGCTGGTCGGCCAGGAAGTCAAGGCACATACCTTTGCCGTCAAACCCGACGAGAGCCGTGTGGGCGTCGGCGTCATCAGCGCCACCCTCGGCCTGGACGGCAACCTGAGCCTCGCCGACGACCTGACCTGGACGGCCCGCGCCTCCTACGAAACGCCCCTAGCGGGCGGGAAACTGTACGTCGCGGCCGACAAGGACGGCCTGCCCACCGACCGCGACACCCTGAAACGCTTCAGCGTGTACGGCGACAGCAGCACCGAGAGTGTGCCGCTCCAGGGCATCGACCCCATCGCCCTGAGCTACGATCACCCGTCCCTGCGCGCCGCGTACCGCCAGACCAGCCTACCCATTGACGTGCTTCCGGTCGGCGAGCAACTGACCGCCCTGACGGTCAGCAGCAAGAGCAACCCCGAAGTGTCCACCTTTGCCGCTCTGGTCCCCGAAGACCGCGTCAGCGGCGAGCGCGTCACGCCCGAAGGCACCCGCCTGCTGCGCCTCACCCACGGCGACGTCGTGCCGGGCAGCGAAACCCTGGAAGTCCTGATCACCGAACGGAGCACCGGGAAGGAACTGCGCCGCACCACCCTGCAACGCAACGCGGAGTACATCCTTGACCACCGCACCGGCATCATCACCCTGGCCCGCGCCCTGGACACCAGCGACGCGCAACTGAACGACGTGACCGTCCTCGCCAGCTACCGCCTGAACAACCCCCTCACCCAGCGCAGGGCCGCGTTCGGCGCGCAGGTCAAGTACACCGGCCAGCACTACACGGCCGGCGTGGCTGCCATCAGCCTAGACCAGACCGTCACGACCGGCGCCCGTGTCACGTACGACAACGGCACCACCCGCGCCGACGGCCTGCTCGCCTACGCCGGGGGCGTGCAGGGCAGCGCCGACCTCAGCACCACCCTCGGGCGCAGCACCATCAAGGCCCGCGTGCGCTACCAGGACGGAGGGTACGCCGGCCTCGCGCCCTTCAGCCCCGGCCTGACCACCAGCGCCAGCGTCGACAGCCGCCTGACCAGCAACCTCAGCAGCAGCTTGCAGGCCGAGTACCACGATACCCAGGGCGCCGTGGCTGCCGGTACCAGCGGCGGCAGCGTCACTGGCCGGGCCGATTACCGCTTCGCTCCCTTTAGCGTCGGCGCCGGGCTCCAGTACGCCTTCGGCGACCAGTACGGTATTGGAGCGGTGGTCAGCGCCGGGTACCATCAGAAACCCATCGATGTGGACGTGGTGCACACCCAGCCCCTCAGCGGGAACCTCGACACGACGACCACGATCACCACCCGCTACGCCGTGACGGACAGCGTCAGCGTCGGCCTGACCGACGAGATCAACTGGAGGAAGGGCCACACCGCCAGCCTGAACCTCGACAGCCGCCTGGGCAACACCAACTACCAGGTCGCGTACGACCTTCCTAACGCCGGCGGGCAGGGCAACCGTGCCCGCTTCGGCGTCAGCACCACCCTGCCGCTCACTGACCGCCTGACCGCTGGCCTGCGCGGCAGCGCCACCTACGACATCGGCGCCGCCCAGACCAAGCTGGGTGCCGGCGCGGACCTGCACTACGCCACCGACCGCGTCAACGCCACCGCCGGCACCGACCTCACGTACACCACAAAAGGATTTGGCGTCGTGCTGCGCACCGGCATCAGCGGGAGCCTCAGCGACCACCTCAGCCTCACTGCCGACGGCCTCATGGAATTCGGCGCCGGCAAGAACGGCCAGCGCGCCGCCCTGGGCTACGCCTACCGCAACCGCACCTTCAACTCCCTGGGCACCGTCCGCTACGTAAACGGCACCCTGGCCGGCAATCAGCCCGAACTGAGCAGCACCTTCGCCGCCGAGTACCGCCAGCCCACCTGGGCTGTCCGTGCTGGCGTGGATACCCGCGCCCTCCTGAACGACCCTGGAAGCTTCACCGCGCAATTCGGCGCCAGCGGCACCTACTACGTTACCGACCGCGTCGGTGTCGGCGCCTGGGGCCGCGCCCTTACCCAGCCCTCCAGCCAGAACACCCAGTACGGCTACGGCCTCGAAGCGTCCGTGCGCGCCCTGCCCGGCACCTGGATCACCGCCGGGTACAACCCCGCCGGATTCACGGGGATCGGCAACACCTACACCCGGCAGGGCGCGTACCTGCGACTTGACCTGACCATCGACGAAACCCTCGGCCAGAACAGGTAATCACCACCCCCCGCCCAGTGGGGGAGGGCGGCGGGGTGTCCGCGGCCCTCCCCCGTTTTCTTTCATGAGAACGCACGCTTCGCCTCTGGCTATGAGGCGACCACAAGCAAGATCCTGAACACGAACATCTCACGAACTGACCCGCCCCCTCCCGCCACCCATAACCCGAGGAGTAGCCATGACGGCGCAAACAAGCAGAAGCTTCCGATTCTCCTCCAGATTCCGGCAGACCGCGGCGGCCTTGCTGGGCTTGGCCTTGACCGGCACGGCCCTGGCCGATACTCCACTGGCCACGACACCGACCTACAAGTTCCAGGGTCGCGTTGATTACGTGACGACCGGCGCGAGCTTCCGCACCCAGGCGAACAATGGATCGGGTACCAGTCCGGCGTGCCAGGTGAGCACCACGGCCACGTCACAGGCTGTTACTGGCGTGCCAGCAGGCGCCACCATTGTCAAGGCGCTGCTGTACTGGGCGGCTTCTGCTGACCGGACTGATAAGACAGCCACAGATCCGGGTACCGTCATTAATGACACCACTGTGATCTTCGACGGCCAGACCGTTACTGCTGGTGCCGTATCTCGCTACACAGATATTTTCCCACTCATGAGCGGCTCTACAGTGTTGGGATATAGCGGTTTTTTCGGTGATGTCGCGGATATCACGCCTTACATTGCCAGCCTGCCGGATCCGAACAAGACCTACTCAATGACTGACTTGACAATTCTGTCGGCGAATGTAGGAACCCTTAGTGCCACTGCGCCGGGCCTGGCTTCTCAGCATTGTTCTCGCGAACAGGTCCTTGGCGGCTGGGGTATGTACATCATCTACGAAAGCTCGCTTGATACCTATAAGAACCTGGTCATCTATGAGGGATTTGACCGCAGTCAGAACGAATTGACCACCCGTACCGTCAGCGGGCTGTTCGTGCCCACCACCTTCGGAGCCAAAACCTCTGTCCTGGCCTGGGAGGGCGACGAGACCCTGAACGTCAACTACGCGAGCGGCGTGGCCGAGTCACTGAGCTTCGGGGCCGGACAGCCGCCCTCGGCCATTACCAACACCTTTAACCTGGGTGGAACGGGGACGACGCCCAGAAGCGGCATCTTCAACAGCACCATCAGTACCGGCGGTAGCTCCGGGCCCACCGCGGCAGATGCAGGGCGTGACGACGCTTTCGGTGTGGATTTCGACACCTTCGATGTCACCACCAAAACGTCGTCCGGGGCCACCTCCGGCACCTTGAACATCCAGGGCAGTCAGGATCTGTTCTACATCAGCAGCGTGGCCCTCATGATCGCTGGCGGCGTCGATGACCTGTCACTGACCAAGACCGTGAGCAACGCCACGCCCATTCAGGGCAGTACCATCACCTACACCATTACGCTGCATAACGATGGCCCTGACCCTTCTGCCGGACCTGGCGTTCCCACCGAGAACGTGGAGGTAAAGGATGTCCTGCCGGCCGGAGTGACCTATGTCAGCTCCTCAGCCGCTGCCGGCACTTACGACCCGGCCACGGGAATCTGGAGCGTTCTGAGCCCCATAGCGGGCGAGGCAACCACCCTGACGATCACCGCGACGGCCACAGGTGCTGGCCCGATCACGAACGTCGCAGAGGTCATCTCGTCCCCGCAACCGGACAGCGATTCGAAAACGGACAACGGCGTGACGACCGAAGACGATTACGCCAGCGTGACGGTAGTGATTCCCAGCGCGGATCTGGGCATTACCAAGACCGGCAAGGCCTTCGTTCAACCCGGCGAGACCATCACGTACACGCTGACCGTCACCAACGGAGGCCCGACCGCCGCGTCGGCTGTCGCCGTGACCGACACGCTTCCCGCCGGTGTCGCCTTCGTCAGTAGCGTGCCTGCACCCGGCAGCGTCAGCGGTCAGACGCTCAGCTGGGACTTCGCGGATCTCGCGGCCAACGCCACGCAGGTCATCACGGTCACGGCCACTACGCCGACCACCGCGACCCTGGCAAGCACGCCGGCAGTCCGTAGCTTCACGAACACCGCGTCGGTCAGCAGCGCCACCACGGACCCCGTGTCCAGTAACAACAGCGCCGCCGCGTCCACGAACACGGTCTACGGCAACCTGATCAAGGAGGTCCGCAACGTCACGAAGGGCACCGCGTTCGGGACGTCCGGTGGCGGCCTGCCGGGCGAGATTCTGGAGTACTGCGTCGGTTTCGAGAACCTGGGCGGCGCGGCCCTGCCGAACTTCGTGATCGTGGATCACGTGCCCGGGAGCACGAACGCCCTGACCACCGCCTACGACGCGGATGAAGGCAGCGCCATCACTGGCTTCGGCGTGAAGCTCACGCGCAGCACGCTCACCTCATACCTCAGCAGCGACGCTGACACGGACGGCGGCAGCCTGACCACCACAGGCGGCACATTCACGCGCGGCACCATGACGGTCTCGCTGGGCACCCTGGCGTCCGGCGAGTCTGGCCGCACCTGCTTCCAGACCACCATCCGCTGATCGGTTCATAGCTGGTACGGACGCCGGTGGAATGGGTTACCAAAACCGTTCCGTCCGGGTGACGGCGAACACGCGCAGAGCTGTTCTGCTGATGGGCACTACAATTGCGGGCATGTCGGCTCAGGCGCGTGGTGTGGTTCTTCTGGTTCTGGTGACGTGCCTGTGGGGCAGCACCTTCGCGGTCGTGAAGACCCTGGGCGAGCTGCTGCCCCCGCCGGTCCTGATCGCGTGGCGGTTTCTGATCGCGTCGGTGGCGCTGCTGCCGCTGCTTCTGATCCGCCGGCCTGCCTGGACGCCCCGGCCGGACGCTCCGGGCGCCTGGCAGCGGGGTTCGCTGTGGCGGGACGGCGCGGTGCTGGGCGCGTGGCTGATCGCCGGGTACGGCACGCAGACCACCGCGCTTCTGACCACTACCGCGAACAGGGCGGCGTTTTTCACGGCGCTCAGTGTGGTACTGGTGCCGGTGTGGTTGATGGTCTCGCAGCGTCGCCGCATGCCCACGCTGCTGTGGGCGGCGCTGCCGCTGGCGGTGCTGGGGCTGGGCCTGCTGTCCTGGGAGGGCGGCACCCTGGTCGCCGGGGACATCTGGGCGCTGGCCTGCGCGTTCACATACGCGGGGTTCATCGTGACGCTCGAACGCATGGCGCACCGGCACGCGGCTCTGCCGTTCACGCTGGTGCAGGTGCTGGGTGTCACGGCCCTGGCGTGGGCCTGGGCGCTGGTGGCCGCGCCGGGTTCATTGTGGCCCCCGGCGGGCGCGTGGGCGCCGCTGCTGTACCTGGGCGTGATCGCCACGGCCGCCACGACCCTGATGCAGACGGTCGGGCAACGCACGGTCAATGCAGCCGGTGCCAGCCTGATCTACGCACTGGAGCCGGTCACGGCCACGCTGTTCAGCTTCCTGCTGATCGGAGAGCAGGTGGGTCTGCGCGGCGCGCTGGGAGGACTGCTGGTGGTTGCGGCGACCGTCCTGAGCCAGCGGGACGGAGGCAACCAGTCGTCCGAACCGCACGCGGAAGCGCCCGCCGTGCAGGTGCAGTAGCGGGCGCAGGGAGCTGCCGGGTGTGGCCTCATACGGACTGCCGCTCCATTCCACCACAGTCGGAAAAGCGCCGTCTGTGGCTTCATACCGCGAAACCCGTATTTGTTCCTACTCGCGTCCGCTCGGATTGATTCAAAACTGCAGCGAATCAATCGGAATCCGTATCAGCGGGCCTGGTCAGGAATCAGCAGGGTTTTCAGGGCTCGGCTGCCGCTCCAGACGCCACGCAGGTTGCTCTGCAACGCCGAGTCGCGCACGCCCCTGTACACGGCCTCCGGCAGGCTGGCCGACGGGTACGTGGCGCGCGTGCCGCTGGCGTCCACACGCACGTCCATCGGGAAACCCAGGGCCAGCGTGGAGATCAGCAGGCCGCCCAGCAGAAACCCACCCAGCGCGCCTACACCCAGGTGCCAGGGTTGTTCCAGCGGCGCGGGAATCAGGCGGCCGGTGGCGATGGCCAGCCCCACGCCCAGCAGCGCGGCGATCACCACTGCCCCAGGCGCCCCGGTGGCCAGGGAGTTCGCCAGGAAGCAAATGGCGACGCCACCCACGCCCCAGACCAGTCCGGCGAGTCCGCGCCGGGCACCAAGGGCAGTGAACACGGCCCAGAGGGTCACGAGCAGGGCATCAAACCAGGTGATCACGCGGGTCAGTCTAGCGGGTCGGGACTTACAGGTTTCTGCATCTGTGCCCGCCGCCTGCGGGCGGGTAGGTCGGCCCTGGGAACATGGGGGGCTGCGCTGCGTTGATGCGGGACGGGGTGGCCTACACTGCGGGCATGATTCGCGTGTTGCTCGTGGACGATCACGCGCTGTTCCGTCAGGGACTGCGCAGCCTGCTGGAATCCGAGGGGATGCGCGTCATCGGTGAGGCCGCCAACGGACGGGAGGCGATCCGCTACGCAGCCGATACGCACCCGGACGTTATCCTGATGGACATTCAGATGCCGGAGCTCGATGGGGTCAAGGCCACCCAGAGCATCCTGGAAATCGACCCGGCGGCGCGGGTGATCATGATCACCATGTACCGCCAGGACCGGTACGTGTTCGAGGCCGTCAAGGCCGGAGCGCGCGGGTACGTGCTCAAGGACGCCGACGCGACCACCCTGCTCGACGTGATCCGGCGGGTCGCTGCGGGTGAGGCGCTGCTGGACCCCGATATGGCCCAGAACGTCCTGGATGACTTCCGCGATAAGCGCGAGGAGTTGCCTACCGAGAAGCACGCCGACCTGAATGAGCGCGAGACCATGATCCTGAAACTGCTGGCGCAGGGCTTCTCGAACCAGGACATCGCGCTGCGCCTCGACATCAGTGAGAAGACGGTCCGCAACCGCCTCAGCGAGATCTTCACGAAGCTGCAACTGAACAACCGCACGCAGGCGGCGCTGTACGCCATCCGCGAGGGAATCGCGAACCTCGAATGAGCCGCCCGGAGGTGGCCGCGCCCGTGACCTTCCGCGCCGGGTGCAGCCGCGAGTGGGTGATCGGGAGTGCCGAAGCGGACCTCGCGTACACCGATCAGGCGTTCCCGGAGTGCCCGGTGTGCCCGCACCGCGTGGAACCGGACGGGGGGCCTCCGTTCTGCACGCTGCGCCCGGTGGGCACGGCGCACCCTTTCGCGTCGCTGGCCGGACTGATCCTTCCGGACTGATACGGACTGAGGTTGATTCCCTGCACTTCTGAATCAATCCGACCGCATGCGAGCAGGAATAACAGACGCCCCTGAGCGGTGTGTGGCCTCAGGGGGGCGCTTTTCAGGCTGTGGTGGAATGGAGCGGAATCCGTATCAGGGGGACATTTAACCGCTCGGTAAGGTGCAGCATGAAGGGTGCCTGAGTCCCCCGGAAAGCTCTTTGACAGCCGGCCCGCCAGCATGTCAAGTAGCCGTTTGAATATCACTTCAAAACGCGACTGGGAGCGCCTTCGGTGCGTGCTATGCTGACCCGTAACAGGTCTTAAAAGAAGGCCGAGAAGGGGTTCCAGCCGCCACGTGGCGGGGAAGTACAGGCCACTTCACGCTGAGGGAGAGGGAACGTGGAAAGAAACGACGCTGTCATGCCCTGGGTCGCCATCGTGTGCGCGGCCATCATGTGGATCATCCTGCTGTTCCTGTTCAACAAGGAAACGGCGCCTGAACCTGTGGTGGTCGATCCTGCGGTCGTGGCGAACATCAGTAAGGAATACCCGACGCTCGGGAAGACGCTCTTTGAACAGACGGCCGGATGCGCCGGCTGTCACGGTCTGCAGGGTCAGGGTGGGGTGGGCCCCAAACTGGCTGGTGACACGAAGATCCTCACGGATCCGGTGTACGTGCACACCATCATCACCAAGGGGAAGGGCGGCATGCCGGCTTTCCCGCAACTCAAGGACAACGAGGTCTACGCGGTCGCCAATTACGTCCTGAACTCCTGGGGCAACAAGTCCGAGGAACTGCTGACGCCCGCCCTGGTTGCCGAAGGGCAGTCCAAGGTTGACCCGGCCGTGCTGAAAAACCGTAGCCGCTTCGTTCCCGAGGACCTCAAACTGCCCGAGATCTTCCTGGGCACGTTCATCCTGGTGCTGCTCACCTACGGCCTGATCGGTCTGTACAGCGTCTGGGCTGAAGGGATGGAACTGACTCCCGGCATTCACAAGGTCCGCTCGACCCCGCTGGCCACGCTGGGCATACTGACGACCCTGGGGCTGAGCATCCTGTTCAGTGTGCTGTTCGTGCGCCAGATGGTCACGGATTACGCCGGGTGGGGCGCCAAGGAGCCGGTCATGCCCAACGTGACCGCCGAGGGCTTCTATGCTGCCATGATCCTGCTGCTGATCGGTGCGAGCATCGGGCTGTACAAGAAGTACTTCATGGACGGCGAGGTGCTGGCCGAGGACGCCAGCGGCGAATTCCCCTGGTAAGTGGCCCCCGGCTGCTCACCGCCCCCGCCAAGAGGCTTAGCCCAGAGGTTTGAATCATGACCCGTTACAAGAAACAGGACCCCGAGATCACACGCCGGAAATTCATCAACGTCGCCATGGGCACCACTGCTGCTGTCGGCACGGTCAGCCTCGTCAGCGCGCTGGGAACCGCCAACCCGGTCTTTCGCCTGACGCCCGATAAGGCCCCGCCCGTCAAGGGTGACGTGCTCGTGCACGCCTCGGAAAGCAAGGAAGGCCAGATCATCAAGGTCAGTGACCTGAGCGATCAGCTGGTACGCGCCTGGCCTATGGGGAAGGACAAGGACGGTAATAACGTCATCCGCAAGGGCGAACCGAACAACATTCTGGCCCTGTACCGCTTCCCGAAAGGGCAGCTCGTGGAACCCACCAAACTGGACGCCACGGTGAACGGCGAGATCGTCGCGTACAGCGACATCTGCACGCACGCCGGCTGTTCCGTGGCCGACAGCGACCAGGGCGACGGCATGAAATGCCCCTGCCACTCCGGTCAGTACGACCCTAAACGCGGCTGCAAGGTCATCGGCGGGCCGCCTCCCCGCCCGCTGGCGCAGCTGCCCATCAAGCTCGAAGGCGATCAACTGGTCGTGGCGGATTTCTTCGCCAGCATGCCCTACCCGTTCCTCAGTGAAACGGAGTGGGAAAAATTCAAGAAGGAAGTGGAGGAGCAGCTCGCATGAACCAGTGGCTTGACGACCGCCTGCACATCTCGCGCCTGAACGACAAGTTTCTGCGCAAAGCCTTCCCGGTGCATCACTCCTTCTTCCTGGGAGAGATCACGCTGTTCAGCCTGATTGTGCTGATCCTGACCGGCATCCTGCTGGCCCTGTCGTACGAGCCCAGCAACTCGCTGGTCGTGAACACCTTCGATCCCGGCACGGTCACCAAGCCTAATCTGGTGCCCGCCGCCTACCACTCGGCGCTGAAGATCAACGCCATGCCCTTCGGGGACATGCTGCGGCGCGTCCACCACTGGATGGCGAACATCATGGTCGCGGCCGCCGTGATTCACATGATGCGCATCTACTTCACGGGTGCTTTCAAGAAACCGCGTGAAATCAACTGGTGGATCGGGATGCTGCTGCTGATCTTCTCGGCGCTGACCGCCGTCACCGGCTACATCCTGCCGTACGACAATTACGCTTACAACACCGTCAAGGTCGTGTACGCCATCACCGGGTCCATTCCCTGGGTGGGCGAGTGGGTTGCGCAGGCTGCCTTCGCCGGCAAGTTCCCTGGCGCCGGGATCATCCCACGCATCTACGGCTACCACATCATGCTGCTGCCCGGCATCCTGCTGGCCCTGACCGGCGCGCACATGCTGCTGATGATCAAGCAGAAGCACACGCAGCCTCAGTACGCCAAGCGCGTCGCCTACAAGAAGATCGTGGGCGTGCCCTTTATGACACAGCAGACGCCCATCATGCTGGTGCTGGCGTTGCTGTTGACCGGTCTGGTCATGCTGTTCGCGGCCTTCATTCCGGTTCACCCCGTCGAGTTCTTCGGCCCGCCCAGCACCACACCCATCAATAACATCAAACCCGACTGGTACCTGCTGTGGGTGTTCGGCGCTCTGGCGATTATTCCCAGCTTCGAATGGCACCTGTTCGGTGGCTTGATCGGCGCTGAATTCGTGGGTGCACTGGTGCTGCCGGGCATCGTCATGGCCCTGATGTTCGCCGTACCCATGCTGGACCGCACCACCGAGCACCAGTACTACGCCGAGAACCCCACCAACCACCCGGTCAGGCTGGCGGCCGGTGTCGCGTTCTTCGCCATGATGATCGTCCTGTCCGTCGCCGGGTACAAGCCCGAACTGATCAGCTCGGGCCTGCTGACCACCGGCAACGCCAACACCATCCTGTGGATCCTGACCCTGCTTGTGCCGGCCGTGTCGTACTTCGCCGTGATCGGCATCGTACGCGGCATCCGCGCCCTGCGTGAAGCGGACGAGCGCGAAAGCCTGGCCCACGCCCACGCCGACGACTGAACCACCCTGCACTGCTCTCCGCCCCGGCCCGCGCCGGGGCGGACATTTTTAATGGCTGGCGCGGTCATACGAACTGCCGTCTGTTCCGTTCATAACCCGGGACAATACCGGGTTGCCAACTCCACGCCTGGAGTCCTCTCTGCTCCTCCTCGCGTCTGCCCGGATAGAATGGCTTGCAACAACGGTCCGGCCAAGTCCGTATGATACGGATTCCGATTGATTCGGTGAAGTTCTGAATCAATCCGAGCGGACGCGAGGAGGAACAGCAGACGCCCCTTCGCGGTATGGAGCCGCAGACGGCGCTTTCCCGACTGTGGTGGAATAGAGCGGCAGTCCGTATGAGAGGGGCCTGCTGATACGGGCGTTGTATGAGCCCCGGCCCTGTGCTTGAACCCGTGCTTGAATGGGCCGCATGGATCAACTGGCCCGCCACCTGAGTCTGCGTGCTCGTCAGCTGGGGCTGGCTGGCCTGCCGCCCGCTGACGCCCCTGCCGAGACCCTGGCAGAACTGGCCCGTGACACCCTGCTCGAACTGATCGCGCGCGGACTGTTGCCTGACCCGGACCCGCAGCCGGGTTGCTGGAGTGCCCCCAGGTCCGGACTGCACTGACCAGGGGGGTGACGGCATCAACAACGCCGCCCCGATCAGGAGGCGGCGTGAAACGTGAACGCGCTGATTCCCGGCTGGTATCAGGCCTGCACGCGGGGTGTATTGGGGATGTCCGCGGCGGGCGTGTCGCCCTGTCGGGTTCCGGCAGCGTACCCGACCTGAGCCCCGAACTGCCAGGCCAGTTTGACCATGAACTGAATGGCATCTTCGTCGTTCGAGCTGATCAGGGTCCGCAGGTGCTCCGGCAGTCCATCCGGAAGGGGCATGGTGCGGAGCTGCTCGCCGTACTCGCTGCGGAGCTGCTCGAACCACTCGGCATACGGGTTCGTCATGACTCCATCTTAACAGCGAGGCGCTCAAGGAATGTAAGCGGCGTAGCAGGCACGCCTGCTTGCATAGGCCACGGGGCGGACACTTCTACGGACTGCTGTCTGTTTCGCTGGCCCCTACACCATCACCGGATTTGCCACCCAATGCGCGCAAACCGCCATTCTGCTGCTCGCTTCTGCTGCTCGCTGGGCGGCGCAGCTCTGCGAGTCCACTCAGATGGAACGGTTCTAGCGCACCACCTTACCGGAGTCGGTGTGATTTGCTTTCCAGGCACTTTTTTATTGCCTGAATGGTAGTACGCTTCACGCATGACCGCGACCACCACCCCCGAACAGTCCGGCGGCGTTCCCGCCCGTGAAATCAGCATCAGCGAATTTGGCGCGCAGAGGGCCCAGGGCATCCTTGCCAGTAGCGGTAAGGAGAACGCCGGGGTGCGTGTGTTCATCAAGAGCGGTGGTTGCAGTGGCTACCAGTACGGCATGGCCATCGATGACCGCGAGCTCGAAGGCGACCTGATTGTCGTGGACCGCGGTATCAAGCTGCTCGTGGACCGCATGAGCCTGCCCCTGCTGCGCGGCAGTGAGGTGGATTTCGTCGAGAACATGATGGGCGGCGGGTTCACGGTGAACAACCCCAACGCCACGTCCGCCTGTGGGTGCGGCTCGTCTTTCCGTACCGACAGCGCGCAGTCCCCGGACGGCGAAGGCAGCGGCGGCTGCTCCAGCCACTAAGTACACTGCGTTTATCTTGTAGATAAACCGCGCGGAGCGCGTAGCAGAAGAAAGTACGTTGGAGCGGGAATGGAGAGGTTCCGGCGCTTTCCCGGAATCTCGCAATGTTAGCTTCAACGTACTTAACCCCCACACCGACCCACCGTACTGAATATCCTGAAGGTCAGGCGACCCGAATCCTCCGTTGGTTCGGGTTGTTCGCCTGTCTGTGCCTAGGTGTAAGGGCCGAGAGGAGCAGGTCAATGCGTTCACGCAAACGCAACGGGAAAAAGTTCTCTTGACTCAGCTTTAATGAGCTCTATACTGACGCTCATCATTCAAGGCAAGGGGCAGCACCATCAGCCTGGAGTCCAGGGAGGCTAGTTATGAAGAAGACCTTTGCCCTTACCGTATTTCTGCTCGGCGGCGCGCTCGCCGGGCCTGCGAACAACAGCCTCGTGGTGGGTACCTCGCAGGAGCCGCCGAACATCTATGATCCCTGGAACACCAACAACCTCTCTATCACCAGCGAGATCAACGGGTACCTGGGTGCCAGTCTGATCCAGCTCGATGATAACGGTGAGGCCAGCGCCGACATCGCCACCCGCGTGCCCAGCATCGCCAACGGCGACTACAAGATCGTCAAGGACGCCAAGGGCGATGTGGTCCGCAACAGCGTCACGTACACCATCCGCAAGGACGCCAAGTGGAGCGACGGCACGCCCATCAAGGTCGCGGACTTTCAGTTCTGGCTGAAACTGGAGAACGACGACCGCGTGCCTGTGCCCGACCGTGAACCCTGGAACCGCGCCAAGATCACGGCCGCCGACACCGACACCTTCACCATCACCTACGAGCCGCCGTACCTGTTCGCGGACCAGACCAGCCCCGGTCTGGCCCCCAGTCACGTCATGGGCGCCGCGTGGAACGCCTTCGACGCCAAGACCAAGAACGAGAAAGACGCCAAGGTCACCAGCGAGGAGTGGAAGAAGTTCCTCTCGGCGTACACCACCGCCCGTAACCTGCCCAAGGTCGTGGCCGGGCCCTTCAAGCCCACCGCGTGGCGCAGTGGGAACAGCCTGACCCTGACCCGCAACACCAACTACTGGGGCCAGCCGAAGAACCTCGACAACTACGTCAAGACCGTCACGTACCGCTTCATCCCGAACACCAACACCCTGAAAGTCAACATCCTGTCCGGCCAGCTCGACGCCCTCGGCACCGTGGGTCTGACCTTCGACCAGGGCGTGGATCTGGCCCGCAGCGAACGCGGGAAGTTCAAGACCTACTTCGTGCCCGGCGCCGTCTGGGAGCACATCGACATCAACACGCGCGGCCAGCGTTCCAAGGACCTGGACCTCGACGATCCCCGCATGCGTCAGGGGCTGCTGTACGCCATTGACCGTGACGCGCTGACCAAGGCGCTGTTCCAGGGCCGTCAGGCCGTCTCGAACAGCTGGATCGGGCCGATCAGTAAGCTGTACAAGAAAGACGTCAACGACTACAACTACAGCCCGTCCAAGGCCAAGGCCCTGTTCACCGCGGTCGGCTGGACGCCCGGCAGTGACGGCATCCTGCAGAAGGGCGGCAAGAAACTCACCCTGAACTTCTCCACGACCGCCGGCAACACCACCCGCGAGCGCGTGCAGCAGATCCTGC
Organism: Deinococcus sp.; assembly: GCF_018260555.1. Taxonomy (GTDB): domain Bacteria; phylum Deinococcota; class Deinococci; order Deinococcales; family Deinococcaceae; genus Deinococcus. The sequence continues at coordinate 4,863 of NZ_JAGLBB010000031.1, read as the reverse complement.
AGTCCCAGTGGAAGGCCGTGGGCGTGCAGGTCAACATTCAGAACTACCCCTCCAGCGTGATCTTTGGGCCGGACTTCCTGAGTAAAGGTGAAACTGGCAAGTGGGACATGGCCATGTACGCCTGGTCCAACAACCCCATCTTCGAGGAAGGCAACCTGTTCAAGGCGTCCGGTATTCCTACCGCCGCGAACGGCTACTCGGGACAGAACAACTCCGGCTGGAACAACGCCGAGTTCAGTAAGCTGCAGACTCAGGCCAAGACTGAATTCAACCAGGCCGACCGCATCAAGCTGTTCGACCGGATGCAGACCATCTGGAACGCCGAGGTTCCCTCGCTGCCGCTGTACTTCCGCGTGAACACCTACACCAAGGTTCCGGGACTCGTGAACTACACCTTCAGCGCCTACACGCAGTACCCCAGCTGGAACGCCGCCAAGATCGGCTGGGCCAGCAAGGGCGCCGTCGAGGAATACAAGCAGAAATAAACGCCAGCGGGCGGGGCCACTGCACGTGGACCGCCCGGCACCTGGCGCGGGAGGGAAGGCACACACGCTTTCCCTCCCGCCCCGTTTGTCAGGAGTTCGAACATGGGAACCTACGCACTACGACGAGTGATTCAGATGATTCCGCTGCTGCTGGTGATCAGCCTGGTGATTTTTGGTCTGACCGCCCTGCAACCCGGCGACCCGGTCGATCAGATGGTGTTTGGGAACAGCAACATCACCCCCGAGGACATTGCCCGCCTGCGCGCCGCGTACGGCCTGGACCAGCCCTGGATCACCCGCTACTTCTTCTGGTTGCAGCAGGCCGTGACCGGGAACTTCGGGTACTCGCAGGACTTCGGGATTCCCGCGCTGGAGTACATCTTCCAGAACCGCCTGCCGAACACGCTGCTGCTGACCGTGCCCGCCCTGGTGATCAGCACCCTGATCGCCGTGCCGCTGGGCATTTTCAGTGCGGTGCGGCAGTACTCGGTGCTGGATTACCTGCTGACCTTCTTCGCGTTCGTGGCGGTCAGCGCCCCGGTGTTCTGGGTGGGTGCGCTGGCCCTGTATTTCTTCGCCATTTCCCTGCCGCAGCTGACGGGCGGGCTGCTGTCCCTGCCGCCCGGCGGTCTGGGCGGCGACATGCCCGCAGAGGCCGGCTGGTGGGCGGTGACACTCGACCGCCTGAAGTACCTGCTGCTGCCGCTGATGGTCCTGATGCTGCGCGAGATTGCCGTGACCATGCGCTTCATGCGCGCCAACATGCTTGAAACCCTCACGCAGGACTACGTGCGCACCGCGCGCGCCAAGGGACTGGCGGACCGCCGGGTGCTGTACAAGCACGCCCTGCGCAACGCCGTGACGCCCATCGTGACCCTCATGGGCCTGAGCATCCCGGGCCTGTTCGGCGGGGCCGTCATCACGGAGACCGTGTTCTCCTGGCCGGGCATGGGCAAGGCCATTCTGGACGCGCTGGTCACCAAGGACTTCAACGTGGTCATGGTCTGCCTGATGATGCTGGCCGTGCTGACCGTGGTGTTCCAGCTGCTGACCGACCTCGCCTACGCCCTCGTCGATCCCCGGATCCGGTACTCCTAAAGGACGGCTGCCATGACCACCGCTGTACCCACCCCAGCCACCCGGCCCGCCAGGAGCCGCTCGACCATGCAGATCGCCCTGCGCCGACTGCGCCGCCACAAGGCCGCCATGATCAGCCTGATGGTCATCGTCGCGCTGATCCTGATGGCCATCTTCGCGTCGCTGATCGCCCCGTACGACCCGAACACCCAGGACCTGGAAGGCATCTACTCACCGCCCAGTTCGCAGCACCTGCTGGGCCAGGACAGCCTGGGCCGCGACCTGCTGTCCCGCATCATCTACGGCAGTCGCGTCAGCTTGATCGTGGGCTTCACCGTGGCCATCTTCAGCGTCGGTCTGGGCACCGTCATGGGCCTGCTGTCCGGCTTTCTGGGCGGGCTGGTCGACACGGTCATCAGCCGCTTTATCGAACTGATGCTGTCCATCCCGGAGTTGCCTCTGCTACTGACCCTCAGCGCCCTGCTGCTCGCCAGTGACGCCCCGGCCCTCGTGGCGCTGCGCCAGACGCCGAACGCCAGCGTGTTCATCATCATCGGGATCTTCACGTTCTTCGGCTGGATGGGCACCGCCCGCCTGGTGCGCGGCGAGGTCCTGAAACTCAAGAACCTGGAGTACGTGGACGCAGCCCGCGCGCTCGGGGCCCGCAACGCCCGCATCATGTTCCGTCACCTCGTGCCGAACGTGGTAGCCGTGATCATCGTGAACGGCACCCTGGCCGTGGGCGGCGCGATCCTGGGCGAGGCGGCCCTGTCGTTCCTGGGTTTCGGCATCCAGCCGCCGGTCAGCACCTGGGGCAACATGCTCTCCAACGCCAACGAGGTCGTGCTGGAGCACCCGTACCTGGCGTTCTGGCCCGGACTGGCGATCCTGATGACGGTGCTGTCATTCAACTTCCTGGGAGACGGTCTGCGCGACGCCTTCGACCCCAAGAGCCGCCTGTAACGCCCAGTTGTGCTCCCGGCCCCCGCCCTTGCGGGGGTTCTTTCCTGTCGGGGCGCGCCGCATCGCGTATCCTGCGGACGTGATCGTTCTTGGTATTGACCCCGGACTCGCCAACCTCGGCCTGGGGCTGGTGGAAGGAGATGTCCGCAAGGCCCGGCACCTGCATCACGTGTGCCTGACCACTGAGAGCGCCTGGATCATGCCGCGCCGCCTGCAGTACCTGCACGCCGAGGTCAGCCGCCTGATCGCGGAGTACCGCCCGGACGCGGTCGCCATCGAGGATCAGATTCTGCGCCGTCAGGCGGACGTGGCCTTCAAGGTCGGGCAGGCGTTCGGGGTGGTGCAGCTGGCCTGCGCGCAGGCAGGCGTGCCGGTTCACAAGTACGGCCCCATGCAGGTCAAGCAGTCCCTGGTCGGAACGGGCCGCGCCGACAAGGAGCAGGTGATTTACATGGTCAAGGCCAGCCTGGGCATCCGCGAACTGTTCAACAACCACGCCGCCGACGCCCTGGCCCTGGCCCTGACGCACCTGGCGAGCGCGTCCATGCAGACCCGCACCGCGCAGGCTCAGGCCGGACTCGTCCGGTCCCGCTGAAAGGTCCCGGGGGCGCCGCTTGCCCCCCTTACTGCTGGTGTCGGTGGCCGTCACGTTCGCGTCGTTGTGGGTGGTGAACGGAAGAGGCGGCAGGCCGTGCGATTTGTTCGCCGTCCCCTGATAGCCTCCCTGTGGTTGCAGCCCTGGGGTTACAGCGTTTCGTGCGCGGTCTGCCCGTCCACCCAGTGCTGGCTGTCCTCGTCCGCTTCATGTTTCCAGACTGGAACGTGCAGCTTCAGGTGCTCGATAAGGAAATCGCAGGCTTCCAGTGCAGCGCGGCGGTGCGGGCTCGCCACACCGATCAGGATGCTGGCCTCGCCCGGCAGTAGGCGCCCCACCCGGTGTTGAAGGAACACGCGCAGGTCGCCGTACTGCTCGCGGGCAGTGTCGGCGGCCCCCTGCATGACCCTGCGTGCCATGGGGGCGTACCCCTCGTATTCGATGAACTCCACGGTCCGGCCCTTGTTGGGACTGCGGACGGTGCCCACGAAGTACGCCTGCGCGCCGTACTCGGGTTTGACCAGGAAGGCGTCGGCCGTCTCCAGTCGCAGGGGAGCGGCGGTGACCTCGCAGTGGGTCTGCACGTCGCCTGCTGGCCCGTCGTCTGCCGGAGCACTGGCTGAGGGGGCACCGGTTGAGGGCGTCGTCGTTGGTTCGCCGGAACCGCCGGCCACCGGAGGCAGGAAGGCCAGTTCCGCTCCGGGGCTCAGAACGGTATCCGGTGAGGCGTAAGTCTCGTTCACGGCGGTCATGCAGCCCCCGAGGCTGATCCCGAACCGTGCTTCGAGCAGTTGTGCGACGGCGCGCACGTCACTGCCTTCAGCGACCTCCAGGCTCAGGTATTCGACGCCGGTTTCCCGCTTCAGGCGGGCAAAAAACACCACATTCAGCTGCATGGTCAGAGGCTACCACGCGCCTTTCACCGGAGCTGCCCTCACCGGGCGGGCGGCGCCTGCCGGATCGGTCAGCAGAATCTGTACGCCCGCTCCAATGAGGGGTGGGCAGGGCTGCCGTCCAGAACACCATTCGGGGACTGGAAAGCCAGCGTGAAGGGTGGGCTGGGCGGGGGGTGTTGACAGATGGGCCGGGGACCTGTATCTTTTCTGAGCCTCAAGCGAGGCGCGATGCATGACAAGCGAGTGTGAAAGAGCGAGAGAAACGCGATATAACCGCGCTCCACGCTAAAGCCCCCCACCCATCCGGGTGACGGCGGTCAGGCGAGGAGACGCATAGGAAAGATGGGTCAAGATACTAAGGGTCCACGGTGGATGCCCTGGCACTGGAGCCGATGAAGGACGCGATTACCTGCGAAAAGCCTGGGCGAGCTGGAGATACGCTTTGACCCCAGGATATCCGAATGGGGAAACCCACCCGCTTGCGGGTACCCACTGATGTGGGAGGGAACTCAGGGAACTGAAACATCTCAGTACCTGAAGGAGAAGAAAGAGACATCGATTCCCCTAGTAGCGGCGAGCGAACCGGGATCAGCCCAAACCAGAGGGTTTACCCTCTGGGGTTGTAGGACCACTTTTTACGATTCAGCCACTCAAGTCGAACCTGCTGGAAAGCAGGACCAAAGAGGGTGACAGTCCTGTAGATGAACGACTGGCTGACGGTAGTGGCACCTGAGTAGGTCGTTGTTCGTGAAACGATGACTGAATCCGCGCGGACCACCGCGCAAGGCTAAATACTCCCAGTGACCGATAGCGCATAGTACCGTGAGGGAAAGGTGAAAAGAACCCC
>NZ_JAGLBB010000030.1 GCF_018260555.1 Deinococcus sp. | reverse complement strand
TGATCTGCCTGGGCACAAGCTGATCGAGAAACCCCTACGCACCCCGCCCATTCAACCGCACATATCCTATGGAAGTCCCACACTCGCTGCGGTTCTTTTTCAGGGCATGAAACCAGACTCCTTTAGTCTGCAGGGCAATCGGATAACTCGCAAAAGGCACGGCCTCCACGTACTTTTTATCCAGCCTAATCGTGTGTTCCATTCTCTGCTCAGGCATGAAATTTCTCCCCTGCGACCTTAATGAGGTATTTCCCATACTAGTTTTTCTACAGCTTCTGAGTCTGTTCCAGCACGGTCTCAATGGTCAATCAGCCCTTACGCCAGGCAATTTCCTCTGGCGAGTTAATTTTAGCCCCTGACGGTACCCTGGTCTGCACAAACAGGTTGACTCCCAGTATACTCGCGCGCGTCCCGGTCTCCAGCCAGCCGAGGCCACAGCGAATGAGCAGCACACCCAGTGTACCTTCCCACGAATACGCGTGGCTTTTCCTGGATTTCAGGGAGCTGAGAGCGCCGCGATGCACTATCATCATGCTCAGCTTAATTTAGCTCCTGGACGACTGAAAAGGCTTCAACGTCGTGTGGGAACTCCGTTGGCCCGATGGCATGGACTACCCGCGTTGGCACGCGCCGCATGTGTTCAAACAGAACCGGGACGACACCTATTGATAACGGTAGAAATTGAAGTTGCTTTGAGTTTAAGGTGGCACGCTGGAATACGTCCAGCACGAGACCTGACTCAATCTCACGACTTAGATTTATACCTTTATCAATAGAGATTCAGACAGCGATATCACTGTCTGAATTGCCAGCGGACGTTCGATGAACTGATGGGCACCTTCTTCGCTGGTCACCACCAGCCCCTGCGGCAGTGAGTGGCGTTCCTATTGATAACGGTTTAAATTGAAGTCGCCGCCATGAGGCGCTGCGGCAACTTGATGTACCGAATCCTCTGCCAGCCCGCACGCAGCCGTGTCGTCAGTTCCTTTGTCGTCCTGGCGCAGAAATTCCCCAAGATATTCCGCTTCACGTAGGCCCAGACCTTCTCAATCGGATTGAACTCCGGTGAATACGGTGGCAGGTACACCAGTGAGAGCCGATCCTGCGTCTCCACGAAGGCCGAGACGGCCTTCGCCCGGTGAATCGCGGCATTGTCCAACACCACCACCAGTTCAACCGTCACGTGCTTCAGAAGGTGGTTCAGAAACGCCAGCACATCACCCGTCTTGACCGCTCCTGTCTGGGTCCGCTGGAGAAATTGCCCGTTCGACGTGATGGCCCCAATCGTCGAGAGCTTCTGCCAACTGGCCGGAAGACGCACCACGGGCGTCTTCCCCCGTTTTGCCCATGTCCGTCGGAGCACGCCCTTCAGACTGAAGCCCACTTCATCGAGGTAGATGAGCGTGGCGCCCTGCGCGACCTTTTTTTTCGACACCCGGGCGCGTGGTCTGCACCCAGGTTCGTACGGCCTCCTCGTTCTGTTCCAGCGCCCCTTTCCCGGGTTTCTGGGGCGAGAATCCCAAGCGATGGAGCACCTTGCGAACATGGTCGACGTGGTACCACACGTGCAGGTGCCGCCCGATCAGTTCGCGGACGCGAGCGGTTGTCCAGGTGGCGTCGGGAAAGCCGTGTGCCAGGGCACCCTCCTGCAGGAGGGTGCTGATCTTCTGCTGCCCCTCCGGGGTCAGGCGGGCGGGCCGACCCGTCGTGGGGGTGGCCTCCAGGCCACCCTGGCGTTTGAGCCGCTCTTTCCAGGTGTAGACGGTGTGGATCGAGACGCCGAAGTGATCCGCGATCTGCTGGTTGGTGTGTCCACCGGCCTGCATCATGTTCAGTGCGGCGAGTCGCCGTTCTTCGAGCTGGGCGCGGGTGTACTTGGAGGGGTGCCACGGTGCCATGTCCTAGCCAGTCTAGCAACCTAAATTTCTACCGTTATCAATAGTCAGAGCAGGAGCAGGCCAACGCCAACGCTTGACCGCTGGTAACTGCTCAGCACGATAAACACGGCAAAAAACGCTTGTTCCCGTTTTGTATGAGCATAATATTTACTGCAAATCTGCCTTGGACGAACCAATTCGCCCATATCGGCAATTTCAGTCATTTGAAAGCAGCTTCTTAGCAATTTATAGGACTGAATTCAGATTCTGAGCAATTTACCCTGCTGAGCAGTTACGACCGCTGCTTGTATCCCATACGGATTCCGCTAAATTCCGCCACAGTCGGAACAGCGCCGTCTGAGGTTTCATACCGCGAAACCCGTCCGTTTTTCCTACTCGCATCCACTTGGATTGATTCGGCGCAGTTCCGAATCAATCGGAATCCGGATTACTCGTTCCCAATGCGGTTTAGGTCCGTGTCGGTCAGGGTGTAACTGCGCAGCGCGTCGGCCTGCACGCGCGCCTCGCGGTCCGCCTCGACCCAGTCCGTTTCCGGCAGTTGCCGGGCGCGTTCGGCCGTCTGAATGGCGTGCAGTTCGCTCAGTGCGCGGTCCAGGTCGTCGTTCACGATCACGTACCGGAACTCGTGCGCCTCTCGGATCTCCTCGCGGGCGCGGGCCAGCCGTTTCTCGATGCGGTCCGGCGTTTCGGTTGCGCGACCCTCCAGCCGGCGGCGCAGTTCGCTGAGGCTGGGCGGCATGATGAAGATCAAGATGGCCTCCTCACCCATGCGGGCCTTGACCTGCATGGCCCCCTCCACCTCGATTTCCAGGATCACGTCCTGCCCACGGCTCAGGGCCGCCTCGATGGGTTCGATGGGTGTGCCGTAGCGGTTCCCGACGAACGCCGCGTGCTCCAGGAACCCGTCGGCCTGCGCCTTGGCCTCGAACACGTCCGGAGTGACGAATACGTAGTCCACGCCGTCCCGCTCGCCCGGGCGGGCCTTCCGGGTCGTCCACGAAGTGCTGTAGAACACGTCCTGCCCGGCCAGCCAGCGTTCACGCAGCGTGCCCTTGCCCACGCCGGACGCGCCGGTGATAACCAGAAGAAGGCCCCGGCGGGGCGACACGGAAAGAGGGGTGTCCTGCAACGTCATCCGCCCACGATACGCGACCCGCCCAGGAATGGTACGGATTGCTCTCTCAACCACACAGGGCCGTCTGTTGTTCCGACTCGAATCCGCTCGGACCCAATCGGAACTGCACCGAATCAACCGCCGTGCGTATAGGAACAGGCGGCCCACCTGGAGCCGCCTGAATTCAAGGCCGAGTTAAAAAAGGCCGGGTTTAAAAGGTGTTGTCTATCATTCAACCGGGGTCTGTATTACTTCTTCTTGCCCTTGGTTGCCTTGGCGCGGCCCTTGCCGAGCGCCTGCCCTTTCTCGTAGCTGGCCTGCATCTTGCGGCGCGTTTCGGCAACCATGTCATCAAAGTTGATCAGGCCGGACTCGATGGCTTCCACGCTGGGCTTGATGGTGCCGCCCTTGCGCGCGGCGGCCAGTTCACGGTTAACACCCTCAAACCACTGGGTGAATTCCGGGGTTTCATCGAACAGCATCTCGCGGGTGTCGCGGTTGTACGTTTCGGTACTGCCACGGCGGCTGAACTGTTTGGGCAACGTGAACCGCTCGGGAAGGTACGCGCCATTAAATTGACCCTGGCGGACCGCTTCCTGGAACATCTTCACAAAGCTGTCGCTCCGCTGGGGGTTGCTGAGTTCCATCACCTGTTCACTGAGTTTCTTGTAAGCCATAGTGCTCTCAGTATGACCTGTGCAGGTAATAAAAGTAAAGCGCCCGCTCATTTTCTCATGTCAAGCGGGTCGTCGAATACAGGTTAACCAGCAACGAGAAAGCCGTATTTTGATGCCCAGTCACGCAAGAACATGGATTCCATTCGTCTTACACACACCCCTGTCGTTACTGCTCCGGCTCACCTTCAGAGGCAGTATTGTCCAGTTCTCAGGCCCTTGAAGAGTGTACAAGTGGCGTGCACTCAGGGAACCCATAGCTTTCCAGCTAAGAACCGAGTTCTCGCGCATCCTGGGCCACGTGCCCAGAGTGAACGCCCACAGGAATAAATCTGGAACTGACTCACTGAAATGTTTCGCAAAAATCATGTGAACCGAGCGGACTCAGAGAGCGGCGCCTAGCGAGTGACAGCGTAGTCCCTCGCCCTTACAGGCCGTGGACGCACCTGGGCTCTGGCCCGTGCGCCAATCGGCCTTCAGCCTAGCCGTTCGTTCGGCCAGCCCTGTCTGTTCTATCGGCCACGGCCAGGCCGTTCTGTCAGCGGCGCCGTGTGGGCCACGCTCCGGTACTCCATAGTGCCAGCGCGATCAGCACCGGCTGAAAGAACAACCGCGTCAGGCGCTTCTCATCCGTGTCCAGCCCGAATGCACTCTGGTGCGTCAGGTACTGCGACACGTTCCCGGGAAAGATCGCCACGAAGAACGCTGCCAGCACCCACCCCACCGTCCGCCGCTGCCGGGGCAGGGCCAGGAGCGCCGCCCCGAATCCGATCTCCACCACGCCGGACGCCAGGACCACGAAATCCTTGTCGAGCGGCAACCACGTCGGCACCTGGGCCTGAAAATCCCGGCGCAGGAACGTCAGGTGCCCCACTCCCGCGAACATCATGAACGACCCCAGCAGCACGCGCGCCAGCGTCTGGGGCAGGGTGGTCGGAGGATGAGCGGTGCGGGTCATGCGCAGATGGTAGGCGGCAGGCCGCACAGGCGCGTGTGCCACAGCCACCACAGCCTTAACCAAAGGCGCGGTCCCTGGCTGGCAAGGTCATTCCTCGGCACTGGCGGGCAGTTGCCAGTCGATGGGGGTGCGACCGGCCTCCTGAAGCGCGGCGTTCGTGCGGCTGAAGGGCCGGGTGCCCAGGAAGTTGGCGACGCTCAGGGGGCTGGGGTGCGCGGATTCCAGGATGACGTGTTGCGGCGCAGTGATCAGTTTCCTCTTCTTGCGGGCGTACGCGCCCCACAGGATGAACACCACCCGCCCCGGCTGATCGTTCACGGCGCGGATCACGGCGTCCGTGAAGTGCTCCCAGCCCTGCCCGGCGTGCGTGTTGGGTTGGCCCTCGCGGACGGTCAGCACAGCGTTCAGCAGCAGCACACCCTGCGCGGCCCAGGTGGTCAGCGAGCCGTGACGGGGCGGCGCGAAGCCGGGAAGGTCCGTCACGAGTTCCTGGTAGATGTTGCGCAGGCTGGGCGGCACCGGTACGCCGGGGCGCACGCTGAAGCTCAGGCCGTGCGCCTGCCCGGGGCGGTGGTAGGGGTCCTGGCCCAGAATCAGGACTTTCACGTCTTCCAGCGGCGTCAGGCGCAGGGCGTTGAACACGTCGGCGGCCGGCGGGTAGATGGTCTGCTCGCGGCGTTCCCGCACCAGGTAATCCTTGAGTTCATGAAAGTACGGCGCGGCGAATTCGCCTTCCAGGGCGCGCTGCCAGGATTCGGGCAGTCCGGCGGGCACGATGGCTTTCGGGGTGGCGGCGGGGGTCGGCTCGGAGCGGGTCGGGTCGGAGGGGGTGTGGGCGTGGCCGAAGAGGTCGGGCTGGTCGCTCATGATGTTCCTTTTTACGGCGCGGGGGCGCGGCGTGGGTGGGGACCTGTCCGGGAGTCCCTTGGCTTTCCGTTCGGCCCGCAACTCGGCTTTCTTGCGGCTGCCGTGTTTCGCGTAGATGCGGCGGGCTTCGGCCTCGAAATTGGGGCTGGTGCGGGCGGCCTGGATGCGGGCGCGGGCGGCGCGTCCGGCCTCGTGCTCGTGAACGATGGGCGGCGGGTACTTCAGGCGGCCCGCGCCGCTCCACTCCCAGGGCGCGTGAATGAAATCGCCCGGTACGTCCGCCAGTTCCGGCAGCCAGTGGCGAATGAACACCCCCTCCGGGTCCTGCTCGCGGGCCTGCCGGGTCGGGGAGTAGATGCGCACGCGGTTGATGCCGACCGTGCTGCTCTGCATCTGCATCTGCGACCAGTGGATGCCGGGTTCGTTATCCAGCCACTCCCGGGCCAGGAACAGCCCGGGCTGACGCCAGTGCAGCCACAGGTGCTGCGTGGCGAAACTGACGAGTAGGGCCCGCATACGGAAGTTCAGCCAGCCGGTTTCACGCAGCATCCGCATGCAGGCGTCAATCAGGGGGTAGCCGGTCTGCGCGTGTTGCCAGCGGTCATAGAAGTCCTGGTTCCAGTCGTGTTCGCGCAGGCCTTCCAGGGCGCGGTTCAGGGTGCGCAATTCCATGTCCGGCTGGCTTTCGAGTCGCTGCATGAAGTGGCAGTGCCAGTGCAGCCGCGACTCGTACGAGCGCAGTGACCGCACCCAGCGCGGGTCGGCGCCGGGCTCGGCCCGCACCTGCGCGAGGCGCACTCGGGTGGCCTGTACGACCTCGCGCAGCGACACGGTGCCTAAGGCCAGCGGCGCGCTCAGGCGTGAGCAGCTGTTCTCGGCGCTCAGGGGGCTGCTCATCTCGCGCATGTAGTTCACGCCGCGCGCTGTCAGGAACGAGCGCAGGGTGGCGTGCGCCCCGGCTTCACCGCCGCGCGGGATGACTTTCGTGCTGGCGGGCACGCCCAGTTCCGTGTGGCTGCGCAGGCCGCCGGGGTCGGCGTTCACGCCCGTCAGGGCGTCCGGGACCGGGACTGCCGGGGCGCTCAGGCGTTCCTCCCAGGTGGCGGCCCAGCCGTCGCGGTTCACCATTCGGCGAATCACGCCATTCTGCGGTAGTTCGTTCATGGGCAGTCCACGCGCCCGCGCCCAGGCGCGCACGCGGTGGTCGCGCGCGAAACTCACGCCGTTGCCGGTTTCCTCGTGCGCCCACACGGCCCGCACGTCATGGGCGGCGCGCAGCTCTTCGAGGACCGTCACTGCCTCCCCGAGCCGCACGATCAGCGGGGCGCCCAGGGCACGCAGGCTGACGTCCAGTTCGCGCAGGCAGTCGTTCAGGTACGTCAGGTGGTGCCCGGCGAATTCCTCGTGTGTCAGCTGTTCGGGTTCGTAGATGAACACCGGCAGGACCGGACCGCGCCGGGCCGCCTCGCGCAGCGGCGCGTGATCCCGCACGCGCAGGTCCTTTTTGAACCACACCAGTTGTGTTCCGCCGGGCATTCCCTGACTGTCGCTCAGCGTGGCGGGCGCAACGGTAGGCGCGCGCCCCAACTTCAGGGGATATGAACGCCGCGCGGCGCAGGAAAGACCCGCGGCGCTCAGGGAACGGGAACGCTTCGCGGCGCTCAGGGAACGCGAACGCGGGCCACCCATGAGGAGGTGGCCCGCGTGTGAGGGAGAGGTTACTGGATGTTCGCGCGGAAGCAGATGGTGACGCTCTGCGTGGGGGTCAGCACGAAGCTCCCACCCTGCACGAGCACCTTACCGTCCTTCAGCTGCCCGGCATCGGTGTCGGCGGCGGCGGTGTAGAACACCTCGCCGCTCACGGCCGTCAGGCGGATGTCCTTACCCGCGCCGAAGCCGTTCAGGGCGAAGCCCGTGTTGGCGGGGACGGCGTCGCTGAAGCTGATGTTGGTGGCGTTCAGGCCGCCGACGTTGGTGGTGGTGATGCAGTACTCCAGAATGTCGCCGGGGTTGCCTTCAGCGGCCGTGCCGACAGCACCGCCGCGCGTGACGTTTTGCACGGTCTTGACGACGGTCAGTTTCGCGGGCTGGTAGACGGGCGTGACCACTTCGTTGCTGGGCACGCCGGTGCTGGGGCCGTCCGTGAAGTCCACGCGGGCCACGTTGCGCACCTGCGCCGGGTCAAGGGTGAAGGGGCTGAGCACGGTGACGCGGAAGGCCACGACCGACTCGTTGTCCATCACGGCGGGCGTGGTGTCGATCTTCAGGACCTGCGTGGCGCAGGCCGCTCCGTCCTGGCTGCAGATCCCCACCGGCTGCGCAAACGGGTACGCCGCACCGCTCAGGCTGGTGACGCTCTGACCGGTGGTCGTGGTGGTAAAGCCGTTCACGCGGGCGCTGTCCGGTACGTACGCAGTGCCGGCAGGCAGGGCGTCGCGGAAGGTCACGCCCCCGGCAGGCAAGGTGCCGCTGTTGCGGACGACCACACGGTATTCCAGCGTGTCACCGGGCTGCACCTTGTCGCCCACGGAACCGGCGACCTTCATCACGCTCTTGACGGCGCTGAGGCTGGGGGCCAGCACCGGGTAGGTGCAGCTGGCCAGGTCGGTCGAACCCAGGCTGCTGCTGCCCACGGGGGTGTAGGTGACGTTCACGAGATCGATCTTCACGAGGCGGCCCAGGTTGTCGCGGGCGTAGATACCGCTGGGGCTGGCCGCGATCCCGTTGAACTGCGAGCCGGTGCTGGGGTTACTCAGGCGGCCCAGGTACTCGGCCTGCAGGGTGCTGGGCAAGATCAGCCACAGGTCGATGGTGCTCGACCCGGTCGCGCTGCTGACCATGTACAGTTTGCCGGTGCTGTCGGCGAAGAAGTCACCGTTGTCGTTGAAGTTCGGGGCATTCAGGGTGGTGCTGGTCAGCTGGCCGAGCGCCGTGACCTGGTAGGGGCTACTCGTCTGGAAGCTCCAGAGGTTCCGGTCGGAATCCATGGCGTAGCCGACGCCGCTCCTGGTGATGGTCATGCGAACCAGTCGGCCGTTCACACCGCTGAACACACCCCCGGAGAACCAGGTGTTCTGCACAGTGTCGTAGAAGCGCAGGCGGCCGGAGTCGTCGGCCACGAAGAATTTCTTGGCGTCGGGCGTGACCGCCAGCGTGGCCGAGGTCGCGTAGTTTGGCAGGGTGGCGATCACGGGTCCCAGGGTGTTGTTGCTCTCGTTAAGCACGCGGATGGTGACGCCGTCCGTGCTGTTGCCGCCCTCGTTCAGGGCCAGCGCGTAGATGGTCGAACAGACCGGGGAAGGCGTGGGGGTTGGCACGGTGACGGTGGTGGTGTACACCGCGCACTGCCCACCGGTGGCTGCGCAGCCCGCCGGGTCGGGAATGGGGTCGGGGTCCCCGCCGCCGCCCACGCTGGCGCGGTTGGTGATGCTGGCAGACGCGCCGACGTTCACACTGAAGGTCAGGGCGGCACTGGCACCAGGGTTCAATACGCCGGTACCCGTGCAGGTGACGGTCTGTCCGCTGGTGGTGCAGTTCCAGCCGGTGGCGGGCGAGAAGCTGGGGGTGGTGGGCGTAATCCCGGCCGGCAGCAGATCCCTGACGGTGACCGCGCCGCTGGTGGGGACGGGGCCGTCGTTCCTGACGGTCAGGGTATACGTGGCGCCGGCCTGCCCGCCTGTCCAGGGGCCGTTGCCGGTCTTGGTGATGATCAGGGAGGGCAAAGCCGGCGGGGACGACGTGCAGATGTAGGCTGTGTCGGTGTTGTTGGCGGGGTTGGTGTCGGTCACGCCGCTGGGCGCCGTAATGGTTGCCGTGTTTCTCAGTTGTGCGTCCACGCCGGTGACGCGGCCGCTGTACGTGATCTTCAGTTCGCTGTTCGCGGGGAACTTCGGAATACTGAAGTTCGGGAAGCCGGCGCCGGTGCTGGCGGGGCACTGCGCCCCACCGCTGACGACCTCGCACTTCCAGGTCAGGGCCTCAAAGCCGGGTTCGGACACGTCGGTCAGGGTCGCGCCGTCCGCGGCCACGCCGCCCGCGTTCTGGTTGATGACCTGTAGCGCGTACTCGACCGTGTCACCCACGTAGAACTTACCGGAGGTGAGGGTGCGCGAGGGGGTCAGGACAGACTTGAACACCTGCAGGTCTGTCTGGTGCAGCGTCGGAGCGGTGCAGGTCAACTTGAGGTCATCGAGTTTCAGGATGTTCGCGTCACCACTGACGCCGTCTATCAGGGTGTAGATGCTGAGCGTGACCTGCGAACCGCTGCTCACGAACCCTGGCACCGTCTGCAGGGTGTAGTCGGTGGTCAGGGTGCTGCCGTCCGTGGTTTGCAGAACCCGGCCGCTGGCAGTGTCGGTGAACACGTAGCGCAGTCTCGACGGGGTGTTCTGGTGGGTGCGGCCGTAGTTCCGGTAGTTGAGCGTGCCACCGGCCGGGACGTTGATGACGTTCCGGTACAGCAGACCGGGAAGGCTCGCGTAGTCAGCGACGTTCAGGTACAGCGCGTACCCGTAATTGCCGGTGTGATCGATGTCGTTCCAGAAGGTGTACGTACCCTTGTACGACGTGACGGTGTTCACGCCACTCACGTACGTGTGGTTCTGAATGTCAGCCAGTGGGGCGTTGGTATTGAAAGACTGCACCCACGGAGACGAGGGCGTGCAGGTGTCGGTCGTCCCGGTCGCCCCGGCGGTACTTCCGGCGCCGATCAGGGCGCAGGTGGCGGCGGCAGCGGCCGTGACGGTGGTCGCGGCGCGTTTCAGCAGGTTCAGCAGGGCAGGCATGCGGTATCCCATATCAGTCCCCTCCCCCGGTCGCGGGGTCTTCAGGCAAGGGGGGCGAGGTCGGTGCAGTCAGGTTCACGCCGTTGGCCTGGCCGTCGTCGAGCATCAAGTCCAGACGCAGGTACAGTCCCTGACGGGTGTAGATGTTCGTCCCGATCCCCTGGAAGCCCACGGGGTTGTATCCCAATGTGACCCAGGTGCCGGGCAGAGCGCGGTAGCTGCCTTCAAGCCCGAGACTCAGGAGGCTCGATCCCGTGGCAGGCTGGATCAGGCCGCGCGCAGCGAGACCCAGGCCGAACTGCTCGGTCACGTAGTACGTGCCGCTCATGGACCCCTGATAGGTGGCGCTGCCCGGCTGATCCAGCAGGCTGCGTCCGGCCAGTCCGGCACGCACGGCGTAGCGGGGCGCGTGGTACTCGGCCGTCGCCTCGGCGATCAGTTCCGGGGTGTTCCCGGCCAGCGCGCCGTCCTTGTAGCGCAGGTACGCCAGACCCTGCCACTGCCCGGCGCGCAGCGCGGCGGACACCGAGTA
Source organism: Deinococcus sp. (assembly GCF_018260555.1). Classification (GTDB taxonomy): domain Bacteria; phylum Deinococcota; class Deinococci; order Deinococcales; family Deinococcaceae; genus Deinococcus. Next base: position 26,017 of record NZ_JAGLBB010000030.1, on the reverse strand, counting down.
GTTGCTGCCACTCTCATCACCGGCAAAGACGTGGGTGCCGTCCGCGCTGAGGGTCAGCTGGTCGTTCAGGCTGTACGTGGCGCCGCCCTTGAGGGCCACGCTGAACGCGCCGCCCGTGGTGGCCGCGTCGGCAGCAACGGTGCCGGTCAGGCGGTCGGTCTTGTAGCGCAGGGCCACGCCGGCGTTCCAGCCACCCTCGTTCTGCGCGTCACCGTCGAGGTCCATCACGTAACTGCCGTTCAGGCCCAGGTTCAGGTTGTCGCTGAGTGGCAGGGCGGTGTCCGCGCCGAAGCGGGCGCGGTTGCCCCAGCCGTCTGCGCCGGGCAGGTCGTAGTTCACAGCGATGTTGGTCATGCCCAGACGGGACTGCAGGCCCAGGCTGGCGCGGTGGCCCTTGGCCCAGTCGATGTCGTCGCGGGCGTTCAGGGTCACGTTCGGCGCGACGGGCACGCTGGCCTTGAGGGTCGTGGTGGTGTTCAGGTTGCCGCTGAGGCGCTGGGCATGCTCGGCCGAGACGCTCAGGCCGCCGCTGGCATACGTGCCACTGACGACCGCGCCGAGGCCCTGTTCATCTCCGAAGCCCGCGCGGATACCCGCCCCGAGCGTGAAGGGCGAGAAGGTGTACAGCCCCTTCAGATCGGCGTGTCCGCCGCTGGTCCCCGCCGCACCGGACTTGCCCGGCGTCTGCTGGTACGTGGCGGCGGCGGCCACGGCCACCGTGTCGGTCACGCGGTAGGTAGCGTCGGCGCTCACACCCAGGCCGGGCAGGGTCGCGTTCAGGCCCGCGTACTCCCTGGCCTGGTAGTGCACGCTGGCGTTCACGCCCAGGCGGTCCAGGGTGGCGCTGGCGCTGGCGTTCACCAGCAGTCCGCCCCCGGCGTAGGCGGCCAGCAGGTCGGCGCGGCCCTGATCGGCTTCGTAACGGGCGCGGACGCCCACACTGGTCACGCCGTCCAGGTTCACGGCGGCGGCAGCGGCACTCAGTTCGTCGGTGACGCGGTACTTGACCTGCGCGCCCCAGGCGAGCTTGCGGGCCCCCAGCGGGTCGTTCAGGCGGTAGCTCAGGCGCACGCTCTGCTCGCGTCCCTCACGGTCGATCAGGTCCACAGCGCGCTGGAAGTACACGACGCCCGCCACCGGGTCCAGGGTGTAGTCGGTCAGGCGGGCCAGGGTCCGGACACCCGTTTCGGCGCCGGTGCGGGGGTCCACGGTGACCAGTTCCACGGTCTCGCTGTCGGGTTGCAGGCCGCTGTCGGCCAGGGTCAGGACGCGTGTGCCGTTGGCCGGCAGGGTGCGCCGGATCAGGTCGCCGGGCAGCGCGGCCACGAAGCCCGACACCTGCGGGTTGCTGCGTGTAAAGCCGCTCAGGGCGGTGGGCGTGATACCCAGGTTGAACACGTCCACGGGCACCGGCGCCTGACGGTACTGCACGTTAAAGGCGGGGTGTTCGTAGCGCACGGCGACCGGGTCGATGCCCTGAAGCGGAGTGCTTTCCGTGCTGCTGTCCCCGTAGGTGGAGTACCGCTGCAAGGGGTTGGAGGTGGTGGGCAGTCCCTGGGCGCGGTCGAGCGCGGCCGTGACCTTAGCGGTCGCGTCGCGCTCGGCATTCACGGCGCCGCTGGCCGCGACATACAGTTTGCCGTCCCCGACGGGCGTTTCCAGGTAAGCCTGTCCACGCGCCTCCCCGGCAGCGACGCCGCCACCCTGGAGGACCGCGCCGAGGCTGACCATGCCGATGCCCACACGGGTCTTGCTGGGCAGCGCCTCGAATGAGCGGGTGACGACCCTGTCACCCAGCAGCAGGCGCACGTCAAAGCGGGTAGGGGCCGACAGCGGCTCGAGCTCCAGTACGCCCTCGCCGTCCACCAGTTTCACCTGATAGCTGCCCACGCGCGGTTGCGCGTCGCCCTGAATGGGTTCCAGGGTGGTCTGCACCGTGACACTGCTGCTGGCGGTGGTCAGTCCGGCAGCGTCGGTCAGGCGCAGGCCGATGCGGATGGGTGTCACGCCATCCGCGATCAGTTGCGCGGCTTTCAGGTCGGCGTGGACGGGCGTGCCGGTCAGGAACACCCGGATGGTCTGGTCGCCGAAGGTGATGGTGTTCTCGCCCGTTCGCAGCGGCAGGCCGTAGAACTCCTGGCGCTGGGTGCCGCTGCTGACGTCCACGCTCTTGCGGCCCAGGGTGGCGGGATCCACGGGCACGCCGTTCACGCTGGGCAGCGCGGCGCTGTCGGCGGGGCTCTGCACGGCGACCGTGATCCGGTCGCGTTCGCGGTAGACCGTGCCGTCCAGCGGCAGTTTCAGCGCGCCGGGATTCTCGGGCGTCTTCTCCTGCGTGCTGGTCACGGCGCTCAGGCCGTTCAGGTCGTCCAGGTTACCGTCTCCGACCAGCACGTTCAGCTGCCCGCCAGCGTAGCGGCCGATCAAGGTGGGGCTGGCCAGCGCCGGAAGGGCCCCCTCGTGCGTCACCCGGTAGGTCAGTACGCCACGAGCCGCGCCGGGCGTGGTCCAGTAGTACCGGCCACTCGGTCCGGTCTGCGGGTCCGCGATGGCGCGGCCGCTCAACTGGCTGCTGCCGGGCACGTAGGCGGCCCCGGCCGGCGGCTGGTGCGCCACGATGACCTGATTGGCGTTCTTGGTGCTGGGCACGTCGAAGGGAATGCGGACGGTGCTGTCGCGCGTGACCGACACGACCGGGGTCGGGGCGGGCGGCGGCGGGGTCTGAACGGCCTGTACGCCGGTCACGACCTGCTGGCTGTCACAGTTGCTGCTCAGGGTGGCGTTCAGGGTGCCGCGCGCGCCGCCGTCACCCCTGACACGGGCACGGTAACTGAGGATCTTTTCCTCGCCGGGTTGCAGTTCGCCGCTGAACCTGGTGGGGTCCAGGGCTTCGAGCGTCTCGCCGGGCGCGTCGGTCAGGGTGTACGGAGCGGGCGCGCCGCTGGTGTTTTTCAGGGTCAGGGTAACCGTGACGGTTTCGCCGGCCAGTGTTTCGGGCAGAGGGGCGCGGCGCAGTTCGATCTGTGTGGCGGTGGGCAGCACCCGCACGTTCAGGTTCTGCGCCTGATTCCAGGGGGCCAGCGTGGCGGTGAAGTCGCCGCTGCCAGCCGCGTCCGCCTTCGCCTCGAAGGTCAGGATGCCGGGATTGGCGGCGTCCACGCGGGCCGTGACGCTCGTCTCGCCAGCCGCCGTAAAGCCTGCGGGCAGCTTGACGCGCAGGTTGGCGGGGAGGGTCTGCCGCTCGAAGGCGGTGGTGGCGCGCGCGGTGAAGGTCACCACGTCACCCACGCAGACTTCGGGTTTATCAGCCACGAAGCTCAGGGCCATGCTGGGCTTGACCTGCACGGCCACGTGCGCGGTCTGCTGCTTGACGACCGTGGCGGCCGGTGCGTTCAGGGTCACATCGGCGCCCTTGACGGGCTCGACGGTCACCGGGTACTCCCTGGCGGGCAGGGTGAACGGTCCGGCGCTGCCCTGCACGTTGTACGCCTGCTCGCCCACGGTCACGGTGGCCTGGGTGGGCAGGGTCTCCTCTGGCAGGATCAGTTCGGCCTTGATGTCCAGCTTGCCGGTGGTGTCGGCCGTGACGATCTTGATAGGCCCGGTCGTCAGCTCAAAGCCGACCGAGTTGGAGTACTGGTACGTGTCTTTGGGCTGACGCAGGTACAGGGTGTAGTTGCCGGCTTCCTCGGGCACCTTGATGTCATCCCACTGCAACTGACCGCTGACCTTGACCGGGTAGGCGTTGCCCTGCGCGTCGCGCAGTTCAGCTTCCATCTCGGTTGGGCCGTCGCCGTCGTACATGCGGATGCCCATGGGCCCGCCGGGATTGGCGACGTTCAGGGCGGGCACCCAGTCGTTACTGCGGATGGTGATGTTCAGGTGGTCGGCCTCGACGGCCGCGCTGATCGAGTTGAGGCGGAAGGCGAAGGTGTTCTTGCCGTTGCCTTCGGTGCGGACTTTCAGGGTATAGGTGCCGGCGGGCAGGTCATCGTTCAGGAAGGTCTGCCAGTCCTGGGCGCCCACGCCGAAGTTCTGTTCCCGCACGACCTTGCCATCGGCGTTCACGAGGCTGAATGTCGAGTTGACCGGGGCTTTGGGACGTTCGGTAGAGTAGTTCTCGTCTCCGAAGTAATCGTCGCTGCGGTAGTCCTTCGGGTCGAACTGAGCGCCGTACACGTCGAGCTGCACGCGGGAACTAAGCCCCACGATCAGTCTCAGGTCCTGGTCTCCGACCGTCCACATCAGCTTGTTGCCGACGGAGGTCAGAGGAAGGGACGTGGCGATTTCCTGCGCTGCTGCCGAGCCGAGGAGCGCCGCCGTCAGGGTGGTGATGGCGCGTTTCACTCAGTACCTCCAGCTGGCCGTCGGGTCGGTGACGGCGCCGTTAGGGTCGCCTGCCCAGCGAAAGCGGTAGGTCACCGCGCGTTCTCCACTGGCAAGCGTGTCGTAGGTCAGGATGTTCTGGCCGTCGGTCAGGACCGCGCCCTGCGGCAGCGGATCGGTGAGGGTGACGCTACTCAGGTCCGCGTCTGCCCTCAGGAGCAGTTGCACACGGTACTCGCCTGGCTCGTCCGTCTGGAACAAGCCCTTGCGGATCTGCAGGCTGCGTTCCGGCTGGCCGGGCAGGGTGCTGGACACGCGCAGGGTGGTCTCACGGATCACCGCGATATCACCGGCCTGCGGGGCCAGCGGGAAGTCCACGCTGGTCAGGTTGCGCAGGAACACCAGTCGGCTCCCAGGGCGGCCGGCATCCTGCGGCATGCTGATGGCCTGCGCGGCGACCGAGTTGGGGTCCAGGCGCAGCGCGGCCGTGCCTTCCATCAGGTTACGGAAGTGGTAACGGCCTTCCGCGTCGGTCAGGGCAATCCGACCCCCGGCCAGGATCACGCGGGCGTTCTGGCAGGGAATGTCGGTCCCCCGGTCGTACACGCCGTTGCGGTTCACGTCCAGGAACACGTAGCCGACCAGATCGGCGGTGTTGCGGCCGAAGATCAGCGGATTCACGGTGTTCAGGGCGCTACTGGGCGGCGTCTTGATCTCGCCGTTGTTGCTGATGGCGGTCGCCAGGGCGCTGTTGCGGATCTGGCTACCGGCGGCAGGCGTGACCACGGCGTCGAAGTTGATGACGGCGCTCGCGCCCGGGGCAAGGCCGGGAATGCTCCACACGTACTCGCGGCCCGTCACGGTAGGAATGATCGACGCGCCGTTCAGGGTGCTGCTGCCGTCCACGTACTCCAGCCCGACGGGCAGGTTGTCCGTGACCCTGATTTGCTGAAGGGCCCCGGTGGCCGAGCGGTTGGTGACGGTGAAGGTGTAGGTGATGGTCTGACCGAACGAGACGGTGGCGGGACTGCTGCTCTTCACCAGGGTCAGGTTCGCCTGATCGAACACGCCGTTTTGCACGGGGTTTGAACGGATGGGCTCCGGAACCTCGGTGCTGCCCACCGTGAAGGTGTTCACGGCGCGCGCTCCATCGGGCGTGGCGGCGGGCACCCGGGCCCTGAGGCTTAGCGTCAGGGTCTCGCCCGGCGCGAGGCGCGCAAAGCGCCACACGACGTCCGTGCCTTCAGGTGCGCCGCCCTGGTCGGCCGAAATAAACTCCAGGCTATCGGTGCGAGTGACCTGCCCCTGCGCGTTCCGGATCTGCAGGTTCTTCAGGTTGTCACGCAGGACCAGGTTGGTCAGCGCGAAGCTCTGCGGGTTCTTGAAGGTCAGGGTGTACGTGATGACCTGACCAGGCTCAACCAAGCCCTCGTCAGCGTCGCCGGTCTTGACCGGGTTAAGCAGGTTGGGAGCGACGTTGATCACGCAGTCGATGGTCAGGTTGTCGGCGGCTCCACGGCTGCTCGTGGCGGTCAGCGCGGCGCGCACGGCCTCGTTGGCGGTACTGATGTTGGCCTTTGTGGGCACGTAGCAGGCGTTGAAATCGCGGGTGGCCTGCGGCGCGAGGTCAGGCACGATGAACGGTTCCGTGATGGGCGTGCCGTTCAGTTCGGTGAATCGCAGCGTGGCCTGCCCGGTCACGATCCGTCCGGTGATCGTGATGCTGTCGGGGCGATCACCGAGGTTCTGCACCGTATGAGGGAAGCAGATTTCCTGCCCCAGCAGGGCGTTCTGACGGACCTGCTTGTCGTCACTGCTCAGTTCCCCGCCGGGCAACGCCTGGGGGTTACTGATCGGGCCGAGGGCGATGCTGGGCGTGTAGCGCACCGTGATGTCCGCCGGGGCGTCCACGCTGATGTCGCTGCTGCGCAGCTGTCCCACGTTGCGGCGCGTGCCGACATCGGTGGCAGGCGCGCCGAGGCGGAAGGTCAGGGTCAGCGTGCCACCGGCCGGGAGGCTCTCGGTGCGGGCGCGAATGGCGCTGACCGGCGATGTTTCGCCCGCCGACCAGGCGTTGCCGTCGGCGCTGTACTCGATGACGCCGTCGCCGCTCAGGCTGGCGCTGGCGCTGCGGAACACGAAGTCGCGCATGTCCGGGGTGTTCAGGAAGTCCGTGACCGTCACGGGGCGCGAGGCTCCCTGGCCCGTGTTCCGGGCGGTCAGGGTGACCAGGGTGTCCTCGCCGGGGCGGACCACGGCGGGCGTGAAGGTCTTGGTCAGGGTCAGTGCCGGAGGCTCGCCGACGCTCACGCGGGCCACGTTGTCGTCGTCGGTCTCGCCGGGGCGGCCGCTGGTGTTGGTGGCGCAGGCGGCCACGAGATTCAGGTACGCGGCCCCACGGCTGGCGGCGGCCGTCGTGACCTTCACCAGCACGCTGCGGGTCTGGTCGGCGGCCAGGGTGAGGGACGTGACGGCCTGCTCGCCTGGATCGATTATGCCGTTGCCGTTGAGGTCCTCGTGAATGCTGAGATCGCCAGGCACGAACTGCGAAGCGGCGTCGGTCAGGACGCTCAGGTTCGCGGTATTCACGGCGTTACCGGTATTCGAGACGGTGTAGCGCAGCGTGGCGCCCTCACCAGGCAGCAGGCTGTAGCTCTGACCGGGCGCGGCCACGCTGCCGTTCGGCAGGACGCTCAGGGCGCACATGGCCGTCACGGTGGTCGTCACGGGCGGCGTAGGAATGGATGTGGGCGGGCCGCCCTCCGGCGTGAATTCCAGTACGGCAGCGTTCTGGATCACGGTCCCGGCTGGCGTGCCCGCCGCGTACGCGGGGCTGACCAGACTCAGGGCCAGTCCCATCAGCAGTTGAAGCACAAGGGGTTTTTGCACGTTGCGTTGCCTCCCGAAGTCGGTGGGGGTAGAAAAATCGGTTTCTCTTGTTATGAGAGGATGAGGGGGAGTGGGATGAAAAAGTGAAACTCCCCTGTTGGGGGAAAGGCGCGCCCTGCCTCCACAGCGGGAGGTGGGGCGCGCTGCGGTCCTTACTTCACCGTGACGGTGAAGATGCCGGTGATGGCCTGGCCGGGGGTCAGGATGTCGCCGGTATCGATGGTGCCGTTGCCGTTGGTATCCACGCCTGCGTAGACGCTCACGCCGTCTGCCTGGGGCGCGGCGATAGGCGTGGCGCTCCAGCTGGTGCCGTTGGTCGAGTACAGGATGGGGCCAGTGGCGGTGCTCGTGGCCGTGAAGCTCACGTAGGTGGTGTTGGTGGGGAGCGTGTCCTTGATGAAGGCCTTGGTCACGTTGGCGTTGCTGGTGTTCTTACCGACGATGGTGTAGGTCAGGGTATCGCCGGGTTTGGCATCGGCCTTGTCGACCGTCTTGCTGGGTGCGTTGACCGGGGTCGTACCGACCGTGATGGTGTCGTTGGGGTCCGTGACCGTCACGCCGGTCGTAGGGGACTTGGCGGTCTGGTTAAGCGTGATGGTCTGCGCGGCGGCGGCGCAGGGCACGGCAACCACGGCGATCAGTTTCAGCTCGGTGCCGGGGGCGATTGCGCCGGTGTCGGGGGTGCCGTTGGCATTCGTGTCGGTCAGCGCGGGCTCACCGGCGTCCAGCGCCTTGTTTCCGTTGGTGTCCACGTAGTACTTCACGGGGACATTCACGGTGGTGCCGTCGGTCAGCTTGATGGGCGCGGTGCCGCTCACGTCGAAGGTGTCGGGCGCGCTCCCCAGGTTGGCGATCTCCATGGCGACCGTGGACTGGATGGCCGGGGAGGTCGTGGTGCAGGTGGCAGGCGGAATGATGGGGGTGCCGGGGTTGCCGGGCGCGCCAGCCTCGGGCGTGCCGACCGGGGTGGGGTCACCGCCGGGGGTGTTGGCCGTGGGGTTACCGAAGGACAGGCTGGGCAGGTTCACGATGTCCTTGGTGTCGTCTTTCTTGGTGGGGTCGTTGCTGCTGGTCGTGGTGACCGTGACGGTCGGCTGGGTGGCGGGATTCGTGGGAGCGCTGCCGGCGGGGAAGGTCACGCGGACGAGCACATCGGCGGTCTGGCCGGGGGCCAGGCTGCCCACGTCGGGCACGCCGTCGCCGTCGGTGTCGGTCAGGGGGGTGCCGTCGGGCTTGAGCAGCTGAACGGTGGTGCCGGTCGGGAAGCCGCTCTGACCGGTGGTGATGTCGAACACGTCGGGGCGGTTGCCGGTGTTCTGCACCGTGTTCGTGAAGGTGACGGCCGTGGTGGTCGTCGTGGCCTGCGCGGTCTGGGTGTCAGCGGCGCTGGGCGTGATGGTCACCGGAGTGGCGTCGGTGCTGGGGTAGGGCGCGGTGGTGGGGGTGCCGTTGCCGTCCGGGTCGTTCTTCGGGCCGATGACGGTGGCGTCCTTGCGGTCCACGGTCGTGACGTTGGAGTTGTTGGCGTCCTGCGGGACGGCCGGATCGTTGTTGAAGCCCGGGTTGTCCTGGCGGTTGCCGGTGGGGTCACCGCCGAACTTGTCGGCGCTGGTGGCCGTGGTGGGAATGGTGTACACCTGGAAGAACTTGACGGCCTGATCCTGGTTGACGCCGGTAATCGTCGTGATGGGCGTGGAGGCCGCGATTTCGGCGGCGCTGAGGGTGCCGTCGTTGTTGGTGTCGGCGGTGACCGGGAAGAAACGGATGTTCTCGGGAGCCTTGACAGCCGACGTGGGGTCTGGGGTGTTCGTGAGCGTGTAGCTTTCGTTGGGCACGTTGCCGGTGTTGGTCAGGGTGTACGGGAACACCACGGTGTCGCCGGGTCTGGCGGTGGCGGTCTGGCCGGGGGCCGTGTAGTCGGGGGTGGTGCGGTCGGCACTGCCGTCGTTCTTCACGATGGTGAAGCTCGGCACCGGAAGCACGGTCGTGTTGACCGGGTTGGAAGGCACCGTGGTGGGGGGCGTGCCGGGGGTGGCACCTTCGGGCGTGAAGACAATGTTGGCCGTGTTGGTGATGATGGTGCCGGCGGCGGTACCAGCGGCAGAGGCGGAGCCGACGGCGAGCGCGGCGATCAGGGCGGCAAACTTCCAGGAATTCTTCATGTGTTCTCCTCCGAGCCGGGGGGCGTTCGGTGTGTTCGTCCTGCTGGGTGGGCGGCTGGCGTGCAACCGCTTGTTACTTGACTTTCACGCGGAAGGCGAACTTCAGCGTTTCGTCCGGGTTGATGTCGGTGACAATCCAGCGCACGTTGGTGTATTCGGTCGTGGGGACCGGAACCTTACGGGTCACGGACTGTCCGTTCTCGGTGACGGTCACGGTGCGGGTGGGAGCGGCGCTGAAGGTTTTGCCCCCGTCAGGGCTGTACTGCGCTTTCCACCGGTTGGCGTTGGCGGTGCTCAGCTGGGCGAACTCGGTGCCCTTGGGGACGGGCACATTGACCAGGAGTTGCGTCAGCTTCCGGCCGGAGACATTGACGAGTGTGAGCTGTTCGCGCAGCACGTCACCAGGAAGAACCGTCTTGGGATTCTCGATGACGGTCTCAGTGCCCTTGCCGTCCGTGACGGCGCTCTTGATCAGGTCCTGCTGAAGCGTGAAAGTCACGTTCTGCTGGGAGGTGCCGGTCTGTGCGCTGGCGGTGGTGATCAGGAGGAAGGGAAGGAGCGGGCGCTTCAAGACGTTGTACCTCCGGAGCAAAAAAGAGACCGACAGTCAGGGGAATGGTTTCCCTTGTTCTGTCGGTCGCGCCACTGGCTCCACACCTGGCAAGGCGCCCGTATGGGCCAGGTGATTCATAGCTCCGGAACAGCTGATTGGTCAGAGCGGAGCACCGCTGGGGTGCCGTATCTGATGAACATCTGGGAGTCTTGCAGTGAAATTCGGTCCTAGGACTTACTCAGCCTTCACTGCGAAATCACTCACCTTCTGCCCACGCCTATCATCGGCTGCTGACCCGCTGTTGTCAAACCCCCAGACGGCCAGAATGCACTTTCGCAGCGGGTGTACCGCTGCCCCCATCAAAGGCGTCTATCTCCTCGATGAAGCGGTCGAACAGGTAGCGGCTGTCGTGCGGGCCGGGGCTGGCTTCCGGGTGGTACTGCACCGAAAACACCGGGTAGCGCGCGTGCGCCATGCCTTCGAGCGTGCCGTCATTGAGGTTCACATGCGTCGGGACAAACGCTCCGTTCGGGATGGACTCGATATCGACCGCGTACCCGTGGTTCTGGGAGGTGATCTCGACCTGGCCCGTTAACAGGTTCTTCACGGGCTGGTTACCACCCCGGTGACCGAATTTCATCTTGAAGGTCCGGCCACCCGCCGCCAGCCCCAGAATCTGGTGGCCCAGGCAGATCCCGAAGGTGGGCAGCAGGCCCATCAGTTCCCAGGCGGTCTTGTGGGCGTACTCCAGCGGCGCGGGGTCGCCAGGGCCGTTGCTGAGGAACAGGCCGTGCGGTTGGAGCGCCATGATCTGCGCCGGCGTGGTGTGCGCGGGCACCACGATCGGTTCAATGCCCACCTCGGCCAGCCGCTCGATGATCGTGTGCTTGATCCCGAAATCCATCAGGACCACGCGCTTGCCGTGCCGGAGCGTCGGGAAGGCGTAGGGCAGCGCGGTCGTGACCTCACGGGTCATGTCGTGCCCGTCGATGTCCTGGTGCCCCAGCGCGCGGCTGACGTACACCTGCTCCTCGGCGGGCGTGAACTCGCCGTACGGATCTTCCGGGTGCGTGTAACTGCGGTGCGCGATCACGCCCTTGACCACGCCGCCCGTGCGCAGGCGGCGTACCAGCGCGCGCGTGTCGATGCCCTGGATGCTCACGACCCCGTACTGCTGCATGAACGACTCCAGGGACTGCTGCGCACGGTAATTCGAGTACTCGGCGCTGAATTCGCGGGAGATGAATCCCCGCACGTACGGCTTGTTGCTTTCCATGTCGTAGATCGCCACGCCGTAATTCCCGACGTGCGGGTACGTGATGGTCACAATCTGCCCGTTGTACGAGGGATCGGTCATGATCTCCTGGTACCCGGTCATGGAGGTGTTGAACACGACTTCGCCGACCGTTTCGCCGCGGTGCCCGAAAGCGTACCCGCGGTACACCGTGCCGTCTTCCAGGGCCAGAATGGCCCGTTCTTTCCTGATCATGTTCGTTCCTCCCCATTCGCGCCTCTCCGGACGCGTTTCATGGCCCGGCGCACGTGACCTTACGGCCGTCTTACCAGCGGTACTTCACGTTCGCCTTGCCGATGATGACATTCCCCGTCACCGTGCGCTGTGAGCTCATGCCGTCATAGCGGTTAAGCAACCCAGCCACGGCGTGCATCACCGGGCCGAGCGTCTCGTTCTGTGCCGTATCCTGCATCTCGGGCGGAACGCTGCCCAGCAGGTCGTCGCCGCTCAGGTCCGCTGGGTTCGGCTGGTACGCCCAGCCGCCGCTGCCGGTCAGGCTCAGGCCCGCCGCCTGGAAGGCCGGGTCCTGCGCGAGCGGCGCGCCCTTGCCCGCCAGCGCGGCCTGGAGGGCTTCCTCACTGAAGGCGGTCATCAGGTAGTCGCCCTCAAAGGCGTACACCATCTTCAGACCGGCCAGCATCCGGTCGATCTGGTCGAAGGAACCGGCGGCTGTCACGGCGGCCCCGCCGTCCTCCTCCATGCCGGCCATGTCACCCTTCATCAGCTCTCCCAGCGTGCCCTTCAGGGTGCCGCGCAGGCCAGCCAGGGCCTCGTTCACGCTCCGGGCGTACTCGGGCAGGTGCGCCCCGGCGGCCGCGCGGTCACGCACGCTCTGGTACGTGACGGTGGTCGCCAGGGTCGCCAGTGGGTCGGACTGGTTCAGACTCGCGCGTGCGCCGCCGGCCAGCGTGACCTGCGCGCACTCGCTGCCCAGGTACTGCCCGGAGCGTTCCAGGTGGCTGGCCAGCTGGCTGTCCGTCAGGAATCCGAACGGCTCAAGCAGGTCCAGGCGGGTCAGCCAGCGGGCCGCGTAGGCGTTCGATTCGGGCGCGCAGGCGGTCGCCTGCACCGATTCGGCGTCGGCCGGGATGAGGTCCTGCACACCGAAATCGGTGGTGTGGGTCAGCAGGCGCGCCAGCGGGCGGTCCTTGCCCGCCGCGTTCACGACCTGCGCCGAGACCGTGTTCAGGCCCGTGTCGGTGGTGCTCAGGCCTCCGGCCACCTGTCCCAGGGTGTCCAGGGCGTTCACAACCGGCGACAGCAGGCGCGGCAGCATGAACTGCGCGAGCTGCCCGCGGATCACTTTCGCGGTGGCCGAGAAGTTCAGGTACGCGCCTAGCTGCACCCGCCCGGCCGCCCGGGTCGCCTGCGCGTACGGCGCGGAGGCCGCCAGGGTGGGCGCGGCCTTCCCGCTCAGGCGGCCCAGGTATGACATCAGCAGCGCCTTGTCGCTCGAGAGGTACACCAGTCCCTTCGCCTGCCCAGCGAACAGGTTCCCGGAACGCACGAAGGGGTACGCGCCGACCCGGGCGCCCTTCTTCCTGGGAATGAACGACGAGAACATCTCGGAGGACAGGTCACCTGTGCGCGCCACCGCCAGCAACGCCGGGGTGAAGATGCCCCCGCGACCCTGCACCGTGAACACGCCCGCCACGCCCTCGCGGCCCACCGAGTCGGCCAGGACGCCGCTGAATCCGTGCAGCATCTCGCCGGACGCCTCTAGATCCCCGCTCAGGTCGGGGACACTGTCCAGCACACCGCCGAATAGGCCAGTCAGACGGTCCAGGGTGGGCACCGCGCCGTTCGTTTCGAGGGTCAGGAGCGCCCCGGCCGGCAGGTGCGAGGTCAGCGGAGCCGACGTTCCCTGCGCGGAAGCAGTGGCCGCGAGGGCGAAGGTAAGCGCAGCGGCAGCGTGCATGGATTTCATGGGCCTCATGGTAGAGGGGAGCGGCGCGGGCCGCATCCGCAGTTCAGCGGACCAGCCGATTTCAGCGGGAGCACCGGGTCCCCCGGGCAGCCCGGTCACCGGAGCTCCCGGTACATGGCGATCTCGTTGCAGTTCTCGAAGAACGCGCAGCGCTGGCACTCACTCCAGACTTTCGGGTGCAGGTTCGTCTTGTCGATGCGGGTAAAGCCGCACTTCTCGAAGAAACCCTGCTGGTACGTCCAGGCGAACAGGGCCGGCAGGTCAATCTGGCGGGCCTCGTGTTCGCAGGCGGCCACGAGCTCACGCCCCAGCCCGCGCCCCTGCATGTTCGGGTGAATGGCCAGCCCACGCACCTCCGCGAGATCCGGGGCCAGCATGTGCAGGCCGCACACGCCGGCCAGCCCGCCCGGCCGCTCCCCGTGCGGTTCGGCCAGCACCAGGTGAAAGTCCCGGATGGTCTCGGCCAGGAGCGCGCGCGACCGGACCAGCATCAGCCCGCGCGCCGCCCAGTACCCGATCAGCTCGTGAATGGCGTCGATATCCGACAGGCGCGCCTTGCGGGTGACGAGCGGCGCGTCCGGGTGAAGGTCCGGCACGGCGATGGAATCCAGGGCCAACGTCACGCGGGTCCCCCCTGAGAAGACGGCCGGGTGTGGAAGGTGGGGTGCGGGCCGTTTCCTACCGCCCACCGCCCAGAACCGGGCCGCTTCAGCTCAGGGCGCGCATCCAGGTGGTCTCGCCGGGCCGACTGCCCTGCGCGCGGTACGCCTGAATCTGCGGGGCGTCCGGCACGTCCCCCATCACCACGGCCAGCGGCACCTGCTGAAAGCCGAAGGTGCCCCAGTCGCCGCCCTTGCTGAACATGTAGATCGCGCGGTCCCCGCGTCCCTGCGCGTACTCCACGGCGCTCATGACCAGCCGCCGGCCCAGCCCACTGCCACGCGCTTCGGGCATCACGGCTGCCCCGCGCAGCAGCGAGGCTCCCTGGCCGTGCTCCAGGCCAATCGCGCCGACCGGTTGCCCGCCGCGTTCCAGTACCCAGTAGGTCGTGCCGTCCGCCAGCGTGGCGTCGGTATCCAGGCCGGAATCGTGAAACACGCGGGTAACGGTATCCCGGTCGGCACTGCTCGCCAGGCGAATCTGAACGCTGGAATCGGTCATGTGATGTTCCTCCGCAGTCGGAATGAGGCAAAGAAACCGGAGCCCCTGCGGGAGCCGGTCGAGACGGGTTGTGCGTGCCGTCAGCATAGCGCATGGCCGCCTGGAAGCACTGCCAGTTCCCGTTCACCCCTGCGCCGCCTCACCCGCCGCGCCCGGCTGGGGGTCCCGCAGCTTCTGCGGCTGCACGTCCAGCCGCCACGCCTGCTCGCCACCAATCCAGCCGCTACACAGCCCGCTGACCACCTGCGGCGCGTCCGGCAGCGCCCCGGCGATCTCGTCGGCCGTGACCGGCACGAACCCGAAGCGCCGCCAGTAATCCCCGGCTTCCTCGCTGAACAGGTACACGCTGCGGTCCCCGCGCAGCGTCGCGTGCGTCAGCGCCGACCGCACCAGCGCGCGTCCCAGGCCCTGACTGCGGGCCTCAGGCAGCACCGCCGTCGAACGGATCAGGCTGACGCCCGGCCCGTGCTCCAGGCCGATGCAGCCTCCGGGCACGCCATCCAGGTCCGCAATCCAGTACGTCCCGGCATTCAGCGTGACGCTGGACGTGTGCAGCCCGCAGCGGGTCAGCAGGTCCAGGAGAATGGGCAGGTCCGACGGGGTGGCCTGACGGAGTTTCACGTGCATGTCGGACAGGGTCATGGGGAACTCCTTGAGGGGAAAGGCAGACGGAACGGAAGGAACCGCGAAGTGCGTCACGGGCGCTCCAGCCCCTGACGGGCGTTCCGGATGGCCTCGCGGACGCGGTCCGGGGCGGTCCCGCCGAAACTGGCGCGGCCCCGGACACTCTCGGTGACGGTCAGGGCCTGCGCGACCCCGGCGTTCAGCAGCGGATGAGCGGCGCGCAGTTCCTCGTCGCTCAGGTCCCACAGCTGCCGCCCGCTGCGGCTGGCAAGGCCGACCAGTCCACCCACGACCTCGTGCGCCTCGCGGAACGGGACGCCCTGACGGGCCAGGAAGTCCGCCACGTCGGTCGCGGTGGAGTAGCCACGGGCAGCGGCCGCCCCTGTCACGTCGGCGTGCCAGACGGTCCTGGGCATCATCTCGGCGTACAGGCGCAGCACGATACTGAGGGTGTCGTACGAGTCGAACACGCCCTCCTTGTCCTCCTGAAGGTCCTTGTTGTACGCCAGCGGCGTGCCCTTCACGACCGTCAGCAGACCCATCAGGTTCCCGAACACCCGGCCCGCCTTGCCGCGCGCCAGTTCGGACACGTCCGGGTTTTTCTTCTGCGGCATGATGCTGCTGCCCGTCGTGTGGCTGTCCGGCAGCGTGATGAAGCCGAACTCGAAGGTGGAGTACAGGATCAGTTCCTCACTGAGGCGCGACAGGTGCGCCGACAGGATCGCGCAGGCCGACAGGAACTCCAGCGCGAAATCCCGGCTGCCCACGCCGTCCAGGCTGTTCGCCGTGGGCCGCGCGAAGCCCAGCGCCGCCGCCGTCGCGTGCCGGTCGATGGGCCAGGGCGTCCCCGCCAGCGCCGACGAGCCCAGCGGCGACTCATCCATCCGCTCGGCCGCGTCCCGGAAGCGGCCCTCGTCGCGCTCCAGCATCGCCACGTACGCCATGAACCAGTGAGACAGCAGGATCGGCTGCGCCACCTGCAGGTGCGTGTACCCCGGCAGGATCACCTCATCCGACAGGTACTTCTCGGCTTCCGCCAGCATCACCACGCGCAGCGCCCGGGTCTTATCGGCCAGATCCAGCGCCGCTTCCTTCGTGAACAGACGGAAATCCACCGCCACCTGATCGTTCCGCGAGCGGGCCGTGTGCAGCTTGCCCGCCACCGGCCCGATCCGGTCACGCAGGGCCGCCTCGACGTTCATATGCACGTCCTCACGGTCCAGCCGCCACTCGAAGTTCCCCGCGCGAATATCGGCCAGCACGGCGTTCAGGCCCTCACCTATCTGGGCGACCTCCTCGGCACTGAGAATGCCGACCTGCCCCAGCATTGCCACGTGCGCCAGCGAGCCGCGAATATCCTGCTCGGCCAGGCGCTGATCGAAGCCCACCGACGCATTGAAGAGTTCCACCAGACCGTCCGTGGCCTGCGCAAAGCGGCCACCCCAGAGTTTCTTATCCTGCGTATTCGTCATTGGCTTGCGTCCTCGGGAGGGCAGTGAAGGAACCCCTCACCCCCGGCCCCACTCCCCCGGAGAGAGGAGAAAAGATTGGTTTGACCAGCACCACCGGCGGCGGACTACTGGGGTTCGCGTGGGCGTACAGGTCGTCTGACACGACGTAGCCGAGTTTCTCGTAGAAGGGCAGTACATCCAGGTTGAACTGAGAAACGGCCAGCAGCACGCGCCCGTACCCGCCGGCGCGGGCCACGTGCTCGACCTGCCAGACCAGGGCGCGGCCCAGGCCGGTGCCGCGCGCGGTGGGGTGGGTGGCGAGCTTGTTCAGGGTCAGGGTGTGCGGGCCGCCCGTGGTGGAAAGATCAGGGCGGTAGCCGACGCAACCCAACACCTCGCCTGCGCCCACGGCCAGGAACCCGCCCGCGCCGGGGCTGAACAGAGAGCGTTCCAGGTCGTCGGGCGTGGTCCGCGCCCAGCTGGAGCGGGAGTCCATTCCGGCGGCCATCATGACCGCGTGAAAGCCCGCGAGGTCGTCGCGGTTCACGGGGCGCAGGGCGGCGCCCGTCACGGGTTCACCGGCGGGAGCAGCAGCTTCATTTCCCGCTGCGGCACGAAGCCCAGCGCCTCGTACGTGGGCCGCCCGGCGTCCGATGCGGTCAGGGTGACGATGTCCACGCCCCGCGCCCGGCATTCGGCCAGCGCGGCCTGCATCAGCGTGCGGGCCAGTCGCCGCCCCCGGTGCTCCGGGCGCACATACACGTTCAGCACGTACGCGCGCACGGAGCTGTCCGTGTCGGCGTTCGGGGGCAAGTCGGTCCAGAGGATGCCCACCCCGGCGATCACCTCTCCCCCACTCTCGACCAGCAAACCCGTGTACGCGCCGCAGGCCAGCATGCGCGCGTGCCACGCGGCGCCCGCCTCATACACACGCTTCAGCCCCGCCGCGTCACTGCCCATATCGGTGAACATGGCCGTGCGCTGGGACTGAATCAGGGCCGCGTCAGCGGGCGTAGCGAGGCGCAGGGTGAATCCGGCGGGCAGCGTCACGATTGACCCTTCCACTGGTCGAGGAGACGTTCACCTGCGGATTTGCAGCTGTTCTGCTCAATGAATGCCGGAACGTCCCGGAGACGCGTCGGATAAGGCCCCCAGGTGTATGCGTACCTGAATCCGGCGTTCACCAGACGGCGTGCGACTTCCCATCCCTCTACATCGCTCTGAACGGGCGCCCTGAAGTTCTTGCCCAGGTGAGTCAGGGGCTGACCACACTGTGGACACTTGAATTCTGCGGCGCCGGAGTCGAAGCCGCCCCCAGAACGCATCGGTTTACCCAGCGCGTCACGAACCACAGTCGAACTGGTCGGTTTGGCAAACTGTTTCCGGCAGTCGAAGCAGACGTAGTGACTGCTGCGGCCCTTCGTACCCAGGAGGATCCGACGTTTGAACGGTGCTTGTGGTGTCACGGCGTTCCTCCCTCGCGGTGCAGAGATGGTCGTGCACCCCTAAGGGTCAGACCTGGGCGGTTTCCTTGGCTTCGGCTTTGGCCTGCACGCGGGCCTGGACGCGCATGCGCAAGGCGTTGAGTTTGATGAACGCGCCGGCGTCGTGCTGGTTGTAGTCGCCGCCCGCCTCGAAGCTCACGAGGTCCTTGTCGTACAGGCTGTGGGGGGCCTTGCGGCCCACGGTGACGCAGTTGCCCTTGAACAGTTTCAGGCGGGCGGTTCCGGTGACGCTGCTGGCGACGTGATCGAAGTACACCTGGAGCGCCTCGCGTTCCGGGGCGAACCAGAAGCCGTTGTACACCAGTTCCGCGTACTTGGGTCCCAGCTGGTCGCGCTGGTGCAGGACCTCGCGGTCCAGGGTGAGACTCTCGACGGCGCGGCGGGCGTGGTACAGGACCGTGCCGCCGGGCGTTTCGTACACGCCGCGTGATTTCATGCCCACAAAGCGGTTTTCCACCAGATCCAGGCGGCCCACGCCGTGTTTGCCGCCCAGTTCGTTCGCCCGGGCCAGCAGCGCAGCGGGGCTCAGTTGCTCGCCGTTGATGGCGACGGGATCACCGTTCAGGAACTCGATTTCCACGTACTCGGGCTCGCTGGGCGCGTCGGCGGGGTCCACCGTGAGCTTGAACATGTGGGCGGGCGGCTCGGCCCACGGGTCCTCCAGAATGCCGCCCTCGTAACTGATGTGCAGCAGGTTCGCGTCGGTGCTCCAGGGGTCCTTCTTGGTGGTGGGCACCGGAATGCCGTGCTCACGGGCGAAGGTTTCGAGGTCCGCGCGGCCCTGGAATTCCCAGTCGCGCCACGGGGCGACCGTGACGATATCGGGGTTCAGGGCGTAGGCGGTCATCTCGAACCGCACCTGATCGTTGCCCTTACCGGTCGCGCCGTGCGACACGGCCACCGCGCCTTCCTTCCCGGCGATCTCGACCATCTTCTTGGCGATCAGCGGGCGGGCAATGCTGGTGCCCAGCAGGTAGTACCCCTCGTACAGCGCCGACGAGCGGAACATGGGGAACACGTAGTCCCGCACGAACTCCTCGCGCAGGTCCAGCGCGTAGGCGGCGACGGCGCCGGTGTTCAGGGCCTTGACGCGGGCTTCCTCGACCTCGTCACCCTGACCCAGGTCGGCGGTGAAGCAGACCACGTCGTAGTTCTTTTCCGTCTGGAGCCACTTGAGGATGATGCTGGTGTCCAGGCCGCCGCTGTATGCAAGCACGATCTTTTCCTTGGTCATGGTCTGATTCTCCCCTGTTCGTGTGAAGTGTTGGTCTGGAGCGGTTGGTCTGAAGTGAGCAGCACAAGGCCCTCCGGGCGTGAGCACGCCGCCTGTGGCCCCGGGTGGGGTCAGGCGGTCGGTCAGCGTCGGAGGGTTAGAGTCTGCATGTAAATGTATGGTTATGCGCTAAAATCGCATAGCTATGCAGCGAGAGTAGCAGTCTGCCACCCGCAGGGTCAAGCCGGGTGTCCAGTTCGCTCGTACAGGCAGTGATAAAGGGCCGCACACGGCGGCCCCGGAAAAATGCGCGCAGATCAGCGCAGGTTGTACGCAACGCCGATGCGCGGCTTGATGAACGCGCCCGTCAGCGAGGTGCTGACGCTTGCCGTGCCGTTGCCGACACTGCCACGCAGGAAGGAAGGACCACCGGCGAACTCTGCGAAGGCGCTAAAGCCGGGAGCTACCGCGAAGCGCGCACCGACGAGCAGCGTGGGGTTGATGGCCGTGGCACGGACAGTCACGCCCTGCGAGGTCTCGGAAACCGTGTTCAGGCCGAGGCCGCCGCCCAGGTACACGTCGGTCATATCACTGGTCATGACGGAGCGCAGGTAGGTGAACTCGCCGCCAAAGCCCAGCTTCTTAGTCTCGTACAGGTTGGGCAGCAGTTCCAGTTCGGCACGCACGGCGGACGCGCTACCGATATCGTAGGTGTAGCTCAGGCCGATCGCGGCCGAGCCATCCACATCGGTATTCTTGCCATCGACGCGGTAGAAGCCTTTCAGGTAGGCGCCGCTCAGGCCAAGGCTGTCGGCGGCGGCGGTAGAAACGGTGCTCAGGGCAAGGAGGATCATGAGGGATTTCTTCATATCCCGAAGAGAGTAACGGCGCGGTCTCATGAGCGCAAGCGAAGATGACCAGCCCCCGTTCCCCCGAGACGAAGAGAGGCGAATGCCCGCTGCGGGGGTCATTCGCCTCTGTGTTCGTTGGTGGGTTCGTCGGGGGGTTCGTTGGGGGTTCAGGACGGGCGTGGCTGCCCGCGCGGATGGATCAGGGCAGGCGGTAGTTCAGGCCGATGCGCGCGCCACCGCCGACAGCCACCCTGCTGGCGTTCGTGCCGCCCACGCTGATGCTGGGGCCCACGTTGCCTTCCACGAAGATGCTCAGGGGGTCCGTGACGTTGTAGCGCAGGCCCAGCGTGCCGTGCGGGTAGAGGCTCACGCCGCCGCCGTTGCCCAGGGCCACCCCGGCGCCCAGACCCAGGCCGTAGTAGGGGGTCAGGCCGCCCAGCGCGGCGCCGGTGCCCGTGAAGTCACCCAGGTAGTCCACGCTGCCGCCCACGGCAAGGTAGTTGAAGTTGAAGTTCGTGGCGTCCAGGTTCAGGCTGTAGCGCATGGCGCTGGAGCCGGTCAGGTCCGTCTGGTAGTGCAGGGTCGCGCCGGAACCGACCGAGCCGCCCACGTAGTTGGCTGCGGAGGCAGAGGAAACGGCAGTGATCGCCAGGAGGCCGAGGAGGGTCTTCTTCATGCCCCGAGCATAGTCAGGACCGGGGGCGCGGCGTAAGGCGGGGTTCTTTACAAAAACGCGCGGTGACCTTCATGGGGGATTTACGTTCCGGCGCGTACCGTGCGTCAGGACTGCGAGCGCACGTAGCGTTCCAGGCGCTCCAGCGCCAGGTGAATGTCCTCGGTGGACTTGCAGAACGCCACGCGCAGCAGGCCCTGTGGAGCGGTGTGCCGGACGTAGAAGGCCTCGCCGGGAATGACGGCCACGCCCGCCTGCTCGACCAGGGACCCGGCCGTCCAGTGGGTGTGCCGCGCGGTCAGGAAGTACGTGCCGCGCGGCTCGAACACGCTGGCCCCCAGGTCGCGCAGGCCCCCGGACAGCAGCGCCAGGCGCTCGGCGTACCCGGCGCGCAGGGTGTCATAGAAGCCGTCCTGCCGGGCGATGGGCAGCGCGGCCGCCACCGCCGCCTGAAGGGGCGCGGGCGAGCAGAAGGACGTGAGCTGCCGCATGCCGCTCAGGCCCGCGCCGAGGCCGGGGGGCGCGGCGATCCAGCCGACGCGCCAGCCGGTCGCTTCCAGGCGCTTGCCGGCGCTGCCGACCGTGAAGGTCCGTTCCGGCGCGAGGGTCCGCACGCTGACGGGCCGCTCCCCGAAGTACAGTTCGTCGTACACCTCGTCACTGATGATCCACAGGTCGTGCTGGCGGGCCAGGGCCACGATGTCCGCCAGTTCGTCCGGCGTGAACACCGTCCCGGTGGGGTTAAAGGGACTGTTCAGCAGCAGCGCCCGCGTGCGCGGCGTGACCGCTGCTCCCAGCGCGCCGGGGTCAAAGGACCAGCCGGTCACCGGGTCCAGACGCATGGGGACGGTCACGGGCGTCGCGCCGGCCAGCCGCGCCTGCGGGATATACACGTCGAACACCGGTTCGAGCATCAGGACCTCGTCGCCCGGCCCGTACAGGGACAACGCCAGGACATCCAGCGCCTCGGTCGCGCCGCACGTGACGGTGATGTCTGCGCCGTCCACGCCCAGGTCCGCGCCCAGCGTTGTCGCCATCGGCCCGCAGAACGCGTTCGTGCTGCGCCAGGGGCTCGCGCGGCGCTGGGCGCTGCTGGCGGCGCTGGCCTGCGCGGCGTTCGACACGGTCCTGATCACGCTGGGCGTGCTGGGCGTGGGCGGCCTGCTGGCCCGCCACCCGACGCTGGTGACGGCGGGCACGCTGCTGGGCGCGGCGTTCCTGACGTGGTACGGCCTGCGGTCCCTGCGCGCCGCCCTGAAGGCCGATCACGCGGGCCTGCACGCCGCGCCGGGCGGTGCAGTGGACGGGACAGTCACCGCGCCCGCCCGCGTGATCGGCACGGCGGCGGCCTTCAGTCTGCTGAACCCGCACGCGCTGCTGGACACGGTCGTGCTGATCGGCGGGGCCAGCGCGGGCCTGAGCGGCAGCGGACGCACGGCGTTCCTGCTGGGCACGGTCCTGGCGTCCTGGGCTTGGTTTTTCACGCTGGCCGTGGCGGGCCGCGCCCTGGCTCCGGTCATGGCCCGCCCGCGTGCGTGGCGGGTACTGGACCTGCTGATCGGCGCGACGCTCCTGCTGACAGCGGCGGGGCTGCTGCGCGGACTGTAATCCCCTGCGGCCCTGCATAAGTTTGCAGACGCCCTTACGCCGCCGGGCGTCCGGGCGTGTTAGGCTCATTCTCTGGAATGCCTAAGCGTACTGATCTCCAGACCATCCTGATTCTCGGAAGCGGCCCCATTCAGATCGGGCAGGCCGCCGAGTTCGACTACTCGGGCACGCAGGCGCTCAAAGCGCTGAAGAACGAGGGGTACCGGGTGGTGCTGATCAACAGCAACCCCGCGACCATCATGACCGACCCGGACCTCGCGGACGCCACCTACCTGGAACCGCTGACGCCGGAATTCGTGCGCCGCGTGATCGAGAAGGAACGCCCGGACGCACTGCTGCCCACCCTGGGCGGCCAGACCGCCCTGAACCTCGCCATGGACCTGAACGCCGACGGAACGCTGGAGCAGTTCGGCGTGGAACTGATCGGCGCGAACGCCGCCGCCATCCGCAAAGGCGAGGACCGCGAGGAATTCCAGGCGGCCATGAAGAAGATCGGCGTGGCGACCGCCAAGGGCCAGATGGTCCACTCGATGGAAGAAGCCGTCGAGTACCAAAAACAGATCGGGCTGCCCATCGTGATCCGCCCCTCGTTCACGCTGGGCGGCACGGGCGGCGGGATCGCGCACACGTACGAGGAGTTCCTGACGATCACGGAAGGCGGCCTGCGCGACTCCCCCGTGACGAGCGTGCTGCTGGAAGAATCGATCCTGGGCTGGAAGGAATACGAGCTGGAAGTCATGCGCGACACGGCCGACACGGTCGTGATCATCACCAGCATCGAGAACTTCGACCCGATGGGCGTCCACACCGGCGACAGTATTACGGTGGCGCCCGCGCAGACCCTGAGTGACGTGGAGTACCAGCGCCTGCGCGACCAGTCCCTGGCGATCATCCGCGAGATCGGCGTGGACACCGGCGGCAGCAACATCCAGTTCGCCGTGAACCCCGCAGACGGCCGCGTGATCGTGATCGAGATGAACCCCCGCGTGAGCCGCTCCTCGGCGCTGGCGAGCAAGGCGACGGGCTTCCCGATCGCCAAGATCGCCGCGCTGCTGGCCGTCGGGTACCACCTGGACGAACTGAAGAACGACATCACCCGCATCACGCCCGCCTCCTTCGAGCCGAGCATCGATTACGTGGTCACGAAAATCCCGCGCTTCGCATTCGAGAAGTTCCCCGGCAGCAGTGACGCGCTGGGCACGCAGATGCGCTCTGTGGGCGAGGTCATGGCGATTGGCCGCACCTTCAAGGAAAGCCTCCAGAAGGCCATGCGTTCGGTGGAATCCGACGTGCGCGGCGCGTTCGCCGCCATGAGCGTGGACGAACTGCGCGGCCTGCTGTACGGCAACCCCCGCCGCCTGGAAGCCGTCCTGGAACTGCTGCGCCGGGGCGAGAGCACGGAAGACCTGTTCAGCGCCACCAGGATCGACCCGTGGTTCCTGGGGCAGCTCAAGGAAATCATCGACGCGGAAAGCGAACTGCTGGAACTCGGCCCTGTCCGCACCTGGAAGTACGAGATCTGGCGCGAGGTCAAACGCCTGGGCTTCAGTGACGCCCGCATCGGCGAGATCGTCGGCCTGAGCGAACTGGACGTGCGCGCCATCCGCAAGGAAGCCCGCGCCGTGCCCGTGTACAAGACCGTGGACACCTGCGCCGCCGAGTTCGAGGCGCACACCCCGTACCACTACTCCACCTACGAGTGGGAGGACGAGGTCACGCCCACCGACAAACCCAAGGTCGTGATCCTGGGCAGTGGCCCCAACCGCATCGGGCAGGGCGTGGAATTCGACTACGCCACCGTGCACGCCGTGTGGGCGTTACAGGACGCCGGGTACGAGACCATCATGGTCAACAGCAACCCGGAAACGGTCAGCACCGACTACGACACCGCCGACCGCCTGTACTTCGAGCCGCTGACGTTCGAGGACGTCATGAACATCGTCGAACACGAGAAACCCGTCGGCGTGATCGTGCAGCTCGGCGGGCAGACGCCGCTGAAACTCGCCCGCCGCCTCGCCGAAGCCGGAGCGCCCATCATCGGGACGAGCGTGGACGCCATCGACGAAGCCGAGGACCGCGCCTCCTTCAACGCGCTGTGCGAACGCCTGGGCCTGCCGCAACCCAAAGGCCTGGTCGCGCAGACCCCGGATCAGGCCGCCGCGCTGGCCGAAGAACTCGGCTTCCCACTCATGGCCCGCCCCAGTTACGTGCTGGGGGGCCGCGCCATGCGCACGGTGCGCTCCATGGACGAACTCACCACCTACCTGAGCGAGGTGTACGCCGCCGTCGAAGGACAACCCAGCATCCTCCTCGACCAGTTCCTGGAAGGCGCGCTGGAACTCGACGTGGACACCCTCTGCGACGGCCCCGCCTCCGAAGGTGGGCGCGCCGTCGTCATGGGCATCATGGAACACATCGAGGCCGCTGGCATCCACTCCGGCGACAGCGCCTGCATCCTCCCGCCCGTCAACCTGAGCCCGGAGCTGCTGGCCCGCGTGAAAGCCGACACCGAACGCCTCGCCCTGGCGCTGGGCGTGCGCGGCCTGATGAACGTCCAGTGGGCCGTCAAGGACAACGTCGCGTACATCCTCGAAGCGAACCCACGCGCCAGCCGCACCGTCCCGTTCGTGAGCAAGGCCGTGAACCACCCCCTCGCCAAAAGTGCCGCCCGCATCGCCGTCGGGCACACCCTCGACCAGATCGGCCTGCATGAGACCCCCGTTCCCGCCATGTACTCCGTGAAGGAAGTGCACCTGCCGTTCCTGAAATTCGCGGGCGTGATCCCCACCCTCGGCCCCGAAATGAAAAGCACCGGCGAGAGCATGGGCATCGACAGCGACCCCTACCGCGCGTTCTACCGCGCGCAGATCGGCGCGAAAAGCAACGTCCCCACCACCGGCACCGCCCTGCTGCTCGGCGACGGCCTGGACGACGTGGCCACCAGCCTGCAAAGCAGCGGCCTGACCGTCATCCGCACGCAGGACGGCGACCAGTTGCCCAACCTGCTGATCGACGTGACCGGCAGCCGCCTGCTGCGCACCGCACTGGAACGCGGCGTGCCCATCGTCAGCACCAAAGAGGCCGCCGAATGGACCGCTAAAGCCATCGCCGCCGCGAAGGACGACGCGCTGGGCGTGAAGAGCCTCCAGGAATGGGTGAACGGCTGACATGAGCCTCACCGCCGACCTCCACTGCGAAATCAGGGAGGTCGGCGGACACTGGTGGCCTGTCGCCACCTTCCAGCTCGGATCAGCCCACCGCTTCAGGCTGGCACTTCAGGGGGCAGGCCTCGCAGACCGGGGTCTGCCCCCCGACGTTTCCGACGTCCTGCGCGACCGGTACGACGAACAGGTGACCGCCCACGCGCGAGAGATCGGCGGGGCGACGTTCATCACCACACAGGAACTCCCGCTGCTGCTGAACGCCGCGCTATGGCTGACTGCCGAGGAACGCGAGCGCATCCCCCCGCACGCCTACGAGGAGTACGCGGAAACGGACTTCATCCGCGCATGGCACGCCCTCGCGCAAACCCACGAGACGAATGAACGAGCGGCGCGACTCGTGGTGTGGTTTGGCATCTGACGCCCGCTTCTGCTGGGGCGCGGGGTGGTGACGGGGGGCGGACTGGAGGGGGAATCCAGGGCCGCCCCTCTCCCCCATCAACGCGAAATGGCCGGGGATCGCATTTCCAGATTGTTTAGCTGTAACTGCTCAGCAGGGTGACTTCCGGGAGTCGATTGGGTAAGGTGGACCATCAGCGAGACTCCCTGCCCAAACTGC
>NZ_JAGLBB010000002.1 GCF_018260555.1 Deinococcus sp. | reverse complement strand
GGACGGCGTTCCACGCGCAGCCCGGCCGCCTCCAGCGCGCGGCGCACGTGCCCGGCGGCGCTGTACGTGCCCAGCACCCCGCCCGGCGCGAGCGCGTGCGCCAGCCGCGCCACGAACTCCGGCGTCCAGACCTCCGGGTTGCGTGAAGGCGAGAATCCGTCCAGGTACAGTGCGCTGGCCCACGCGCCCGGCAGGGGAGAGCTCAGTACGTCCGCGAAGGTGACGGTCACACTCACGCCGCCCGCCTGCACCTGTAGTTCCTGCGGCAGGTCCTGCGGGCTCAGCCCCGCCTCCGGGCACCGACCCGCCTCCGGCCACACGCTCAGCAGCGCCTCCCAGACCGGGTGCGCCGCCCCCTGAGCGCCGCTTGCCACCTCGCGCAGCAGGGCCCGGGGAGCCGGGTCGAACTCGAAGGCGTGGTACGCCAGGGCCACGCCGCGCGCCGCCGCGTCCGCCACGGTCGCGCGGAAATTCACGCCCAGCCCGAAGCCCACCTCCAGCACGCGCGGGGCCGGGTGCAGGTGCGTTCCCGTGCCCTCCACAAAGACATGCCGTGCCTGCGACGCGGCGCCGTGCCGCGACCCGTACGCCTCACCAAAACGGGCGTTGTGCGCCGTGCGCGACCCGTCCGGCGTGAGCACAATCCCGCCGGGCGCATCGTCAGGGCGGGTGGGCAGGGGAGAGGCGTCGTTCGGCATCGCCCCCCACGATACGGGAGGGCCAGCGCTGGGGGGGCGGTGTCATGAGGCTGGGGGCGCGGGGCGTCCAGTCTGGGCGTCCCACTTTGGTCGCGGCGCGGCGTAGCATCCGGGTCATGACCTTGCCTGCGCCTGTGATTGCCGATCTGCGGTCCGATACCGTCACGACCCCCACGCCCGCCATGCGAGAGGCCATGGCGCAGGCGCGGGTGGGGGATGACGTGTACGGCGAGGACCCCACCATGAACGAGTTGCAGGTCGAG
The DNA here is from genome assembly GCF_018260555.1 of Deinococcus sp. Classification (GTDB taxonomy): domain Bacteria; phylum Deinococcota; class Deinococci; order Deinococcales; family Deinococcaceae; genus Deinococcus. The sequence goes on along the minus strand of NZ_JAGLBB010000002.1, from coordinate 100,743 downwards.
GTGGCGCGCCTGACCGGGCATGAGGCGGGGCTGTTCATGCCGTCGGGCACCATGACGAATCAGGTGGCGATTGCGCTGCACACGCGCCGGGGCGAGGAGGTCATCTGCGCGGAGGGGTCGCACATCTACGAGTGGGAACTGGGCATGATGGCGGCGTTCAGCGGCGTGGTGCCGCGTTTCGTGCCGGCGCCGCTGGGCGTGCCGGCCCCGCAGGACGTGCGCTCGGCGGTGCGGCGCAGCGTTCACCAGTCCCCGAGCGGGATGATCAGCCTGGAGAACACCCACAACAAGGCGGGCGGGACCGTGATTCCGCTGGCGGTGCTCGACGGTATCCGTGAGGTGGCGACCGAAGAGGGCCTGCCGCTGCACCTGGACGGCGCGCGCGTGCTGAACGCGGCGGTCTCTCTGGGCGTTCCGCTGAGTGACATCACGGCCCGTTTCGACACGGTCAGCGTGTGCCTCAGCAAGGGCCTGGGGGCGCCCGTGGGCAGCGTGCTGGTCGGCAGCGCCGCTCACATGCGCCAGGCGCACCGGTACCGGAAGATGATGGGCGGCGGCATGCGGCAGGCGGGCGTGCTGGCGGCGGCGGCGGCGCTGGTGGCCCTGCGGGAAGGTCCGGCCCGGCTGGCGGAGGATCACCGCCGCACCCGTGAGCTGGCCGGGGCGCTCGTGAACGCGGGCTTTGACGTGAACATGGCCGCTGTGCAGACGAACATCATCTACGCGGCCGTGCCGGACGCCGCCGCGCACGCCGGGCGCTGGGCGCAGCGGGGCGTGCTGTGCAGCGCACTGGGGCCGGACAGCGTGCGATTCGTGCTGCACCACCAGATCGGCGACGAGGCCCTGGCCGGCGCGATCGCCGTTCTGACTGCCTGATGGATTCCGTTTGTTTCGCTGACAATCCGGAACTTCACCGGATTGCCAGCTTCACGTCCGCCACCCGTTTCGTCTCCCACTCGCATCCGCTCGGATTGATTCGGCGTACGTCCGAATCAATCGGAATCCGTATCACTCCCCACACCACTGCCTCATCCTTTCGTTGATGCGCGTGTGGGCCGGGCCGGGGTAGGCTCGGGGGCATGACCGTTCCGGATTCCGTGCCAGCGATTGCCGACCCGCCTGACGTGCCCGCGCCGCGTGGGGTGCGGGCCGTGGACGGGAACCGGGCGGCGCTGGCGCTGCTGATCATTCAGAACGTGGTGTCGGCGGCGCTGCTGTCCCTGAAAGCGCCGCTCGGTGTGTCGCTGCTGGGGGCGTTCGCGGTGGTGGTGCTGGTGGGCCTGACCGTGTTCCGGGGGCCGATGGACGCGCTGCTGCGGGATGTGCGCTGGCGCACGCCGCCCGCGTGGGGCGTGGCGGTGGCGGCCTTCGTGCTGGCGTTCCTGGCGTCAAGGGCGTTCGTGCTGGCGTTCGTGACGCTGTTCCCGGAGACAGCGGGCAGCACCCCGCAGTTCCTGAGTACCGGCGTGGACCTGTGGGTGCTCCTGCTGGCGGCAGGCGTGCTCGTCCCGGTCGCCGAGGAGATCGCGTTCCGGGGCCTGATGATGCGCGGGCACGAGCGCGCCGCAGGGTTCGGGGTGGCGGCGGTCACGTCGTCGCTGGCGTTCTCGCTGGCGCACGGCGCGCCGGTCAGCGTGGTCGGCATCCTGCCGCTGGCGTACGTGCTGGCGCGCGTGGCGCAGCATACGGGCAGCGTGTGGAACGCCGTGATCATTCACGTGCTGAACAACACTGTCGCGCTGAGCCTAGGCGCGTTCCTGGCCGGGCGACTCCCGACCGACCCGGCGCAGGCGACCGAGATGCTCTCCAACCCGGCCCTGAAGGTGCCGCTGGCAATCGGCGCGGCCCTGTTCGGAACGGTCGTGCTGGTCGTGCTGCATTTGTGGCTGCGCCCGAAACCCGACCCGCAGGCAGCGTCCGCGCCGGGCCCGTGGCTCAGCGGGGCGTACCTGGCGGTGCTGCTGTTCGGCCTGAGCGCGCTGCTGCTGACGTTCCCGTCCGTGGCCGAGTGGCTGGGCACGGTCCGCGCCGCCCTCCGGGTGCGCTGAGGCGGCCCGCGCGGGGGGTGCGCATGGTGGTGGGGCTACCATGAGTGGGGCTACCATGAGTGGGGCTACCATGGCGGTGCTTATGGCCCGTCCTGATTCCCGCTCCTCCCGCCGCCCGAAGGGGACGGCCCGCCCGCCCGGCGCCCCGCCCGGCCCTTCCGCGCCGCTTCCCACCGAGTTCCTGACCGGCCCACGCGTGTTCGCGCGGCGGCTGGCCCCGACCGACCCGGTCGTGTGGCGCTACCTGGGCGTGGTGGTCCTCAGCGCGGTCCTGTCCGGCGTGGCGTACGCGGCGCTGGTGCGCCCCTCCGTGATCCTGGCGGCCGAGGTGGCGGGCGGCGCCTCCCCACTGCTGGTGCATGTGACGAACGCTATCGGCGGGGCATTCCTGGCGATGTTCACGTTCCTGCTGATGTGGCTGCTGGGCTGGCTGGGCGCGGGTCGTGCGGGCCGCGCGGCCGAGGTGTACGGCGCGAGTTTCGCGCTGCTGGCGCCGCTGTACCTGCTCGTGACGGTCGTGGCACTCTCTCCTTCCCGGCAGGCGTGGCTGCCGGATGCGGGCGCCCTGGCGCAGGCGGGGACTGACAGTCAGGCGGTGCAGCGGCTGGCACTGGCGGGACTGGCCCGCACGCCCGCCGCGTTCCTGCTGCTGGCCGTGACGATGCTGGGCACGGCCGCGCAGTGCGCCCTGAGCTTCCCGGCGTTCCGTGAGTTGACCGGGCAGCCCGGCCGGGCGCTGCTGGGGGCACTGCTGCCACTCCTGCCGGCGCTGGCCGTGGGGTTCATCGCGCTGGCCCCACTGCTGTTCCAGCGTTGACCGGAACGGCCCCCGGCATGGAATGGGGGTACGGGGGGACGTGAAGGTCGAAGCTAAGTACCTTGAACCTCACAGGGCGAGATTCCGGGAAAGCGCCGGAACCTCTCCATTCCCGTTTCGACGTACTGCTTCCGCTCCGCGCTCAGCCGAAAACGGAGTGGGCACGGTGACGTACCCGGGCCTGGTACTCGGGCGGGCTGCTTCCGCTCCGCGCTTAGCCGAAAACGGAGTGGGCGGGGTCCCACAGGCGCCACAGTTCGTACAGCCCGATCAGCAGGTGCAAGGTCACCTTGGCGGCCAGTCCGGCCAGCAGGCCGATCAGGGTGCCCAACGCGGCCCGCGCGGCGTCCAGCGGGGGCTTGCGCACGAGCAGCAGTTCCGCGGTCAACGCCCCGGCCAGCGGCCCGACAATCAGACCGAAGGGAATGAACAGACCGAACAGACCGCCGATCAGGGCCCCCCACACGGCCTGAGGGCTTCCGCCGTACCGGCGTGCCCCCCAGGCCGAGGCGAGGTTGTCGATCATGCTGATGGCCACCGTGATCAGCAGGAAGGTCAGCAGAAACGGCAGGTCCGGCCACGGCTGGAATCCATCGACCAGGGTCGCGGCGACGGACCCCAGGAAGATGATGATGGTGGCGGGCACAGCCGGCACGAACGTACCGATCATGCCGGTCACCCAGGCAGCCAGAAAGATCAGGAAGGCGAGACTCACGCCGTACAGTACGCCGCGCTGCACGTCACCGTTCCCGTGCCAGGAACGGGGCGGGCAGCAACGGGCTGGGCAGGCAATGAAAGACCCCCACCGGAGTGGGGGCGTTTGGTTGCAGGGACAGGATTTGAACCTGCGACCTCCGGGTTATGAGCCCGACGAGCTACCAGACTGCTCTACCCTGCGTTACTCTGGTTGAACTTTCTGCGTCTGAGTCGCGGTTTCTTTCGTTGCCGTTCTCAGCGCTCAGGAATAGTACCTCGGGTTTCGGGAACTGTCAACATTGTGTCACGCTACACGTTATTGCCGTGCTGCACGCCGGTCCGGTCACGCACGCGTCGGCCGGCTCTGTTCGGGGGGAATCCCACCCCCGGCGCCCGCCGCGCCCGTTACCCTGAACCGCGTGACCGACGCCCCGTCCACCCCACCAGCCGCCCCGGACACCACTGCCGGCGGCGGCATCGAGCAGCGCAAACTGCGGCACATCGAGGCGTGCCTGCGCCCGGACAGCCAGTACGCCGCGCGCAGCACCGGCCTGCACGGGGTGCCCTGGCCGTACCACGCGCTGCCGGAACTCGACCTGGACCGCGTGGACCTGCGCACGGGCTTCCTGGGCCGCTCCCTGAGTGCCCCGGTCCTGATCGGCGCGATGACCGGCGGGGCCGACGCGGCCGGGCGCATCAACCGGAACCTCGCCACGGCCGCGCAGCGTGTGGGCCTCGGCATGATGCTCGGGTCGCAGCGCGTGATGCTGGAGCGCCCGGCGGCCCGCGCCAGTTTCCTGGTGCGCGAGTGGGCGCCGGACATCCTGCTTGTCGGGAACCTGGGCGGCGCGCAGTTCCTGCTCGGTTACGACGGCACGCACGCCGCGCGGGCCGTGCAGGAGGTCGGGGCGGACGCGCTGGCCATTCACGTCAACCCGCTTCAGGAGGCGCTACAGGCGGGCGGCGACACGAACTGGGCTGGCCTGAGCGCGCGGCTGGCGGCGCTGGTCCCCACGCTGCCGTTCCCGGTGATCCTGAAGGAGGTCGGGCACGGCCTGGACCGCCGCACCGTGCAGGCCGTGGCGGGCGCGGGTTTTGCGGCGCTGGACGTGGCGGGCGCGGGCGGTACCAGCTGGGCGCGGGTCGAGCAACTCGTTCGCTACGGGCATGTGCGCACGCCGGACCTGTGCGACCTGGGCATCCCGACCGCGCAGGCCATCCGTGACGCCCGCCAGGCCGCGCCGGGCACGCCGCTGATCGCGTCGGGCGGGATTCGCACGGGCCTGGACGCCGCGCGCGCCCTGAGCCTCGGCGCGCAGGTCGTGGCCGTGGCCCGCCCGCTGCTGGAACCCGCCCTGGACAGCGCGGACGCCGCCGAGGACTGGTTACGGCAGTTCATTCACGAACTGCGGATGGCGCTGTTCGTCGGTGGGTACGCGGGCCTGGACGACCTGCGCGCCCGGCCACCCTCTGATACGGATTCCGATTGATCCGGCGTAATTCCGAATCAGTCCGAGCGGATGCGAGTAGGAACAGCATACGGATTGGGCGCAGTGGAGCCGCAGTCCGTATGACGGGTGAGGGCCACTGCCGGTAGAGGGCCATCGCCGGTAGAGGAATGGTCGCGCCGCCGCGCTCAGCGGGTCGGGTCAGGCGGACCGTCGCCCGGGGTGGCCTCCACCTGCCGCTCCTCGATGATGGCCAGGCGCCGTGTGGCGGGGTCGGTGGACACCACGACGGCCACGGTGACGCTCAGGGCCGTGACCAGCAGCAGCAGCCCCGGCGTATCCAGGTCCCGGTACGCCAGGGCCGCCGCGAATACCCCGCCCAGCAGCAGGGCCAGCAGGCTGCGGTCGCGCCGGGTGCGCTGCGTGATGCGCAGGGCGTTCAGTCGCAAGAAGGCCAGCGACAGGAAGACCCCGGCCAGCGGGAGCGTCACCAGTTTCTGGTACGCGGCGTCCTCGGCCGCGTCGGCGCTGCTGAGGGTGTGGCCCAGGCCCACGCCCAGCGTGACCACGCTCAGCGTGAACGGCAGGTGCGAGTACAGCCACGCCTGCAGGTGCCGGATCTGCCCGGCGCGGCGGGTCTCGAGGAGCGGCAGCGCACGCGCCTGCGAGAAGTACAGCTGCCACAGCGCCACGACGGTCAGGACGCCTCCCATGGCGGGCAGCAGCGTGGCAGAAGTCAGGGCCTGCTGGCGGCCCCCGGTGACGATCTCGGTCACGATGGCGCCCAGGGCGATGATCTGAAGCAGGCCCACGCGCTCGGGCAGGTGAGCGGCGTGCGGCGGGGCGTGCTGCTGGCCACTGCGGATCAGCGGGGCGCGCCCCACCTCGGTCAGCAGGGCAGCCACCCACACGCTCAGCTGCGCGGTCCCGCCACCCGGCAGGAGCGCCGAGGCGAACCACACGGCGGCCGCCAGCGCGAACAGGCCCGCCATGTGCCGTGCGAACACCGCCCGTCCCTCCACGCGGTCGTCCCCCGTTCCCCGATCAGCGCCCGGCGAGCCCTGATCGGCCGTGTTCGTTCGGGACGCCCGCAGGTACAGGCCCGCCTGCAACAGGTGATTCAAGCCGTACGTCACGGCGAACCACACGCCGGTGTCGCTCAGGTCGCCGCGCAGCGTCACGGCCAGCAGGGTCAGGGTCAGCAGTTGCGCCAGCGTCACCAGCCGGTAGGTGAGCCGCTCGTTGCCGTAGCGTGCCGCGAACAGCGTGTTGTTCGCCCAGGCCCACCAGACCGCCGTGAAGGTCAGGCCGAACACCAGCAGGTTCTTGGGGGTGTGCGCGTCGCCCAGCCGCAGCGCGAGCTGATCGAACGCCACCACGAAGATCAGGTCGTAGAACAGTTCCAGCCACGTGACCCGCTGCGTCGGCTCGTCCGGAGCGCCCTGTGCACCGTCCCCGCGGGTCGGACTCGCGGCGCCTGCCCCGGTGGCGTGCGGCTGCGCGCCACCGGGCAAGGGCGCTTCTTGATCCCCGGAAGTCACCGCAGGCGACCAAGCGCCCGGCGGATCAGGCTGTCGGCACTCAGGTCCGCGTCGGCCGCCACCAGTTCGGCCACGACCGCCCGCACCTGCGCTTCCCGGAAGCCCAGCGCCAGCAGCGCGTCCACCGCGTCACGCCCGGCCGTGGTGACCACCCGCGCCGGTCTGGCACCCGCGCCGCCCGCTGCCGGGGCCGCCAGATGCTCGGGCACCTTGTTCTGCAATTCCAGCACCAGCCGCTCGGCGGTCTTCTTGCCCACGCCGCTCACGCTGCTCAGGAGTTTCACGTCGCCGCCCAGCAGTCCGGCTGCCAGCGCACTGACCGGCATGGCCGACAGCATCGCCAGTCCCATGCGCGGCCCCACGCCGCTCACGCCAGTCAGCAAGTCGAACAGGCGCACGCTGTCGGCGTCCGCGAAGCCGAACAGCATCTGGGCGTCCTCGCGCACCACGAAGCGGGTGTTCAGTTCGGTGGGTTGCCCGACCGTCATCTTCGCGAGCGTGCCCGCCGGGCACTGCACCTCGTAGCCCACGCCGCCCGTCACGACCACGGCGCTGGTATCCCGCACTTCCCGGACCACGCCGGACAGGTAAGCAATCATCCCTCCCAGTGTACATTCCGCTCTGAACAGAAACAGCGGGAAGCGACCGGTTCGTACCACCCCGCGCCCCACCCGGCCCGCTGGTGTGCTGCACTACGGAGCATGGTCACCCTGCGCCCCGCCCGCGAATCCGACCGCGCCGCCCTGAACGCGGTCTGCCTGCACACCGGGGACAGCGGCCAGGACGCCACCCACCTGTACCGCGACCCGCTGCTGCTGGGGAGGGTGTACGCCGCGCCGTACCTGAGCTTCGCGCCAGACTTCGCCTTCGTGCTGGAAGACGACCTGGGCGTGGGCGGGTACGTGCTGGGCGCGCCGGACACCGCCGCCTTCGAGGACACCCTGGAACGCGCGTGGTGGCCCGCGCTGCGCAGCGCATACCCCGACCCGGCTACCACGCCGCCACCCGGGCGCACCCCGGACCAGCGAATCGCGCACCTGATCCACCACCCGCCCCACGCGCCGCGCGAGCTGCTGACCGCGTACCCCTCGCACCTGCACATCAACCTGCTGCCCCGCGTTCAGGGAGGCGGGCGGGGCCGCGCCCTGATGCACACCCTGCTGGGGGCGCTGCGCGGCGCCGGGTCCCCCGGCGTGCACCTGGGCGTCGGGGCGCGCAACGTGAACGCCCAGGGCTTTTACCGGCACCTGGGTTTCAGGCAACTGAACCGAACGGAATTGGCCCGCACGGAACTGACCTGCACGGAACTGTCCAGCTCGCCGGGCGCCATGACGTTCGGGTTACGGCTGAACTGAAGGTTCCCCCGAGTCTGGCAGCGCAGCGCCGACTGAAAGCCACGCGCGCGGCGCTTCTCCGGTCGGTCAGGCAGGTGCGTTGAAGCGGGAATGGAGAGGTTCCGGCGCTTTCCCGCTTCAACGTACTTAATCCGAGCGGATGCGAGAGGGAGCAAGATACGGATTGGGCGGTATGGAGCGGAATCCCTATCAGGTGGGGTTCCGGCAGGCCAGATGGCCTGTCCGTTTTCCCGTGCCCGCCCGGTACAGTGAACCCATGACGCACCGACCCTGCTGCGCCGCCCCCAGCTCCTCGCCGATCCCCGGACGGCGAATGCCGGATCACGCCGCCTGATACGGACTGCCGACTGTGCCGTTCACAACCTGCCCACGAACGGGGTGACCAGCCCACGACCGCCTGCTCTGCTCGTACCCGCTGGGCGGCGCAGTTCTGCGTGTCCACTTGGACGGCAGGGGTGTTGCACGCCGGTCCAGTGGAGTCCGTATCCACGCAGCCTCCGGGCCGGGCGGACTGGCGCAGCCGCAGGGATGGTGGACCGAAGGGCATGACCGACCCGTAAAATTCCGTATTCTGGCAGGGTTGCCCGACCCTCCTCTCATCAGGGTGCCGGTCGGGAAGGAAGGGAACTCATGAGTCAAGCACCATCCACCCCGTTTTTCATCACGGCCGCCATCGATTACGCCAACGGCGCCCCGCATATCGGGCACGTGTACGAGAAGATCCTGACCGACGCCATCGCCCGCTACCAGCGCCTCGCGGGCCTGCCTGTGACGTTCGTGATGGGTACCGACGAGCACGGCGAGAAGATCAGCAAGGCCGCCGCCAAGGCTGGCGTGACCCCGCAGGAGCTCGTGGACGACCTCTCCGAGCGCGCCTTTCAGGGCCTGTGGAAGAACCTGGGCATCAGCTACGACGAGTTCGTGCGCACGACCTCCGCGCGGCACAAGCGCTTCGTGCAGGAAATCCTCCAGCGCGTGTACGACGCCGGGGACATCTACTTCGCCGAGTACGAGGGCCTGTACTCGGTGGGCGCGGAACGCTACGTCACCGAGAAGGAACTCGTCGAGAACCCCGACGGTGTCCGCCGCTTCCCCGGCGACAAGGACCCCCCGGAACTGCGGCGCGAGGCGAACTACTTTTTCAACATGGAAAAGTACCAGCCGTGGCTGCTGGACTACCTCCAGACGCACCCCGACCTGATCCAGCCCGCCGGGTACCGGAACGAAGTCCTGGAAATGCTGAAAGAACCCATCGGGCCGCTCAGCATCAGCCGCCCGAAAAACCGCGTGCCGTGGGGCGTCGAACTGCCCTGGGACGCCGATCACGTCACGTACGTGTGGTTCGACGCGCTGCTCAGTTACCTCACGCCGCTCGTCAGTAACGGCCAGGACGCCAGCGTCAGCGGGACCGCCTGGCACGTGATCGGCAAGGACATCCTCAAGCCGCACGCGGTGTTCTGGCCCACCATGCTGCGCGCCGCCGGGCTGCCCATGTACCGCCGGCTGGTCGTGCACAGCCACATCCTCGCCGAGGACGGCCGCAAGATGGGCAAGAGCCTCGGGAACGCCATCGACCCCGAAGCGCTCGTCGCGGAGTACTCTGTGGACGCGATCCGCTACACCCTGCTGCGCGAGGCGACCCTCAGCGCGGACAGCCCCTACGGCGAGGGCATCCTGATCTCGCGCCTGAACAGCGACCTCGCCAACGACCTGGGCAACCTGCTCTCACGCACCATCAGCATGATCCAGAAGTACCGGGGTGGCGTCGTCCCCGCCGCGCAGGACCTCACGGACCGCGACCGGAGCATCGAGGCGGCCGCGCTGGCTCTGCCCGGCCAGATCCTGGCGCTGGTGAACGACCTGAAGATCAACATGGCCATCGAGGCCGCCATGAACTTCGTTCGGGACCTCAACCGCTACATTGCCGAGAGTGCCCCGTGGAACCTGGCCAAGAGTGACGACACCCAGCGCCAACTGGATACCGTGCTGTACACGGCCGCCGAGGGCCTGCGCGTGGCCAGCGTCGCCCTGGAAGCCGTGATTCCCGCCAAGGCCCGCGAACTGCGAGCCCAGCTGGGACTGGCCGGTCAGACCTACGCCCTGGCGCCCGCCTGGGGCCTGACGCCCGCCGGTACGCGCGTGGTGGGCGGCCCGGTCCTGTTCCCGAAACCCGAACCCAGGGTAGTCCCCACCCCCGCCGCGAGCGCCCCGAAGCCCGCCAGGAAAGAGAAACCCATGACCCAGACTGCTCCTGAAACGGTCACGACCGCTCCGGCCCCCACCGCCGCCGCCCCCAGCCCGGCCCCCCAGGCGACCGAGACGAGCAATACGCTGATCGGCATCGAAGATTTCGCCCGCATTGACCTGCGCGTCGCGGAGGTGCTGGCGGCCGAGGCCGTCGCCAAGGCCGACAAGCTCCTGAAACTCACGGTCAAACTCGGTGATGAAACCCGCACGGTCGTCAGTGGCATCCGGCAGTGGTTTGAACCCGAGGCGCTCGTGGGCCGCAAGGTTATCCTGGTCGCCAACCTGAAGCCCGCCAAGCTGCGCGGCATCGAGTCGCAGGGCATGATCCTCGCCGCCGAGGACGACCAGGGCAACCTGGACCTGATCGGCACCGGCCTGGACCTGCCCAGCGGCACCCGCGTCCGCTGACCCACCGCCCCGCCCTCCCGACCTGCCCCGCCCCAGCCCCAGCCCCCGACCCCGCCCGGCCCCCTGCCCGGCGGGGTCGCTGTTGAACCGGGCAGAGGCCGACCGACCCCCTCAGCGGGCCAGTACTCGCACCGGGCCAGTACTCGCACCGGGCCAGTACTCGCACCGGGCCAGTATTTGCACCGGGGCAGGCTAGACTGACCACATGCCGTTTGTCGTGGTCTCTGGCCTGTCCGGAAGTGGAAAAAGCACCGTTCTGCGCACCCTGGAGGACGCCGGGTTTTTCATCACGGACAACCTGCCCCCGGAACTGTGGGGGGCCATGCACGACCTCGTGGAGGCGCGCGGCCTGGACCGCGTGGCGATCAGTACCGACGCCCGCACCCGCCACTTCCTGGACGCCCTGGAAGCCAGTTACACGCGCCTGTCGCGCCGCCGCGAGGACCTGCGCGTGCTGTTCCTCGAGGCGAACGCGGACGTGCTGCTCAAGCGGTACAACTTCACGCGCCGCGAGCACCCGCTGGGCGAGAACCTGATGCTGGACTTTGCGCGGGAACGTGAGCTGCTGGCCCCGCTGCGCGCCATTGCCGACACCGTCATCGACACCACCGACCTGAGTGCCAAGGACCTGGGCGGCCGCGTGCTGCAACTGTTCAGACTGGAACACGATTTTCACCTGCGCCTGATGTCGTTTGGTTTCAAGCACGCGCCCCCCCGAGACGTGGACATGATCCTCGACGTGCGCTCGCTGCCCAACCCCTACTACGACCCCGCCCTGCGTCCCAAGACCGGCCTGGACGCCGAGGTGGCCGCCTACGCCTTCGCCGGGCAGGACGCCGAGACGTTCTACGCGGAGCTGCGGGACTTCGTGCGGATCGCCGCCGAGCGCGCCCGCGCCACGGGCCGTCACGGCTACACGGTCGGGATCGGCTGCACCGGCGGGCAGCACCGCAGCGTGGCGGTCACTGCCCGCCTGGCCCAGGACCTCAGGGACCTGAACGTGGACGTCATGGACCACCGCGACATGAAGGTCGGCGCGCACGGGTGACTCAGCCGCCCCCACAACGGGACGCCCGCGTGCCAGACCCCGCCCCGGCCGAACCGACCCTGTCGCGCCGTGAGCGCCTGAAACCGGGACTGTACCGCCGCAGCCGCCGCGCCCGCATGTGGATGGCCCCCGGCATCGGCGTGAAGCGCTGGCTGACCCTGTTCGTGATCTGCACGCTCGTGGGCGGGGTGGGCGTGCTGCACTTCACCTGGACCGGCCCGCTGCACTTCACGGCGACCCGCTGGATCCTCTGGGTGAACGCCCTGGTCACGCCGGAACGGATGCCGCTGTACATGGGCGGCGCGGCCATCATGCTGCTGGCACTGACCGGGGCGCTGTGGAGCATCATGATGCTTAACCGCTCGGTCCTGCGGGGCATGGGCACCGCCCCGGAAACCACGGTGGACGTGCTGTACGAACGCCGCAACCTGGCGCGCGGCCCGCACCTGGTCACGCTGGGCGGCGGGACGGGCCTGTCCAACCTGCTTTCTGGCCTGCGCGCCCACACCGGGAACACCACGGCCATCGTGACCGTCTCGGACGACGGGGGCAGCAGCGGCCGCCTGCGCGAGGCGCTGGACATGGTCGCGCCCGGCGACCTGACCGACTGCTACGCCGCCCTGAGCGACAGCCCCGTCATGGCCCGCCTGCTGCTGCACCGCTTCCGGCGCGGCGAGGGCCTCGAAGGGCACACCTTCGGGAACCTGATGCTGGCCACGCTCAGCGAGGAGCAGGGCGGCCTGAGCGCCGCCATGAAGGACATTCACGAGGTGCTGCGCATTCGCGGGAAGGTCTACCCGGCCACCACGCGCCCCGCCACGCTGGTCGCCCACCTCAGTGACGGGCGCGTGATACGCGGTGAAAGTCAGTTCGCGCCGCAGGTGGGAGAGGCCACCATCACCCGGGTCACCCTGGACCCACCGGACCTGCCGACCCTGCCCGAGGTCCTGGCCGCCATTCACAGCGCCGAGCAGATCATCCTGGGACCCGGCAGCCTGTACACCAGCATCATTCCGGCGTTGCTGGTCCCCGGCATCGCCCGCGCCGTGCGCGAGTCCGGCGCTCCGCTGGTGTACGTGGCGAGCCTGATGACCGAACCCGGCGAGACCGACAACCTGAGCCTCGAAGGGCACGTGCAGGCCATCACGCGGCACCTGGGCCGCACGCCGGACTGCGTTCTGGTGAATAGCGCCACGCCGCCCAGCGACGTGCTGGACCGGTACGCCGCACAGGGCGCGCACCTGCTGACGCTGCAAGGTGCCAGCTGGGACCTGCGGGGCCGCTGCGTGCCGCGCCCGCTCCTGCAACACGGTCAGGCCCGCCACGACCCGCACGCGCTGGCGCAGGCTCTGCTGCATGTCGCGCCCCGCCGTACGGTCGGCTGAACCGGCGCGGCGGCTGCCTACTCCGCGCCGTCACGCGGGCCGGGCCACGCTGCTACCCTCGGGGGTATGAGCGCCGCGCAGCCGTCCAGCCTCCCGCACGATTCACAGTCCACCGGAGCGCAGCCCACCAGTGTCCGTCTGATGGGCGTGCAGGCCCGCGCCGCCGCGCGCGTGCTGCGGTCCCTGCCCACGCACCGCAAGGTCGCGGCCCTGCAGGCCATCGCGGCCGGACTGCGCGCCCATGCGGGCGCGATTCTGGCGGCCAACGCGCAGGACGTACAGGCCGCCCAGGCCAGCGGACTGCCGGAGGCGATGGTGGCCCGACTGCGCCTGGACGAGCGCGCCCTGGACGCCGTGGCCGCCGACGTACAGGCCGTGTCGCGCCTGCCTGACCCGGTCGGCGAGACCACCCCGCCCAGCACGCAACCCAGCGGTATCCGCGTCAGCACCCGCCGCGTGCCGCTGGGTGTCCTGGGCGTCATCTACGAGAGCCGACCGAACGTGACGGTGGACGTGGCCGCGCTGGCCATCATGAGCGGGAACGCCGTGATCCTGCGCGGCGGACGGGAAACCGTGCGCAGCAACGCCGCGCTGGAAGAAGTTATCCACGCGGCGCTGCGCGAACAGAACCTCCCGGCGCACGCCGCGCAGGTCATCCGCGACCCGGCCCGCGAACGCATGCTCGAACTCCTGAAACTCGATGATCTGGTCGACGCGATCATCCCGCGCGGCGGGGCGGGCCTGCACCGCTACTGCGTCGAGAACGCCACGGTGCCCGTCATCGTGGGCGGCATCGGCGTGGTGCACATCTACCTGGACCCCAGCTTCACGCGTGACCCGGCCGACCGGGCGCGCGCCGCCGCGATCATCCACAACGCCAAGGCGCAGAAACCCAGCGCCTGCAACGCCCTGGACACCCTGCTGATCCACGAGCAGGCCCTGGACGCCCTGCCCGCCATTGCCCGCGAGCTGCACGCCAGCGGCGTCACACTGCGCGCCGACCCGCCCGCCCACGCCGTGCTCAGCGCCGCCGGAATCACCGCCGAGCCCGCCACAGACGCCGATTTCGGCACGGAATTCCTGGCCCTGACCGCCAGCGTCCGCACCGTGGCCAGCCTGGACGAGGCGCTGGACTTCATCGCCACGCACGGCAACCACACCGACGTGATCCTTACCCGCGACGACGCGCAGGCCCGGCGCTTCGTGCAGGACGTGGACTCGGCCGCCGTGGTCGTGAACGCCAGCCCCCGCTTCAACGACGGCGGACAGCTCGGCCTGGGCGCCGAGGTCGCCATCAGCACCCAGAAACTCCACGCCCGCGGCCCCATGGGCCTGCGTGAACTGACGACCACCAAATGGGTCGTGGAAGGCAACGGCGAGGTCAGGGAGTAGATGGTTGAAAGTTGATGGTTGATAGAGGGTCGGCTCCCTTCCATCAACTATCGACCATCAACCTGCTACACCCCGAGCGGGACGTCCATGCCAAGCTCGGCGAGGACGGTCCGGATGGCCTGCGCGTCGATGCCGCTGCGGGCATGGACGCTCTCGACGGTCGCGTGTTCCTGGAATTCGTCGGGGATGCCCAGGACGCGCACGGGGGTCTTGATACCCTCGGCGTTCAGGAATTCCAGGACGGCGCTGCCGAAGCCGCCCACCACGGTGTTGTCCTCGACCGTGATGATCGCGCGGGCGCTGCGGGCCACCGCTCGCAGCATGGTCTCGTCGAGCGGCTTGACAAAGCGGGCGTTCACGACGCCCACGCCGTCTAGATCGGCGGCGGCCTTGAGCGCGTACTCCAGGCCCTTGCCGCCCGCCAGGATGACGACGTCGGTCCCGGCCTGCACGCGCTCCCAGGTGCCCCACTCCAGGTCCGGCCAGTGGCCTTCGGGGACGGGTTCGGTGTTGCCGCGCGGGTAGCGGATGGCGAAGGGACCGTCGTGCGTCTGCGCGTACTGCAGCATGCCGCGCAGTTCCGCCGCGTTCCTCGGCAGGCCCACGCGCACGCCGGGAATGGAGCGCAGGAAACTCAGGTCGAACACGCCGTTGTGCGTCGCGCCGTCCGCGCCGACGATCCCGGCCCGGTCGATGGCGAACGTTACGTTCAGGTTCTCGATGGCCACGTCGTGCAGCACCTGATCGTAGGCGCGTTGCAGGAACGTCGAGTAGATCGCCACGACCGGCCGCAGCCCCTGCAGGGCCATCCCGGCGGCGGCGGTCACGGCGACCTCCTCGGCAATCCCGACGTCCAGGTAACGGTGCGGGTGCGCCTTCGAGTACCCGACCAGACCGCTGCCCTCGCGCATGGCGGGCGTGATCACGAAGGTGCGGGGGTCGCGCGCGGCCAGTTCCGTCACGGCGTCCCCGAACGCGGCGCTCCACGAGTACGCCTTGCTGGCGCTGAACTCGCCGGTGCCCGGGTCGAACTTGCCGGGGCCGTGCCAGTAGATCGGGTCGGCCTCGGCGTAACTCAGGCCCTTGCCCTTGGTGGTCACGACGTGCAGGATGGTCGGCCCGTCGAGATCCACGAGGCGTTCCATGAGCCACACGAGTTCCTGCACGTCATGCCCGTCAACCGGGCCGACGTAGCGCACGCCCATCGCCGCGAAGGGGTTCACGCTGGCCGGATCGAAGAAGTGCCGCGTGGAGCTCTTGGCGCGGCTCATGAAACTGGCCAGCGGTTTGCTGACGGCCTCCATGGCTTTCTTGCCCGCGCCCTCGCCTTCCTGGAACCACTTCTGCACCTGCAGGCCCCGCATGAACTTGTTCATCGCGCCGACGTTCTCGCTGATGCTCATCTCGTTGTCGTTCAGGATGATCAGCATGCGGCGGTCCATGTCCCCGATGGTGTTCAGTGCCGCCAGGGCCATGCCGCCGGTCAGGCTGCCGTCACCGATCACGGCCGCGACCTTGTAATCCTGGCCCAGCGCGTCACGCGCCATGACCATACCCAGCGCATTGGCCAGACTGGTGCTGGCGTGCCCGACGGTGATCGCGTCGTGCGGGTTCTCGCTGACCTTGGTAAAGCCGCTCAGGCCCCCCTCTTTCTTGATGGTCGCCATCTGGTCACGGCGGCCCGTGAGGATCTTGTGCGCGTACGCCTGATGCCCCACGTCGAACAGAATCCGGTCACGCGGGGAATTCAGCACGTAGTGCAGCGCCACGATCAGGTCCGTGGCGCCCAGCGAGGAGGCGAGATGCAGGCCGCCCACCGAGCAGACCCGCACGATCTCGTCGCGCAGTTCCTGCGACAGCGCGGGCAACTGCTCACGCGACAGACGCTTGAGGTCGGCCGGGCTATTCACGCGGTCGAGCAGGGGGGTACTGGAAGCAGACGGAAGGATGAACTCGGGGCTCATTTACTGACCTCCTGGGCGAGCAGCGAAATTACGGGCGGTCAGCAGCAGGCCCTCGGGCGTTCGGACCTCACCCACGAACGGCGCGAACCACAGCTGCTGCGTGGCGGGAAACAGGCCGCCCACCGTATCGCTGATCTGCCGGGTCACGGCCCACACGTCGAACTTCCCGCCCGGCGTCTGCACGGTCCGCCGTTCCTGCACCACGTAACTGTAGGTCAGCACGCCCTTTTTCTGTACTGCGCCGTCATCGCCGCTGATGGTGATCTCGCTCTGGCCCTGCCAGGTCAGCCCCGGCCGCCACGCGCCCTCGGCCGGGAATTCCTGCCACGGCGGGTCCAGCCGGACGTTCACGCCGGGCTTGCGCAGGCCCAGCAGCTGCACGCCGCCCGCGCTGACCGTGCGGAACCACGTCTGGTCCGCGCCGCGCCCCGTCAACTGAAACGACAGGACCTTCTGACCCGCGAACACGGTGGGCCCCAGCGAGCGCAGCACGTACGGCGCCGTGCCTGTCACCTCGCCCTCCAGCAGATACGACCACGCCAGGCCGCTTTCCAGCGGGTAGAACGACACGTCGGCCACGGGAGTACTCGCCTGCACCGTGCCCGGCGACGTGGTGGCCGGAGCACAGGCTCCCAGCAGGACTGGCAGCAGGAACCCCGGGACCAGAAGGGACGACACCCACGCCCCCGGTTTCGGGAACCGGCGCGGGGCAGGGGTAGGTCGGGAACGGAGGAGGCCGCGCATGTCCTTCAGGGTAAACCGCTTCATCCGACCTATTCTGTCAGGAAACATGACATCTGCCTGATAACGCCGATTGCGCCCGAACCGTGCCCGGCATTCCCGGTGCGGAGACAGCCCGTGCAGCAAGCAACCTGGACTGGCACCAGCGCCATCAGAGGGAAAGGAGCAGGCGATCATGGATCGGCACGCGAAGGGAGCCGCCCGCCTCCTTCACCACCCGGCAAGGCGGCGGGCGGCAGCAGCAGGGGCAGGGGGGCCAGGGCCGCCGCCCCGCCTGCCCCTTCATGGGGGGGTCAGCTCTTGTCGGCCGACACCTTGGCCTTCAGGGCCGCCATGGCGTCGTCCAGCGCCTGGGTGCGGCCCAGGTCCTTGAGTTGCGCGTCGAAGTCATTGTCCTTACGCAGTTCACCCATGGCGCGGTTGCGGTCTTCCATGCCCGACACCTTCGCTTCCATCTCCTCGAAGGCGTCCACCGCGCCGCCCGCCTTGTCGAAGCCCGACACGCGGTCCAGGGTCGCGCTGGCCTGCGCGGTCTTCTGACGCGCGGCCAGCAGGCTCTTCTTGCTTTCCAGTTCGTCGATCTTGGCTTCCAGGGCGCGCAACTGCGTTTTCAGTTGCTCGACCGTGCTGCTCTGGAGCGAGAGTTGCTCCTCGAAGCCCGCCGCGAGGTCCTTGGCGTTCTGGGCGCGCCTCAGCGCCTCACGGGCCAGGTCCTCGCTGCCGCCGCGCAGGGCTTCCTCGGCTTTCTTCTCGTACTCGGCGGCCATGCGGCGGTTGCTGCCCGCCTCACGGTCCAGCTTGGCGTTCTGGCTCATGGCGTCGGCCACTTCGCTGCGGGCCTCGGCGTACGCGGCGCGCATGTCACGCAGGGCCTGCTCGATGATCAGGCCGGGATCCTCGGCGCGGGAGATCAGGTCGTTCACGTTGGCGCGCAGCAGTCGGGACAGTCGGTCAAGGATGCTCATGGTGGTTCCTCCTGGGAGTTCGGCCCGGCGCTCGCCGCAAGCGGTCCGGGGCTCGGGCCGGTTGGTGTGGGCTCGCCGCCTATCATGACGCTTTCAGGCCCCCAGCGGGAGCAGGTGACACCCCCATCCCGCTGGATATGAAGGGGGTGTAAACGCGGCCCGTTTGGCTGCATCCGCCGGTCATCCGGCCTGCCGGCACCCGGATTGAACGGTTGCTGGAGACCCGGCACCGTGGGGCCGGTATGGGTTCAGAACACGATAGGCCGCAGGCCCACGCTGTCGGCCCCGCAGGTGACCGTCAGGTTGGTGCCTTCCGGCGTCACCGTGCATCCCAGCGCGCGCAGTCCGGCCAGTGGGAAGATCAGGTTCTTGCCGTCCGTGGCGGGCGCCAGAGGCAGTTCCACTGTGCCAGCGGCGGCCTGCGCGGCCTTCTGCCCGACCGTGACGGTCAGCAGGCCGTCGTCCTCGGTGCTCAGGCGGTACTTTCCGCCGCCCAGCGGCGTGACCTTCACCACGCCCAGCAGGTCGCTGCCCAGCACGTACGGTTGACCCTTCGTGACGCCGGCCGGTACCGTGAGCTTCGCGGGGCTCGCAGCGACGACGTTCAGGCTATCCACCACGACCAGCGTTTCCTTGTCGCTCATGGGGCTGAGCAGCACGAAGGCGTTCGCGGCGCCCCCGGCGGCCGGAGCGGCCCTGAGGAGGCTGGATTTCCCGGTGGTTTTCCAGTCGCCGGCGCGCCCCGCCAGTTTGCCTTTCAGCAGGGGGCGCAGCGTGGCCGCGCCGGACTGCGAGTACAGGCACACGGCGTTCACGCTGAGCTTCAACGCCGCCGGGCAGGACACGATGCGGCCGCCCACGACCGCGCTGACCTCGACCGCCAGGGCGCTGACCGGGCGGTTGGTGGCCGCCGACGACGCGCCCTTGACCGGAGCGGCCGGAGTGGCGGCCGGGGCCGCCGGGGTGGCGGCCGGGGTGGTCTGGGCCAGTGCAGGAGCGCACAGCAGCGCGCCCAGCAGCGCGGCGCGCGGGAACACACAAGGCGCAGACACACGAGGCGCAGACAGCTTGGACGGCAGCCCCGGACGCGGGGCAGAAGGCACGGTTGAACGCATGACCGCATGCTAGGGCCACACCATGAGGGGCGACTATGAACCCCCGGGAACCCCGCTGAAGGAATCCCGGTGAGGGCCGAACAGTCCCCTGCACGCGGCGGCAGCTGCACGCGGAGGCACCTGCACGCGGAGGCGCCGTGCATCCCCCTCCATGCACGCGGCTCTGGTGACGCCTGCCAGCGCGGTGCTAGCCTGCGCGGGTGACGCGTTCCGGACTGTCCGACACCATCGCCGCCATTGCCACTGCGCCGGGCAGCGCCGGTGTGGGCATCGTGCGTGTCAGCGGCCCGGACGCCCTGCGCGTCGCGGACGGGCTGTTCCGGGGACGGCGCGCCCCGTCCCGCACGCCCGGCGGCCGCTTCCTGTTCGGGCACCTGACCGGCGACCACGGCGAGATCCTCGACGAGGGCCTGTGCCTGATCTTCAGGGGCCCGCGCAGTTACACCGGCGAGGACGTCGCGGAACTCCAGACGCACGGCAGCCCCGCCGTCCTGGCCCGCGTGCTGGCCCGCACCCTGGAACTCGGCGCCCGCCCCGCCCGCCCCGGCGAGTTCACGTTACGCGCCTACCTGAGCGGCCGCCTGGACCTCGCCCAGGCCGAGGCCGTGCTGAACCTGATCGAAGCGCAGACCGACGCTGCGCGGCGTCAGGCCACCCTGGGCCTGACCGGCGCGCTCGCAGGGCGGGTGGAGGGGATCGCCGTGAACGTCACCCGCACCCTGGCCGCCCTGCAGGCCATGCTGGACTACCCGGAAGAAGGCGTGCCCGACGAGGACCGCGCCCAGCCGCTCACGGCCGCCGCGCACGACCTGACTGAACTGCTGCGCACCGCCCGTGCCGGGCAGGTCGCCACGCGCGGCGCCCGACTGGCCCTGATCGGCCGACCCAACGCTGGCAAGAGCAGCCTCCTGAACGCCCTGGTGGGTTTTGAGCGCAGCATCGTCACGCCCCTGGCCGGGACCACCCGCGACTACCTCGAAGAAGGCCTGGAACTCGCGGGCGTACCGGTCACGCTGGTCGATACGGCGGGCATCCGCGACACCGCCGACGCCATCGAAGCGGCCGGCGTGCGCCAGGCCCTGAGCCTCGCCGGGGCCGCCGACCTGATCCTCGCCCTCGAAGACGGCAGCGCCCCCCGCGAACCCCTTCCCCTGGACCCGGGCAGTGGCCCCCGCGTCATCCGCGTGCGCACCAAGGCCGACCTGAACCCCGCCTGGACTGACCCCGGCGCCCTGGACGTCAGCGCCGTGAAGGGCACCGGCCTGAACGACCTGCGCGGGGCCATCCGTGAAGCCCTGCTCGGCGACGCCGCACGCGGCGAGGCGTGGCTGACCACCGAACGGCAGGCCGACGCCGCCCGCCGCGCCCTGGACCACATCCACGCCGCCGAACACGCCCCGGACGACCTCGCCAGCTACGAACTGGAAGAAGCCCTGCGCGCCCTGGCCGAACTGACCGGCCGCGACGTGCAGGAAGACATCGTGGACGCCGTGTTCCGTAACTTCTGCGTCGGCAAGTAAGTGCGACGTAAGCGGTAGGCGGTGGGAACAACGAGAAGATGAAAGTGGAGCGCTCCAACCTGCCCGGAGCGCTCCACCTTCAGCTGTTCTCTTTGTCTCATCCGGATTCCGCTCCACTGCGCCGGGGTCGGAACAGCGCCGCCTGCGGCTCCATACCGCGAAGGGACGTATGCTGTTCCTCCTCGCATTCGCTCGGATTGCTTCGGAACTGCACCGAATCAACCGGAGTCCGTCTCACATGTTGTGCAGGACGTTCATGATGTCGCCGTCTTTCATGACGTAGTCCTTGCCTTCGGTACGCACCCAGCCTTTGCTTTTCGCGGCGGCCCAACCTCCGGCTTCGACCATCTTTTCCCACTCGATAACCTCGGCGCGAATAAAGCCGCGTTGCAGGTCACTGTGGATCTCGCCGGCCGCTTCGGGGGCGGTCTCGCCGCGGCGGATGGTCCAGGCACGGACTTCCTTCTCGCCGCTGGTGATGAAGGTCATCAGGCCCAGCGTCTCGTACCCGACCTTCACGAGCTGGTCCAGGCCACTTTCCTGCACGCCCAGTTCATCGAGGAACATGCGGGCGTCCTCTTCGGGCATCTCGGCAAGTTCACCCTCGATCTGCGCGCTGATCTTCACGACCTGCGCTCCCTCGGCGGCGGCGTACTCGCGGACCTTCAGGACGTGCTCGTTGTCCCGGGTCAGGTCGTCCTCGCCGACGTTCGCCACGTAGATGACGGGTTTGGTGGTGATCAGGCCGAATTCCTTGGGGATGGGCGCGTCGTACGTGCCGGCGCGGGCGGGTTTGCCGTCGCCCAGCACGGCGAGGATCTGCTCGGCCAGCGCCGCCTGTTCCTTGGCTTCCTTATCGTTACTCTTGGCTTTCTTCTGGAGGTTCTGGAGGCGTTTTTCCAGACCGCCGAGGTCCGCGAGGATCAGTTCGGTGTTGATGGTCTCGATGTCGTCGATGGGATCCACGCGGCCCGCCACGTGAATGACGTTTCCGTCCTCGAAGCAGCGCACGACGTGCGCGATGGCGTCCGCCTCGCGGATGTTCGCCAGGAACTGGTTGCCCAGGCCCTCGCCCTGACTGGCGCCCTTGACCAGTCCGGCGATATCCACGAACTCCACGAAGGTCGGGACGATGGGCGGCACGCGATCACCCTTGGTGAACACGCGGCTCAGCGCGGCCAGACGCTCGTCAGGCACCGTGACCCGGCCCACGTTCGGTTCGATGGTCGCAAACGGATAGTTCGCGGCGAGCGCCCCGGCGCGCGTGATGGCGTTGAACAGCGTGCTTTTCCCGACGTTCGGCAGACCCACAATTCCAATAGCAAGACCCATGATTTCGACTCCTTCACCCGCCAGCCAGGCGCGGGGCAACCCTGAGAGTTTACCGCAGTTCCCCGGACGGGCACCGGCGCCCGTTGGGGCGTTGCGGTTCCGCGGCCGATGACGAGCAGTTCCTTACAGTCGCAGGCAAGGCCGGTGCTGTGGCCCGCTCCACCGCCAGAACCCGCTCTTCTCGTGCCCGCTCTGCGGCGCAGCCCTCAGAGTCCGCTCGGGTTGAATGGTTTTGCAGACCATTCAACCGCAGTCCCTATCAGTACACCAGGGTTCGTGTCATACGGACTGCGGCTCCATACCGCCCAATCGGTATGCTGTTCCTACTCGCATCCGCTCGGATTGCTTCAGAACTGCGCCCAATCAATCGGAATCCGTATCATTCCCACTCGATGGTCGCCGGGGGCTTGCCTGTGATGTCGTACACCACGCGGTTGATCTCGTGCACCTGATTCACGATGCGGTTACTCATGGTCGCCAGGAAGTCGTACGGCAGTCTGGCCCACTCGGCGGTCATGAAGTCGTCGGTGGTAACGGCCCGCAGCGCCGCCGTGAACGAGTACGTGCGCTCGTCGCCCATCACGCCCACCGACCTGATCGGCGTGAGGATCGCCAGCGCCTGGGAACAGCCGTCGTACAGCCCGAACTCGCGCAGTCCGCTGATGAAGATGTCGTCCACGCGGCGCAGGATGTCCAGTTTCTCCTCGCTGATCGCGCCCAGGCAGCGGATCGCCAGGCCCGGTCCCGGGAAGGGGTGGCGCATGCGCACGGCGTCCGGCAGGCCCAGCAGGCGCGCGATCTCGCGGACCTCGTCCTTGAACAGCGTGCGGAACGGCTCGACCAGCTTGAACGCCAGGTCGTCGGGCAGGCCGCCCACGTTGTGGTGGCTCTTGATGTTCGCGGCACCCTCGCCCCCGGCGGACTCGATCACGTCCGGGTACAGGGTGCCCTGCGCCAGGAAGTCGAACGGGCCGTGCGTGCGGGCCTCACGTTCAAAGGCGCGGATGAATTCCCGGCCGATGATCTTGCGTTTCTGCTCGGGGTCCGACACGCCACTGAGCGCCGCCATGAATTCGGTGCGGGCGTCCACGGTGATCAGGTTCACGCCCAGGGGACGCAGGGCCGCCTCGACCTGCTCGCGTTCACCCAGGCGCAGCAGGCCGTGGTCGATGAACACGGCGGTCAGGCGCTCGCCCACCGCCCTGGCCAGCAGCAGGCCCAGCGTGCTGGAGTCCACGCCGCCGCTGATAGCCAGCAGCACCCGGCCGTCCCCGACCTGCGTGCGCACACCGCCGATCAGTTCGTCAATGATGTGCTCGGCGTTCCAGTCGCGCGTGACGCCGCAGATCTCCAGGAAGTTGCCCAGCAGTTGCCCGCCCTTGGGCGTGTGCACTACTTCCGGGTGGAACTGCACGCCGTAGCGGCGTGCGACCGCGTTCTCGATGGCCGTGACAGGCGTGTCGGCGGTCCGGGCGACGACCTCGTACCCGTCTGGGAGGTTCGTGACCGAGTCACTGTGGCTCATCCACGCGACGAACTCCCCCTGAATCCCGGCGAACAGCTGACCGCCGTACTCGGTCAGGTCGGCCTTGCCGTACTCGCGTTTCCCGGCGCGTTTCACGTCGCCGCCCGCCTGCTGCGCCAGGAACTGCATGCCGTAACACACGCCCAGCACCGGCACGTTCAGGTCCAGCACGCCCGGCGCGGGCTTCGGGGCGTTCTCGTCGTAGACACTGCTCGGCCCGCCCGACAGAACGATTCCCTGCGGGTTCTCCCTCAGGATGCGTTCCAGCGGCGCACTGCCGGGAAGGATCACGCTGTACGCCCCGAGTTCACGGAACCGCCGCGCGATCAGGCGCGTGAATTGACTGCCGAAATCCAGAATGACAACGCTCATCACACCGATTGTCTCATACGGGCTCCGTTTGTTTCACTGACAACCCGGAACGTCACCAGGTTGCCAGCTCCACGACCGGAACCCGCCCCGCTCCCACTCGCTTCGCTCAGATTGAACGGTCTTTGCAGTCCATTCAATCGGAGTCCGTATCAATTTTCCAGATCGATGATCTGCGGCTTGGTCGTGGGGACCGTGACACTCAGGGTGGCTGGCGTATACCCGCTGACGCTGGCGCGCAGGCGGTACGTGCCCGGCAGCGGAAACTGCACGGTGCCCGGCGCGCGGCCCAGCACCTCGCCCGGCGCGAGGTTCGCTCCGGGCGGCGCGGCCTCCACCGTCAGGCCCACCGTGCGCCCCTGCGCGCCCCGCAACCGGAACTCGACCCGGCAGCACCCGGAACCGTCTGCGCTGCCTGACGTGTTCCGAGCCGCAGTGCCCGCCGCCTTGCCCACCGCCTTGCCCGCCACAGTGTCAGTTCCGCTGGCGGTCTGCGCGGCGCTTTCCACTGCGGGCGTGACCCGCTGCGGGCTGCCCTGCTGGGCTGGCGCACGGTCCGGCAGGGCAGCCAGCGCCCACCACACCCCGCCCAGCAGCGCGGCCGCCATGACCAGCAGCGTCCAGCGGGGCAGGCGGGGCCGCGTGCGCTGTGGTGTGGCGGGAGCCTCGCGCACCACCCGCCAGGATTCATCCTCGTCCCAGCCGATCCGGATCGGATCACCTGGCGCTCGGCGGGCCGGGAGACGCGGGCTCGGTTCCGGGTCGGGTTCCGGCAGAGGCTCGCGGCGCAGGCCCGGCGGCAGGCGGTCCACGTCCCGCATCCGCAGCGTCGGGCGCGGCGCGGCCTCACCGTCCACGGAAGGGCCGTCCCAGGCGGGCAGGTCATCCCCACCCAGGGCGACAGCCGCCCCGGCACCCACCGGTCCGCCCCCGATCTGAATGGGGGTATCCTGACCGCCACCGTCAGCCAGTCGCTGGGCACGCTCGGCCCGCAGCCGTTCGGCCTTGCGCGCCGCCGCCGCCTGCGCGTCCAGGATCGCCTGCGCGCGCCGCTCCTCGTTCTGCCGTCGCCGCCGCTCCTGGGGGGTTTCAGGCGTACCCGGAGCCGTCATGGCCGCCCCGTCCCCCGCCGGGCTGGGCGTGACTGGGCTAGGTGTGACTGGGTTGGGCGTGACCGGGTCAGGCGCGGCAGGAGCAGCGGCCTCGGGAGCAGGAGTGACCGGGTCAGGCGCGACTGGACCGGGGAGGACCTCGTCCGGCGTCACGGGAGCCAGCTCGGCGGGTACGTCGTCAGCCGTCGCGGTGCCGCGCCCGCCCGCCTCGGGTCGTTCCGGCGCGGGCGACGGCGTGGCAGGACTGACCGGGGCAGGGGGAAGAGGCGCGTCCGCATCCGTATCCTGGCCCTGTCCGCGCCTGAAGTTCCCCGCACCGTCCCCCAATGGCGGCTGCGGTTCAGGCGTGGCCGCGCTGGCAGGGCTGACCGTGCTGATGGCGGGCCTCTGCGGCCACGCCTGTGAGGGTCCGGCTTCCTGCTCTGCCGGTCCCTGCTCCTGCACTGCCTGTGGCGTGGGCGGGTGGTCGGCCTCGCTGTTCAGGCGGGCCAGTGCGGCGGCGGCGCTCAGGTAACCCGGCTGCTCGGTCAGGGGGCGCAGCGCGGCCGGTAGGCTGCCCATCCCGGCCAGCAGCACACCCAGCGCGTACAGGTCGTCGCTGGGCAGCGGGTCGCCGCCCCAGGGCAGGCCAGCCCCGGCCAGCAGCACGCGCCCGTCCACGCTCCAGAGTTGCGCGGCGTGCAGGCCGCCGTGCGTCAGGCCGCGCTCGTGCAGGGCACTCAGGGCGGCCAGCGCGCCGCGCGCCGTCAGAAGGGCGTCGTCGGCGGGGCGCGCCTGAAGCGGCAATTCCGTCACCACGTACGCCTGATCACCGTCCATGCCGCTGTCCACGACGCTCAGCAGGGCCGGGTGGTCCGGCAGGTCCGGCAGGGTCAGCGGGTAGGGCAGCACGTGCAGCAGCACCGGCATTCCCGTCAGTCGGTCGGTGGCGCGCAGCGTGCGGACCGGACTGCCTGTCCGGCCCGGCAGTTCGCGGGCGGCCACGTAAGGGCCTATGGGCTTCACGCCGGTCATTATAAGGGCCGCTGTGCCCGCCTCCACGCGCGCCCCACCGGCCGCCCCGCGAGCCTGCAGGAGCCGGTCATACGGACTGCGATTGATTCGCTGCAGTTCTGAATCAATCCGAGCGGACGCGAGGAGGAAGGGAAGACGCCCCTTCGCGGTATGGAGCCGCAGGCGGCGCTTTTCCGACTGTGGTGGAATGCAGCGGTAGTCCGTATCATATGAGCGTACTGTGACGGCGTGGCTTGCCGCGCTCCCGCGTATGCGGTACTAATTGCGGGATATGCGTGAAGCCGTGATGGCCGCCCTGAGCACCGTGAATGATCCGGAACTCCACCGTGACCTCGTTTCCCTCGGCATGATCGAGCAGGTCAGTGTCGAGGCGGGTGTGGCCAGCGTGAAGGTCAACCTCACCACGCCCGCCTGCCCCCTGAAAGGCAAGATCGAGGGCGACGTCCGCGAGGCCGTCATGGCCGTCCCCGGCGTCACGGGCGTCAATGTGACGTTCGGGGCCATGGTTCGCCCCCCCGCCCAGCCTGCCCTGCCCGGTGTGAAACACGTCCTGCTGATCGGCAGCGGGAAGGGCGGCGTGGGCAAGAGCAGCGTCTCCGTGAACGTCGCTGCCAGCCTCGCCCGGGACGGCGCGCGCGTGGGCCTGCTGGACGCCGACGTGTACGGCCCCAGCGTGGCGCACATGATGGGTCAGGGCGGCGCGAAAGTCACCGCGAATGCGGAGCGCAAGATGCAGCCCATCGAGGCGCACGGCGTGAAATTCGTGTCCATGGCCAACCTCTCGCCGGCCGGTCAGGCGCTGGTGTGGCGCGGCCCAATGCTGCACTCGGCCGTGCAGCAGTTCCTGAAGGACGCCGCTTGGGGCGAACTCGATTACCTGATCGTGGACCTGCCCCCGGGCACCGGGGACGTGCAGCTCTCGCTCACCCAGACCATTCAGGTCACGGGCGCCGTGATCGTCACCACCCCGCAGGACGTCGCGCTGATCGACGCGGCCCGCGCCATCGACATGTTCCGCAAGGCCAGCGTGCCCGTGCTGGGGGTCGTGGAGAACATGAGTTACTTCGTGGCGCCCGACACCGGGCACACCTACGACCTGTTCGGCCGGGGCGGCAGCCGCAAGCTGGGCGAGGAGTACCTGCTGCTGGGCGAGGTGCCCATCGACATCGACGTGCGTCAGGACAGCGACCGCGGCACCCCGGCCGTCCTGGCCCACCCGGAATCGGTGGCCGCCCAGGCCCTGATCCAGGTGGCCCGCAATCTCGCCGGGCAGGTCAGTGTCCGCGCCCTGTCGCAGTCCCTGGCTGAGCTGCCCGATCAACTCACCGTCGTATGACCGCCCTGGCCGCCCCCCCACCCGCCCCGCCGGAACGCACCAAGACCCGCCTGCTGGAACTCGTGAAACGTCACGGTCCGCAGACCGCGCAGGACCTCGCGCAGGGACTGGAGGTCAGCGTCCCGGCAGCCCGCCGGCACCTGTGCGACCTGCAGGAGCAGGGCCTGATCGAGGCGCGCACCGAGCGTCCCGGCGGGCGGGGCCGACCCCAGCACGTGTTCGTCCTGACCGAGCGCGGCGAGGCCGCCTTCCCGAAAACGTACTCCAGCCTGTGCGTGGACGTCCTGCGGCACATCGAGCGCCTGTTCGGCGAGGGCGCCGTCTTGAAAGTTCTGGACGCCCGCAACAGTGAGATCATCTCGCACTTCGTGCAGGACGTCCCGGCCCACCTGCCGCTGGGTGAGCGCATCCAGGGCCTCGTGACCCGCCTGAACCGGCACGGCTTCGACGCCGTGGTCCACCAGGAAGGCGAGCAGTGGTACTTCACGCAGCGCAACTGCCCGAACCTGACCGTCGCGCGGCAGTACGCGCAGCTGTGCGCGGCCGAGCAGACCCTGTACGCCGCGCTGCTGGGCGTCCCGGTGGAACGCGAGACCCGCATGGCCTGCGGGCAGGGTAACTGCCGCTACCGGGTCGGTTCGCCCACCCCATGACCACGCCCAGGGCCGACCCCGCACCCGGCGCGCTGCACTCCATCGTCGCGTGGCCTCCCGAAGCGCTGGACACCTGGATGCGCCGCACCCAGAAACGCCTGAACGTCAGCGGGTTCGGCCTCCCGCACCTGAACCTCCGCGCGCCCTTCCAGACGCCCCTGAGCGGCCCGGAACTCGTCCGGGCATGCCGGGAGGCGCTGCGGGGCCAGAGCGAACTGACCGTGCAGATCAAGGGCTGGAAACAGTTGCAGGGCGTGATCTTCCTGGAGTGCCACCTGAGCAGCGACCTGCGAGACCTGCACGAGCGCTGCATGCAGGTCGGGCCGTCCAGCCGCGCCCAGTACGACGGCGACCTGTACCGCCCGCACCTGACCCTGGCGTTGGGCGTGCTGCCCTGGGCGGCCGGGTACCTGTGGAACGAGGTGCAGCAGTTCGAGCCGCCCCTGACCAGTTTCACCGTGCAGGCCCTGAGTCTGACCCGCGAGGAACGCGGCGAGGTGCAGGAACTCCACACCTTCCCGCTGGCCGGCCCTTCCACCGACACCCGCCACGCCCGCGAAGTCGCACCCAGCTGATACGGACTCCGGTGCGATGGTGTGTCAAACCATTTCACCGGAGTCCGTATCAGCCTGGAAGGTGTATCAGACGGTAGTAGGCAGTTTCAGCATGCTGGCCAGCGCGTCGCTGAACTTGTCGTAGCCGGCGAAGTCTAGCTGCTGCTCGTTGTCGCTCAGGGCGGTGGCGGGGTTGGGGTGCACTTCGACGTGAATGCCGTCGGCGCCCACGGCCAGCGCGGCTTTTGCCAGGGGGATCAGCAGGTCACGGCGGCCGGCAGCGTGCGTGACATCCACGATCACGGGCAGGTGCGTTTCCTGCTTGGCGATGGCCACGGCGCTCAGGTCCAGGGTGTTGCGGGTCCACTTCTCGTACGTGCGGATGCCGCGCTCGCACAGGATGACCTCGTTGTTGCCTTCCGAGAGGATGTACTCGGCGGCGTACAGCCACTCCTCGATGGTGGCGCTCAGGCCACGCTTGAGCAGAACCGGGCGGCGGGCGCGGCCCACCTCGCGCAGCAGCGCGAAGTTATGCATGTTGCGCGCCCCGACCTGAAGGATGTCGGCGTACTCGGCGACGATCTCCACGTCGCGGGTGTCCATGACTTCCGTGATGAACAGCATGCCGTGTTCTTTTGCCACGTGGTTCCCGATGATCAGGCCGTCCACGCCCATGCCCTGAAAGCCGTAGGGGCTGGTGCGGGGCTTGTACGCGCCGCCGCGAAGGATCTTGATCCCTTTGCCCGCCAGGTACGTGGCCGTCTGTTCCATCTGCTCTTCACTCTCGATGCTGCACGGCCCGGCGATGATCACGGGTGCGGCGTTCCCGCCGATGCGCACGCCGTCGATGTCCAGCACGGTGTCGTCGCTCTTGACCTTGCGGGAGACCAGCAGCTGCTTTTTGTCGTTGCTTTCCTCCAGCGCCAGGCTGGCCTTGAAGATCTCCTTGAAGATCGCCTTCACGGCCGCGCCGGTGAACGGGCCGGGGTTCAGGGACTCGATTTCCTTGAGCTGCTGTTCCTCGCGGGCCGGGTCGTAGTGGTTGGGGCGGCCTTCTTGCGTCTTGGCGTGACCGATCTGCGCGACGACGGCGCCCCGGCGGGACAGCAGGGTCAAGAGTTCACGGTTGATCGAATCGACCTCGGCGCGGAGGGTTTCGATGTTGGGTTGCGACTGGGTCATGCTGCGCAGTGTAGAAAACGGGCCCATGAACGCGCACGAACCCTACTAGTCAATTGCAAAGAGTTGTCCAGTTTGCGGCTCCCGGCACTGCTCCCCAAGCCGCCGGTCAGGCCTCTGCCGCGCCCGCCTGCGCCGGCGTGTTCACCATGTGCGCCGCCACCCGCGACAGCGCCGTGAACAACTCCTGCCCGTCGGCCTCACTGATCGCGGGCGTGGCGTCCAGCGCGGCCCGCATGCACGCCAGCCACGCCTGCGCGCGCTCCGGAGTGATCGGGAATGGCAGGTGGCGCGCCCGCAAGCGCGGATGTCCGAACCGCTGGTGGTACAGCGGCGGGCCGCCCAGAAAGCCGCTCAGGAACGCCAGTTGCTTCTCGGCCGTCAGGGTCAGGTCCGCCGGGAAGATCGGCCTCAGCAGCGGCTCCCGGGCCACAAGGTCGTAGAAGCGCGACACCAGTGCGGCCAGCGCCTCCGGCCCGATCCGGTCATACAGGCTGCCGCCCGTGGTCAGCGAGAGGGGAGCCGTCATGCCCGCACAGTAGCGCCTCAACGCGACCGGCGCAGGGTCCTCGTCCCTGTGATCCGGACTTCGGTTGATTCAGAACTACACCGAATCAACCGGCTTATACGGACTGCCGCTCCACTGCGCCGCAGGCGGGAAGGGGCGTCTGCCCTTCCTGCTCGCGTCCGCTCGGATGGATTCAGAACTGCAGCGAATCAATCGCAGTCCGTATCACACGTCGCGGCGGTCGAAGGCGAAGATGCTCATCAGGCCGAAACCGGCGGTGTAGATCAGCAGCAGCACGAGTGACTGCGTGATGTCGCCCTGCTGCACGTACAGGCCCAGGTGGCTGGTCAGCAGGATGCGCTGAATGGTTTCGGGCAACACGACCAGCAGGCGCATGACGATCAGCGCCGCGAAGGTCGCCAGGGCGGCGGCGGCGGTGTTCAGGTACAGCACCCCGAACAGCAGCGAGAGCGCCGCGATGGGCATCAGGACCACGCCCGATAGTAGGGAGCCTCGCAGCACCTCGGCGAAGGCGGCGTCGCTGCTCAGCTGCCCCACACCCACGAACAGGCCCGGTCCCAGCCCGGTGCCGCCCGTGAACGTCCCAAAGCCCAGTGGAATGCCGGCCAGCAGCGATCCCAGCACCGTGGTCAGGATCAGCAAGAAGGGGTAGGTCAGGGCCGTGATCAGCTTGCTGGCAATGACCTTGGTCCGGTCCACGGGGCGCAGCAGCAGCGGGGCCAGGGTGCCCTGCGCGACTTCCGCACCGATCATCTCGGCGACGGTCACGGCAATGAACAGCGGGAGCAGGTACCCGATGGTCACGCCGATACTCACGGCCGGCAGTTGCCACCCGCTGACCAGATTCACCTGAATCAGGGCACTCAGGCGCGGCGCAAACGCCCACAGCAGCGGCATCAGGAACGTGACCAGCAGCGCCAGGTGGACGCTGCGCGCCCCGAACAGCTTGCGCAACTCCAGGGACAGCAGGGTCAGCATGCGCTCCCCCGGCCGCTGCGGTCATGGGTCAGGTCAGGGATCATCAGGCTTGCTCCACGCGTTCGCGGTAGTACTCGTACAGGTCGAAGTGGTCCGGGCTGGCCTCGAACACCCGGATGCCTTCGGCACTCAGATGCGACAGGGCGTCGGGCACGCGGGATTCGCCGCCCAGGTGCGCGATGGCGTACGGGGTGCGGGTGCTGACGCGGCGCACGAACGGCAGGCGCTCAAGTACGGCGGCCGCGCCGAGCGGGTCGTCCACCCGGAAGCGGTACGCGGCCTGCCGGGCGCGCAGGTCCACGGTGTCCACCAGTCGCCCACCTGTCAGGATGCCGACCGTGTGGGCGTACGTGGCGATCTCCCGCAGGTGGTGGGTGCTCAGCACGACCGCGCAGCCGCCGGTGGCGAGACTGGTCACGATCCGGTGGATCAGCCCGATACCCAGCGGGTCGAGGCCGTTGGTGGGTTCGTCCAGGATCAGGACCCTGGGTTCGGCCAGCATGGCGCTCGCCACGCCCAGCCGTTGCCGCTGCCCCAGCGAGTACTCCTGAACGCGCCGGTCAGCCATGCGGGTCAGTTCCAGCAGGGCCAGCACCTCGCGGATGCGGTCACGGCTGATCTTGCGGCCGCCCGGCGCCATGGCAGAGAGGTTCGCGTGCACCTGCAGGTTCTGCGTGCCCGTGAACTGCGGATAGAACTTCGCGGGGGCCTCAACGACCGCGCCCAGGTAGGCGCGGGCGCGCTGCCCGTCGGTATGTACGTCCCGGCCCAGGAGCCGTACCTCGCCGTCCGTGGGGAAGGCAAGGCCGGTCATGGTCCGGATCAGGGTGGTTTTACCTGCACCGTTCGGCCCGGTCAACGCGTACACCTCACCAGGCTTTACGGTCAGGTACACGTCTTCCAGGACACTGTTCTGGCCGTATTTCTTGTACAGCCCCCGGACCTCAATGGCCGGAATAGCTGGCGCACCTTGCTTCGTCACCTGCACAGCCTAACCCACGCATCTATACGGACGTATTACACGGACCCCGGGTTGAGTGGGCTGCAAGGAGCATTCAATCCGAGCGAAGCGAGTGGGAGCAGGGCCGGTTCCGGACGTGGAGTGGCCAACCCGGAGACACGCGGGGTCGCCAACTCTGCGTCCGGCTGCCCGTGCCTCTTCTCCTGGCTCTTCTCTTCTCCTGGCCCTGGAGGGCCGCTGCGCGCGCCGTGGGGATCAGAATTTCTTGAAGCGGGTCAGGCGGAACGGTGTTTCGGGCGTGCCGCCCTGCAGTTTGTCCAGCTGGCCCTGTGCAACGATCAGGTCGCCGCCCACGGCAGCCAGGGTCGTCGGGAAGCGCAGGCCCGCCAGGGGCTCCTGGGCCACGATCTGCCCGCCCGTGTACTCCGCGTTCAGGTTGACTTTCGTGATGACCTGCTCGGCGTTGCGGGCCACGTACAGGGTGTGGCCGTCGAGCAGCAGGCCGTCGCCGCGCGTCAGGCCGGTCATGACGCGCCGCACGGCCTTCGTGCGCAGGTCGATGCGCCACAGCTCACCGGTGTTCAGCTGGACGGTCAGCAGCGCGCGGCCGTCCGGCGTGGCGACGATGCCGTTCAGGTTGACCCCCGGCGCGTAGCGGATGGGCGTGGCGTTCAGGTCCAGCCACGCGCTGAGCTTCAGGTCCGGCGTGACCCGGAAGATGACGGGCCGGGTGGAATCGGTGACGTACACGTTCCCGTCCGGCGCGGGACTCAGGTCGTTCACGTACGCGTTCGGGGATTTGGGGGTGTTGAGGATCGCGAGCGGGAACCCGTCAGGCCGCAGGACGCTGACGGTGCCGCTCGCGCCGCCTGCCGCCCACACGCGGCCCTGCGAGTCCACCTTCAGGCCCAGCGCGGCGGTGCGGACCTGAGCGCCACCCTCGGCGAAGGTGGACACGGCCCCACTGTTCAGGTTCACGGCGTAGATGGTGCCCGTCGCGGCGCTCCCTGTGTACGCCACGCCACGGGCGGCATCGACCGCCACGCCTTCCGGGAAGGTCTGCGCGCCGGGCAGCGGGTAGTCGCGCACGCTGAAGTTGTCACGCGTGACGATCCCGCAGCGTTCCCGCGCGCCGGTCATGCCGGCCGGATCACTCTTGTAATCGTCCGGCCGGGCATGCACGACCAGCGAGCGGTTCAGGATGCCGGTCACGCCGGTCAGGCTGAGTTTCGTGGTGGTGAAGGTCGCGCGGCCCCGGCCGTCGGCGGCGACGTTCAGCATGGGCAGGTCGCCGCCGTGACCCAGGCGGTTGTCCGTCTGGGGGCCATCGTGGTTGCGGCTCATGCCGGGGTCGAAGTGACCCCCAGCCCCGCCGAAGGGCACAACAGTGTTCGTGGCGGCGTCCACGCCCGGCGTGCAGCGGCCGAACTCGTGAACGTGCAGGCCGTGCTGGCCGGGCGCCAGGCCAGTCACGTCCACCGTGACCCGCACGCCCGCACCCCGCTGCTCGAAGGTGGCCGTGCCCAGCACCTGACCAGCTGGGTCACGCAGGGCCGCCGTGGCCTTCAGGGGCGTGGTGGCAGGAGCGGGCATGGGCACGCCAGCGCTACCCGCCATTCCCGCGCCCGCGAGTGCCGCGCCTGTCAGGACCACGCTGCCCAGCAGCGCCGCCGTGATCCGCGTGCGCTTTCCTGTCCTGCCCTGCCCTGCTCCGCTGCGCTGCATGTCAGTTCCCCCCGGTGTACAGCACGCGGTATAGGACGCCGCTCTGGTCGTCCGTGAACAGCAGACTGCCGTCCGTGTACGTGGCGACGCCCGCCACCCGCCCGAACTGCTTCCACACGTCCCCGTCCTGGTACACGAAGCCCGTGATGAAGGGCTCGATCCGCTCGGGTTTGTTCTGCGCGTCGAACACCACCCGCGCGATCTGGTACCCGCTGGGTTCGCTGCGGTTCCAGGAACCGCGGTAGGCGATGAACGCGTCGTTGCGGTACTCGGCCGGGAACTGGGTGCCGGTGTAGTAGTTCATGGCGATGGCCGCCGCGTGCGCCGTGTAGTTCAGGACGCTGCCCTGCGTGCCCGCGCAGTACTCGGCCTTGGTGATCTTGCCGGGAATGTTGCCGACGTTCACGTACGGGTCGGGTTGCCGGTCACCGTAGCAAAACGGCCAGCCGTAGTTTTTGCCGCGTTCGATCACGTTTAGTTCCTCGGGCGGGATGTTGTCGCCGTGCCAGTCGCTGCCCTGATCCGCGCCGTACAGCACGCCGCTGACCGGATGCCACCCGAAACCGATGGTGTGCCGCAGGCCGCGCGCGAAGATCTCACGGGTCTTGCCGTCCGGGCTGATGCGCAGCATGGTCGCCTCCTCGGGGTTGGGGGTGGGGGCGTCGTTGTTCGTGGCGCCGAAGGTGGCGTACAGATACCCGTCCGGGCCCCATTTCAGGGTGCGGGCCGGGTGCTGCCCGGCGTCCGGAAAGCCATCCGCGAACACGCGCGGCACGCTCAGCGACCCGTTGCGGGCGATGTCCATCACCCAGATGGTCTTCTCGCCCACCACGAACAACCGGCCGTCCCTGACGTCCATGCCGTGCGCGAGCTTGAGGTTCTGCGCGACCGGACGCCGCTCGGTGGCGCTGATCTGCCCGTCGCGGTTGGTGTCCTTGAGGTACCACACGTCACCCTGCGCGCGGCGCGACAGGTAGATCCCGCCGTCCGGCATGACGTGAAGCATGCGCGCGTTGCCCAGCCCGGTCGCCATGACCTTCAGCGTGAATCCGGCCGGAACTTTCAGACGCTGTAACTTATCCGGGGTGAATTCCAGCGGCGTGGGCTCGTTGCGGGTCGCGGTGACCGTCACCGGGGGCTCTCCCGGCACGATCGGTCGGGGAGTGGGCACCGCAGTCTGGGCGAGGGACGCGGACGCCAGGGCAGATGTCAGGGCGGCCGTCAGGACCGCCGTGAACACGGACAGGGGGGTATGGGGCATCGGGTGAATCCTCCGCCTGAAAGCATCCGCACAGAGTCCCCCACCAAAGCTGGCGTCCGTCACCATCTGAGAACTCGCTTCCGGCCGGGCCAAGAGCGCCTTCAGGAACGCTTCAGGGGACTCCTACCTGCGTGGCCCGGGCGGGGTCATGTGGGTGGAATTCAGGCCAGCGGCACGAACAACGGCTGGGCGGAATCGGCAACCGCGCCCACCGCCACCGCCCGGCGGTGCAGTTCCCGCACGGCCCGCTCGCCCTCCTCGCCCACGTCCAGGCTGAAGGAATTCACGTACAGGTCGATGTGCGCCTGCATGACCTCGTCCGACATTTCCAGCGCGTGCTGCCGGATGTACCCGCGTGACGCTTCCGGGTGCGTGTACGCGTACTCCAGGCTGCCGCGCACCGCCGCATTCAGACCGCGCTGCGCGGCCAGCGGCAGATCACGGCGCACCAGGATCGCGCCCAGCGGCAGGGGCAGCCCGGTGTCCCGCTCCCACCACGCACCCAGGTCCAGCAGGCGGGTCAACCCGTGCTCATGGAAGGTGAAGCGGGACTCGTGAATGATCAGACCCGCGTCGATAGGCTGCCCGCCGTACTCGCCGCGCTGCACAGCGGGCATAACTTCGTCGTAGCGCATGCGGATCACGTTCACGCGCGGGAAGACCAGCCTTAACAGCAGTTCCGCCGTGGTCAGCGCGCCCGGCGAGGCGACCGTGCGGCCGTTCAGGTCCTGCACGTCCCCGCGCGTCACGATCAGCGGGCCCACACCCCGGCCCAGCGCCCCGCCAGAGCGCAGCGCCACGTACCGGTCCATCACGCCGAAGTACGCGCGGTAACTGATTTTCGTCATGGGCAGGCGGCCCTGCGTGGCCCAGTCGTTCAGGGTCTGCACGTCCTCCAGGACCTCGCGCACCGGCAGCGGCCCCTGTACCAGGCCCGCGTGAAGCGCGTGGAAGATGAACGTGTCGTTCGGGCACAGCGAGTACCCCAGGTCCAGCACCGCCGGCAGGTCACTTAGGGGAGAGGGGGCAGCCTGACTCATGCCGCCCAGGGTACGCCCGGCTGCCCACGCGGAACGCGAGCCCAGCTACCCTCCCGCCCGCCATATACCGTCCCGCCTTCTGCGGCGATGGACGGCCGCCCCTTGGGGAAGAGGGTCGCGGGCGCCGCTTAAATACGTTGGAGCGGGAAAGCGCCGGAACCTCTCCATTCCCGCTCCAACGTACTTTCTTCTGCTCCGCGCTCCGCGCGGTTTATCCGCAAGATAAACGCAGTGAACTTAGCGCACGTCTTTCAGGGCGTGGCGCGCGGCGTCGGCGTCGCGGGCGATCTGGGCTTTCAGTTCGTCCAGTCCACTGAACTTCTGTTCGCCGCGCAGGTGCGTGAAGAACTTCACCTGCAACTCCTGCCCGTACAGGTCGCCGCTGTACCCGAACAGGTGCACCTCGAAGCGCCGGTCCACGCCGTTCACGGTCGGGCGGAAGCCCACGTTCGCCACGCCGTGCCAGCGTCCCCCGCCTTCCAATGCCGGGTCCCCGACCGCCACCACTGCGAACACGCCCAGCGGCAGGGCCTTGCCGTCCGGCACGCGGATGTTCGCGGTGGGCCAGCCGATGGTGCGCCCCAGGCGGTCGCCCTGCACGACCACGCCCTGCGCGTCGTAGTGGCGGCCCAGCAGGCGGCCCGCGCCCACCACGTCCCCGGCCCGCAGGTACTCGCGGATGCGGGTGCTCTTGATGTCCTCACCGCCCAGCTGATGCATCGGGAGCGTCACCACCTCCGGCGCGACCCGGCGCAGATCGTCCACGCCGCCCGCCCGGCCCCGCCCGAAATGAAAGTCCTCGCCGACCACGACCGTGCGCGGCCGCAGTTGCCGCAGGTCGTCCAGGAACGCCTCCTTGGGCCGGGACGCGAACTCCGGCGTGAACGACGCCGCGATCGTCTCGTCGATCCCGTAGCGGTCCAGCAGGTCCAGTTTCTCGGGCAGGGTGGACAGGAACTCCACGCCCTGCGTCAGCACCCGCGTGGGCGGGTCGAAGGTGTACACCACGCTCGGCACGCGGTGCTCGCGCGCCTTGGCTTTCAACTGCGCGATCAGCGCCTGATGACCCAGGTGCACGCCGTCGAACGACCCGATTGCCACGACCGTCGCCGTGTCCGGGCGCTGGGTAGGGGAGACGTACGTCTTCACGACAGCTCCTGCCCGGCGCCCCCGGCCAGCACCTGAAGGCCGTACAGGGCCGCCGTTACCGTCGAGGCGCTTCCGATCAGCGACCCGTCCCGCAGGCCCGACAGTACCTGCGAGGGCGGCAGCCACAGCACCTCGATGCCTTCCTCGTCCTCGTCGTGCGGCAACTTACTCTGCCGCAGGTTCGTCGCGTGGAACACGAACAGTTCCTCATCGCAAAAGCCGGGACTGGAGTAAAAGCGCGTCAGGAGTTCCATGTCCCCGTCCAGTTTCGCTTCCTCCTGAAGCTCCCGCCGCGCCGCGCCCACCGGGTCCTCGCCCGCGTCGATCAGGCCCGCCGGAGCCTCTACCGTCACGGCGCCCACTGCCCGCCGCGCCTGACGCACCAACAGCATCTCGCCGCGCCCGTTCAGGGCCAGGACCGCCACGGCGCTCGCGTGCCGCACGATCTCCCATTTGCCGTCCATGATTTCCAGGCGCACGATGTGCCCGTCGAACACCACCCGCGTGCCCGCCGCGCCCGGCCCGTCCTGACTTCCGCTCATGCCCAGACTGTAAAGCACCTGCTCCCAACCCGCACCCCGCGCCCCCGCGCCGTCTGCCACACTGACCGCATGATCACGCGCCGCGACCTGGAAGCCCGCGAGGCCAGCACCCTGGCCCCCCACGCCACCCTGAGCCGAGACCACCGCGGCCGCGAGCACCCGGAAGCCGAGAGCGACACCCGCACCGGCTTCCAGCGCGACCGGGACCGCGTGCTGCACACCACCGCGTTCCGCCGCCTAGAAGCCAAGACGCAGGTGTTCCTCTCGGCCGCCGGGGACCACTACCGCACCCGCCTGACCCACACCCTGGAAGTGCAGCAGGTCGCCCGCAGCGTCGCCCTGAGCCTCGGGTTGAACGAAACCCTGGCCGAAACCATCGCCCTGGCCCACGACCTGGGGCACCCTCCCTTCGGGCACGCCGGAGAACGCGTGCTGAACACCCTGATGCAAGGCGACGGTGGCTTTAACCACAACCTCCAGGCGCGGCGCATCGTCACGCTGCTCGAACACCCCAAAAGCGAGTACGCGGGCCTGAACCTGACCCTGGATACCCTCGACGGCCTGAACAAACACCACCGAGGCGGCCTGGGCCAGCCCAGCCTCGAAGCGCAACTCGTGGACGCCGCCGACGCCCTGGCGTACACCGCCCACGACCTCGACGACGGCCTGCGCAGCGGCCTGATTACCCCCGACCAGCTCTCAGGTTTGCCTCTCTGGCAGGAACTCCTGACCACCACCCGCGTTCACCCGCACCCCCTGACCGAACAGGGCCGCCGCACCCTGCACCGCCACCTGCTCGGCTGGCTGATCCGCGACCTGACCCACGCCAGCGACCACGCCATCACCGCGAGCGGCGTCAGCACCGCTGCCGGGGTCCGTGCCCACCCCGGCGGCCTGATCACCTACAGCCCCGCCACGCAGGCGCTCCTGAGCGGCGCCCGCACCTTCCTGCGCGACAACCTGTACCGCCACTGGCGGGTCGAAATGCAGGTCGAGCGGGCCACCCGCGTCCTTGCCGCCCTGTTCACCGCCCTCCAGCAGCGCCCCAGCATGCTGCCCCCCAGCTACCGCGACCTTGCCCAGACGAGCGGCGTGCCGCGCGCCATCTGCGACTACCTGGCCGGCATGACCGACCGCTACGCCCTCGAAATGCACGCCGCCCTGACTGGCACCGGCACCCCCACCACCTGGCCCCGCTGACCGCACCACACCCCGCCAGTTGACAGCTTCCCGGCCCCCTGATACATTTATGCCCGCCTGCCTGAGAGGGCAGCGCAACGTCAATACTGGTGCGCGGGTGTAGCTCAGCTGGTTAGAGCGCACGCCTGATAAGCGTGAGGTCCCCAGTTCAAGTCTGGGCATCCGCACCAAAGACAGAAACCCCGTCACTGACGGGGTTCTCTCGTTCTACCTGCGGGGCGTGCTGATACGGATTCCGATTGACTCGGTGCAGTTCCGAATCAATCCGAGCGGACGTGAGTGGGAACAATGTACGGATTGGGCGGTATGGAGCCGCAGGCGGCGCTTTTTCGACTGTGGCGCAGTGGAGCGGAATCCGTATGATATGCATCCGCCA
Organism: Deinococcus sp.; assembly: GCF_018260555.1. GTDB lineage: Bacteria > Deinococcota > Deinococci > Deinococcales > Deinococcaceae > Deinococcus. The sequence goes on along the minus strand of NZ_JAGLBB010000002.1, from coordinate 61,218 downwards.
GCGTGTTGGCTAGAGCGTGAGATCAGGCGGGCGGTCTCTCGCCCAGAAGGGTTCTCAGAACGTCGCTGATGGTGATCACGCCGAGCAGTTCACCGCCGCTGTCGATGATCGGCAGGCCGTGCACGTCGGTTTCCAGCATGCGGGTCAGGGCGTCACGCATGGGCGTTCCCTCGAGCAGGTAACCGCTGGGAGGCCGCATCAGGTCACGGACTTTCTGTTCTGGCACCAGCAACTGCGTGCCCAGTACGGTGGATGCCTGCGCTCCCGCTGCGCGGTCCAGGGCCGCTGCCACATCGGTTTCGTGCAGCACGCCCACCAGGGTCGTGCCGTCCATGACCGGCAGGACCCGCAGCCGCGCCCTGTGCAGCCGGTCCACGCCGTCACTGAGGGGGTCATCGGCGCCTACGGTCATCACATTCCGGGTCATGTGCTGATCGGCCGACCCCCACTGCAACCGGGGTCGGTGCGCCTCGCTGCGTAGCACGTCTGTCAGGGTCAGCATGCCGAGCAGTTCATCCGTGTCGGGGTCCACGACCGGCAGCCCGCCCACCCGGCGGTCCAGCATCACGCGGATCGCGGCCGTCAGGGGCGTGCCGGGCGTGGTGGTCAGCGCGGGCTGCCGCATAGTCTGGCCGACGCGCACGCGACCCACGCGGTCCGTGAACGCCCAGGGGCTCAGGCCCTCGCTCAGGGCGGGCAGGGCGCGGCGCACCTCGCCGTCCGTCACGATGCCCACCACCCGGCCGTCCTGCACGACCGGCAGGCGTTTCACGCCGAGTTCCTGCATGGCGACCACGGCGGCGCTGAGTGGTTCATGCGCGCCGATGGTCACGGCGGGGCGGTGCATGGCATCCTGCACGAGTCTGGGTTCCGGCATGTGGTCAAACCTCCTGCCCGCAGCGTGCGCCGAGCGGATTAGCGGGGCGTTACGGTCTGCAAGCGGCCGGGGCACGCACTGGCCCCGGCTGTTCATGAGAGCTGTTCTACAATCTGATACGGATTCCGATTGATTCGGTGCAGTTCTGAATCAATCCGAGCGGACGCGAGTAGGAATAGCAGACGGGTTTCGCGGTATGGAGCCACAGGCGGCGCTTTTCCGACTGTGGCGCAGTGGAGCGGAATCCGTATGACCTGTCCCGCAGAGCGGGTGGGAATAGACAGAGTATGCCTTGTGCCAACCTCCGTTCCTCTGCTGCTCGCTGGTCGGCGTAGCTCTCCGGGTCCGGATCAGATCAGGCTGAGTTCGCTGCCTTCGCCCAGGTGCGCGAGGTGGTCGGGCAGGTTGCCGGGGCGGTCCATGACGATCTGCTCGGCCTTGTAGGAGGAGCGCACCAGGGGGCCGCTGACGACTTCCAGGAAGCCCATGGCCATGGCCTGGCCGCGCAGTTCGTCGAATTCGGCGGGGGAGACGTAGCGTTCGACGGGCAGGTGGTGCATGGTGGGGCGCAGGTACTGCCCGAAGGTCAGGACGTCCACGCCGGCGGCGCGGCAGTCGCGCATGGTCTGGGTGAGTTCCTCGCGGGTTTCGCCCAGGCCGAGCATGATGCTGGTCTTGGTGATGACGTCCGGGCGGACCTGTTTCGCGTGCGCCAGGACTTTCAGGGTCTGGTCGTAGTCGGCGCGGATGTCGCGGACGGGATGCGTGAGGCGGCGCACGGTTTCGAGGTTCTGGGCGTAGGTGTCCACGCCGCTGTCGAGCACGAGGTCCACGCAGTGGGTGTTACCACTGAAGTCGGGGGTGAGGGCCTCGACGCGTGTTTCGGGGTTGAGTTTTTTGATGGCCTGCACGGTCTTGGCAAAGTGGTACGCGCCGCCGTCGGGCAGGTCGTCGCGGTCAACGCTGGTCAGCACGACGTACTTCAGGCCCATGAGTTGCACGCTCTCGGCGACGCCCTGGGGTTCGTCGAGGTCGAGTTTGCCCATGGGGTTGCCGGTGTCCACGGCGCAGAAGCGGCAGGCGCGGGTGCAGATGTGGCCCATCAGCATGAAGGTGGCGGTGCCGCGGCTCCAGCATTCCCCGATGTTGGGGCACATGGCTTCCTCGCACACGGTGTGCAGGCGGTGTTCCTTGACGATCTTGCGGACTTCCGTGAAGACCTGTCCGGTGGGGATGGTGACTTTCAGCCACTCGGGTTTCTTCTCGCGGACCGGCACGCTCCCCTTGCGGTAGATGCCGTTCTTGATGAACTTGGGTTCCTTGGGGGTGTTCTCCTGGGTCATGCTCAGCTCCCTGCTGCGGCGGTCGTGGGCAGCGTCCAGTCGTACTGGGCGAAGGTGGTGTGGAAGGCGCGCGTCAGGGCGGCCCGGGCGTCTTGCATGCTGGGCGTTCTGTCCAGGCCGCGCAGGTCGTACTCGCGTTGCACGCTGGTCATGTGCGTCTGCGTGAGGCCGCACGGCACGATCAGGTCGAAGTGCCCGAGGTTCGGATTCACGTTCAGCGCGAGGCCGTGCAGGGCGACGTTGCGCTGCACGGCGACGCCGAACGACGCGATCTTCTGGTCGTACGTCAGGCCGTTCACGTCCCGTTCCGAGACGTACACGCCAGCGTACCCGGGGTTGGGGCGCGCGTCCGGGAGGCCCAGGTCGTGCAGGGCGCTGATGGTCGCTCCTTCCAGCAGGCGCAGGAAGTCCGCGACGCGGCGACCAACGGGGAAGATGGCGTACGCGACCAGCTGGCCGGGACCGTGGTACGTGACGTCGCCGCCGCGTTCGACTTCCAGCACCTCGATGCCCTGCGCCTTCAGGTAGTCGCGCGTGACGATGATGTTGGTTCCCTCACGGGCCTTGCGGCCCAGCGTGAGGACGGGGGGGTGTTCCACGAGCAGCAGCGCCGGGCGGCTCCCGGCCACGACCCGCTCGTGGTGTCGTTTCTGAAGGTCCCAGGCGTCCCGGTACGGCGTGACGCCGAGGTCCAGAACGTCGAAGGGGGCGTGCGTCATGCGGGGATTGTACGCTGCGCAGCTGGCCTTTTATCGTGTCGCAGGCGGGTGTTCGGGCCGAATTGACCAGTAAACGTGGTGAATCCTACGCTCCGTGCTGGTCAGGCGCGTCCGGCCCGCCTGGACGGGGCCGGGACGATCAGTCCTGACGCACCCCCTGCGCCTTCTCCGCCATCAGGTGCGCGAGTTCCTCCAGCGCCTGCGCCTGGGTTTCGGGTGACGCACCCGTGCCGGTCATCTCCTCGGCCACAGCTTCCCCGATGCGGCTCAGGGCATCCACCTGCTGCGGGGCGGCGCCGTCCAGTGCCCCGATGAGTTCCACGACATGCTCTCCTTCCTCGGCCAGGGTCTGCACCTGTTCCTGCTCGCTGAGGCGCTTCAGACCCACCACGCGGTCGTGGAATTCGGCGCTCACGCGGTCCAATTCACCAATCTGATCCAGCGTCCGGGCCTGCACCTGCGCCGACTGGATGATCGTCTCCAGGGTCGCCACCTGTTCGCGCACGCGCCCATGAATGGCTTTCAGGCGTGCCACGCTCAGGTCATCGACGGGCGTGTGCGCCACGGCGTCCAGCGCCTCGCTGACCAGTACGTCCATCGCCTGCGCCGCCGTGAACTGTGCCTGGCTGCTCTGCAGGATATCCCCTAGCGCCTCAGACTGCGCACTTCTCTCCGGGCCTGACGCATTCAGCGGTAGTGTGCGCAACTGTTCTGTCGTCAGGTGCACGACCTGCCGCAGCGCGTCCGTGGCGGCCAGTCCCTCACGGCCCGCGCGGATCATGGCTTCCAGCGCGCTGGTCTGTGCCCACCCGGCCGCGCCGACATGCTCACGCGCCCGGAATTCCGACACGCGGCGGCGCTGCCTCAGAGAATCCTCGCGGACATCAACCAGCGCGCTGCCTAACGTTTCCTTCACGTGATCCATATCAAAGGCAGACTGACCCGCCCCCCATTCTCATAAGGTGAGCGGCCCCTCACTTGCCCGGAGTGGCCTGGCACCTGCTATACTCTTACGGTCCGGTCGACTGCCCCTGGCGGCGACCTGTTCACCCAGGAGCATGAACGTCTCTGCCCGCAGACAGTGGGATGGTGGGACGGTCCGCTGCCCGAAGGAGTCAATCATGCAGCACGCAATCAAAGCGAACCGTGGCGCCATTCTGCGCGCCGTCGAGCAGCCCCACATCAAGACCGACGCCCCCGAGTTCCGCCCCGGCGACACCATCCGCGTGGAAACGAAAGTCGTGGAAGGCACCCGCACCCGCAACCAGGCCTTTGAAGGCGTGGTCATCGCCATCAACGGTTCGGGCAGCCGCAAGAGCTTCACCGTTCGCAAGATCTCCTTCGGTGAAGGCGTCGAGCGCGTGTTCCCCTTCAGCAGCCCCCTGCTGGCCAAGATCACCGTGCTGGAACGTGGCAAGGTCCGCCGCGCCAAGCTGTACTACCTGCGCGACCTGCGCGGCAAGGCAGCCCGCATCAAGAACGACCGCAGCCGCGTGATGAAGGACGCCGCGCGCGCCCAGGCCGAGAAGGCCGCCAAGGCCGCCGCGCCCGCCCAGGCCGAACCGGCCACCGAAACCGCTGCTCCCGAAACCCAGGGCGAGTAAGCCCCAGCCGGGCTCAGGCCCACCTGTTTCAACGCGCCGCCCCGTGACTGGAGGCGGCGCGCCCCTGTCATACGGACTCCGATTGAATGGCCTGCAAAGCCGCCGGGTCCGAGCGGATGCGAGTGGGAGAGAAACGGCCCTCCGGACGTGGAGCTGGCCATCCGGTGAAATTCCGGATTGTCGGCGAAACAAACGGCAGTCCGTATGAGTGCATGCGGCCCGGCGGATGTGCCGCGTGTCCTCGCGCGCTGCCGGTCGGACGCGCTAGGCTGCCGCGCGTGACCGTGACCCTGCCCGCCGACCTGCCCGTGACCCTGCCGCTCCTGATGGCCTTTGACCTGGACGGCACGCTGATCCCCGACGCGGGGCGCGAGGTGCAGCCTGACGCGGCGCAGGCCCTGGCGCGGCTGCGGGCGCTGGGCGTGCAACTGGCCATCATTACTGGACGGGACACGCCGCCGTCGCAGGTGCTTCAGGTCATGCAGCCCCACGCGGTCGCCACGAACAACGGAGGCCGCGTCCTGATCGGCGATGATCTGCACACCGAGGTACGCTTCAGTGACGCGGACCTGGAAGCCACGCTGGCCCATGAACTGAACGGCGCGCGCGTGGTCCTGTTCACCGCCGATGGCCTGTTCGTGGACCTGCCGCCCGGAGTGGAACCCGAACCTTGGATGGTTGTGCGCCAGTTCCGCCCGCTGGCCGACGCGCCGCGCGAAGGCATCCTGAAAGTCGGTTACTACCACCTGCAGGTCGCGGCGTTCGCGGGGCGGCTGCGGACCACGCACCCGCACCTGGTCCTGACCGGCGCGCAGGACCCGTACCCGCACTTCCTGACCGTTACGCCGCAGGGGGCGCACAAGGGCGCGGCCCTGACCCTGATCGCAGACGCCCTGAAGGTGCCGCACACGCGGACCGTGGCCTTCGGAGACAGCGACAACGACGAAGCCATGCTGGACGTCGCCGCGTACGCCGTGCAGGTCGGATCACTGCCCCTCCTGACCCCCCACGCCGACGCCCGCGTGCCCGAACAGGAACACTTAGGCGCGTTCCTGCACGCCTGGGCTGACCGACTGACCACGGCCCGCTGAGCGGCGCCGCAGGTTAGAGAACAGGGCAGAGCGATCAATGCCCTGCCCTGTTCTCTGCGGTATGACCTTGCCTGCCGAGAAGGCGCTGCCGGACATGACCGACAGCGACGACCGACTGGACCGCCTGCGCAGTCAGGGCCCGGGTGATACGGATTGCGCTCCACTGCGCCACAGTCGGAAAAGCGTCGCCTGCGGCTCCAGACCGTGAAGGGGCGTCTGCTGTTCCTACTGGCGTCCGATCGGATTGATTTGGGACTGCAGCGAGTCAATCGGAATCCGGGTTACTTGCCGGTCAGGGCGAAGGAATTCAGGATTTCACGGCCCGACTCGATCAGCTCGGCCGGTGCGCCGTTGGGGATCATCAGCGTGACGGTGTACAGCCGGTTGTTTTTCACCGTGAACACCTGTGACCAGCGGACGCCGCCGCCTTCGCCGTCGCCGGTGTAGGTCCAGAGAATGGCGGGCGTGCCGCTGACGCGGATGGTCTTCTCGCCCAGCATCTTCAGTTTCGGTACTTCCTTGACGAGCTGCCCGGCGAACAGGTCCCGGAAGTCGGCCAGCGTCGCCTTGATGGACGGTTCGACATCCTGCGTGCGGACGGTCACGGTGGGCCGGAGCGCCCCGACCGTCTTGAACGCGAAGGCCACGTCGGTATCCGGAACGTTCTTCAGAGGCGTCCAGCCGGCCGGCACGCGGAGACTGAAGCCCCGGTCACTCCGGGCCGTGATGGCCTCGATGGTTCTCTGTTCCGCCGTGGTGGGCGCGGCGGCAGGAGCGGTCTGGGCTGCCGCGCCGGTCAGGGCGGGCGCGGCGAGCAGGGCGAGGGTCAGGAGGGCGCGCTTCATGCGGTTCAGGGTAGTGCCTGAAGGTGAGCCGAATCTGACGCCGCGCCGGGTGTGCGCGGTCCCTGGTAGGCGGCCTGGCCTCCCGACAGGTGCAGGTGGTGGGTCAGCCCGGCCGGAGCGTCGGACGCCCGGTGCGCGACGATCAGCAGGTGCGTGCCGCCGCGCACGAGGCCCGGCAGCAGGCCCAGGAACGCGGCGCGTGACCCGGCGTCCAGGAAGTCCAGTCCCTCGTCGAGCAGCAGCAGGCGCGGACGGTGCGCGGCGGCGCGGGCCAGCAGCAGCCGCCGCAACTGCCCCTGCGAGAGCGTGTCGGCCGGGCGGTCCAGCAGGTCAGCGGCGTTCAGGACGGCGGCCAGGCGGGCGACCTCGGCGTGCTGCGCGGCGTCCAGGGTGTGCGCGAAGCCCTCGGTGCCGTCCCAGGCGCTGCCGATCACGTCCCGGCCCGTCCACTCGCGCCGCTGCCGGATGCCCAGTTCTGCGCTGACCAGCCCCACGCCGCGCCGCCGTTCGCTCAGCAGGTCGCGCGTCAGGAAGGGCCGCGTGACCTGCCCGCCCAGGGCAGCGTGCAGTTCCCCGGCGATCAGGCGGGCCAGGGTGCTCTTGCCGCTGCCGTTCTCGCCGGTCACCAGCCAGTGCTGCCCCGCGCGCCACGTCCAGGTCAGTGGCCCCAGCGCGCGGTGCCCGTTGCGGTACACCTCGGCACTGCGGACGGTCACGAGGTCGCGCGGCAGACCGTCCGTGGGCGGAACGCGCAGGGCAGGCCAGGGCGCAGGCCAGTCTGCCGTGGGCGCGCCCTGCCCGGCGGCACTCACGACGCGCCCGCCCTGCACGCTCAGGGTCCGCCACGGCAGCTCCGGCGCTTCCTCTGGCCGGTGCGAGGCCAGCACGACCGCCACCCCCGAGGCGTGCACGGCGGCAATCACGGCCCCCAGTTCCGCGCGGGCCTCGCCGCTCAGGCCGTCCGTGAACTCGTCGAGCAGCAGCAGTTCCGGCGCGGGCATCAGCGCCGCGCCCAGCACCGCCCGCCGCCGCTGCCCGTGACTGAGGGTCCGCACGTCCCGCCCTAGCAGCGGCCCCAGCCCGGTCAGGGCCGCCACGTCGGCCACGCGCCGCTCCTCGGTGGGGGTGGCCTGCCACAGGTTCAGGCGTTCGCCGCGCGCCGCGCCCAGCAGCAGGTCCCGCACCGTCACCGCCCAGTCGCGCGTCAGGTAGAACGCTTCGGCGTCCGGGCCCACCACCGCCAGGGACCGCCGCGCCCGCACCGCCGACCGTTGCTCCTGCCCGCCCAGCCGGTAGACGCGCTCGCCGCGCAGCGGGGCGACCTCGCCCGACAGCAGCCTCAGCAGCGAGGTCTTGCCGCCCCCGTTCGGGCCGCGCAGCAGCAGCGCCTCGCCCCGCGCGACCTCCAGCGTCACGTTCTCCAGCAGGGTGCGGCCCCCGGCCACCACCGTCACGTCCTTCAAGGTCACCAGCGCCGTCATGTCCGCGAGTCTAGCGGCCCCGGCGCAGCGCAGACGGCACACCGTGCACGGCTCAGCGTGGAGCCCAGGGCGCACGCCACCGCACGGGACGCCACAGCACAGGACGCCACAGCACAGGCACTGGCCGCCGCGGCTGGGCGTGCCGCTGGCATCAGCCTGCTCGCCGCGCACCTGACCGGCCGTGACCCCTGGACAGCAGGCGGGCGCTGCCGCTGCTGGGCAGCGTTCCCGTGCCATGGCCGTACCAGCCTGCGCAGGGAACCTTCGCGCGGCCCGGCGCGTAAGGAGCGGTACACAGGAGGCACCATGGGATTCACTGTTTTCGTCTGCGTTCTGCTGCTGCTGGTCATCATTACGCTGCTCGCCGGGGTCAAGAGCGTGCCCCAGGGGTACCAGTGGACCCAGGAACGTTTCGGCAAGTTCCAGCGGTCCCTGCACCCCGGCCTGAACCTGATCATTCCGTACATCGACCGGATCGGCCGCAAGGTCAACATGATGGAACAGGTGCTCGACGTGCCCAGCCAGGAAATCATCACCCGCGACAACGCGCTCGTCACCGTGGACGCCGTCGTGTTCTACCAGGTGCTCGACGCCGCCAAGGCCAGTTACGAGGTCGGGAATCTGCAACAGGCCAGTCTGAACCTCACCATGACCAACATCCGCACCGTGATGGGCAGCATGGACCTCGACGAACTCCTGAGCAACCGCGACCAGATCAACGCCCGCCTGCTCAGCGTGGTCGACGAGGCCACCGCCCCCTGGGGCGTCAAGGTCACGCGAATAGAAGTCAAGGACATCAAGCCGCCCGCCGATCTGGTCGCCAGCATGGCCCGCCAGATGAAAGCTGAGCGCGAGAAACGCGCCAACATCCTCGACGCCGAGGGCTTCCGGCAGGCCGCCATCCTGAAAGCCGAGGGCGAGAAACAGGCCGAGATCCTGAACGCCGAGGGCCGCCGCCAGGCCGCCTTCCTGGAAGCCGAGGCCCGCGAACGTCAGGCGCAGGCCGAGGCCGAGGCGACCCGCATGGTCAGCGAGGCCATCGCCGCCGGGAACGTCCAGGCGATCAACTACTTCGTCGCGCAGCGCTACGTGGACGCCCTGAAGGAGATCGCCACCGCCCCCAACCAGAAGACGCTGATCCTGCCGGTCGAGGCCGTCAGCGTGCTCGGCAGCCTGCAAGGCATCGCGGAAGTGGCGCGCGAGGCCTTCGGCGGCCGCAAGGACTAGGCCCGTGGACTGGCTGCCCACCCTGGAGCGCGTGCAACCCTGGCACTGGTGGGTCCTGGGCGCGCTGCTGCTGATCCTGGAAATCGCCGCGCCCGGCGTGTTCTTCGTGTGGCTGGCCCTGGCCGCCTTTGCGCTGGGCCTGATCGTGTTCGTCCTGCCCGTTCCGGTGGCCGTGCAACTGCTGCTGTTTGCCGCCCTGAGCGTTGCCAGCGTCCTGCTGGGCCGCCGCTACCTGGGCCGCCTGCTGCCCAGCTCACCCGAATCGGCCGGGCTGAACCTGGGCAGTGGCCGCCTTGTGGGGCAGACCGTGACCGTTACCCAGGCCATCGAGAACGGCGTGGGCCGCGTGCGCGTCGCGGATGGCGAGTGGCGAGCCACCGGCCCCGACCTGCCCGCCGGGTCCCGCGTGCTGATCGTAGAGGCCGACGGCGCGACCCTGCATGTCCGCGAGGTGGGCGGCAGCTGAACCTGGGCGCTACAGCTTTCGCTTCACTCCACCCACTGGAGGTCTGTTGTTCCGCCTTGCATCCACCCGGATTGATTAGGAGCCGCACCGAATGAACCGCAGTCCGGATAGGAGGGGACAGGGACGCAAAAACCCCCTTCGCAGAGGGAGGGGGCCAGGTGCAGCGGGTGCGGGGTTAGCGCTTGCTGAACTGAGGAGCGCGGCGAGCCTTCTTCAGGCCGTACTTCTTGCGCTCGACTTCGCGGGGGTCGCGGGTCAGGAGGCCCTTGGGCTTCAGCTGGGTGCGGAAGTCAGGGTTGACCTTCAGCAGCGCGCGGGCGATGCCCAGCTTGATGGCGTCGGCCTGACCGGTAGGGCCGCCGCCGACAACGGTGATCACGGCGTCGTAACGGCCGGCAGTGCCGGTCTCACGGAACGCCTGGAGGGCGTGCACGGCGCGCAGCAGACCACGGAAGTAGGTCTGGAACTCTTTGCCGTTCACGATGATCTTGCCTTCGCCGGGGCGGAGGAACACGCGGGCCACGGCGGTCTTGCGGCGGCCGGTACCGTAGAACTGTTCAGGTTGCTGAATCGCCATGATTATTTGACCTCGAGCGTCTGGGGTTTCTGGGCGGCGTGGGGGTGCGTCTCGCCGGCGTACACCTTCAGGCGGGGGTGCATGGCGCGGCCCTGACGGCCCTTGGGCAGCATGCCGAACACGGCGTGCTCGATGACGCGCTCGGGGTGCTTCTTCAGCGCCTCGCGGGCGGTTTCGGTCTTCAGGCCGCCCTGGTAGCCGCTGTAACGGGTGTAGACCTTGCCGTCGAGCTTGTTGCCGGTCAGGGCAACCTTCTCGGCGTTCAGCACGACCACGAAGTCGCCCTGAATCATGTTCGGCGTGAAGTCGGTGCGGTGCTTGCCACGGATGCGGCTCGCGATCAGCGTCGCCAGGCGGCCCAGGGGCACGTTCGTTGCGTCCACAACGACCCAGTTCTGCTCGTCATTTTTGGGGATGTAGGTTTTCACCGTGAAACTCCAGGAAGATGGGATTTGGCTGCGACACACCCCGGTCCGACGGGGAGACGAAAACGTGTGTGTCCGGGTGCCTCCCGGTCGCCTCGGCCCTACCAAGCACGAGACACTAAAGGCAAGGCTATCAGATTCCGGGGTCTGGGGGCAAGTGCCGGGGCGCAATCCAGTGGTGGGGGTTTGGTTTTCTCTTGCCTCCACTGGCGTCATTTCTCTCTTCTGGCGTCGCTGATCTAGAAGGCAATGGCGCGCCTGTCTCGTGTGCCCAGACTGGACGCACAGCACCCACTGACGGCGGCGAGGGGCAGCAGGCCGCCGTCATACGGATTCCGTTTGTTTCGATGACAATCCGGAACTTCACCGGATTGCCAACTCCACGCCCGGAACCCGCTTTTCTCCCACTCGCTTCGCCCGGATTGAAGGGTCTTCGCAGTCCCTTCAATCGGAGTCCGTATCAGAGGCAGGCGACCTCTCTGGTCACGCCTCTATCAGCGCTTCCATGCCCAGGCGGTAGCCCAGGAAGCCCAGGCCGCTGATCTTGCCGCGGCACACGGCGGCCGTGACGCTCTTATGCCGGAAGGCTTCGCGGGCGTCCACGTTGCTGATGTGCACCTCGACGACCGGCAGGGGTTGCCCGGCGATGGCGTCGCGCAGCGCGTAACTGGAGTGGGTGAGCGCGCCGGGGTTGATGACCACGCCGCTGAACCCCTGCTCCTGCGCCTCGTGAATCCATTCGATGAGTTGACCCTCGTAGTTGCTCTGGCGGCAGGTGACAGAGGTGCCGAGTTCCGCGCCCCAGCTTTCGCACTGCCGCTCGAGGTCTTCGAGGGTCTGGGAGCCGTACACGCCGGGTTCACGCAGGCCGAGGCGGTTCAGGTTGGGGCCGTTCAGCACGAGCAGCATGCCCCCAGCCTACCGCCCCGGCGGGTCAGGTGGGCGCGGGGTTGTGCAGCGGGGCGGCGGGCAAGCCTGCGCCGCCCAGGCCCAGCTCCTCGAGGTCCGCCTGCCAGCCCGTGAATTCGGCTCTCAGGACGCTTTCGGGCACGCGGGTCAGATACGGGTCGGCCAGGGCGCGCAGCAGCACGAAGCGCACGCCGTCTGCGTCGGCTTTCTTGTCGCGCGCCATGAACGGGGCCACGTCCTCATAGGTCAGGGCGGGCAGGGGAGGGGGCCGCTGCCAGCGCAGAAACGCCCGCGTGTGATCGGTCAGGTCCGAGCCGCCCAGCGCCCGTGAGAGCCGCGCGGCGTAGTGCAGGCCGTACCCGACCGCGTCGCCGTGCGAGACGCCGTGATGCGTGACAGCTTCCAGCGCGTGCGCCAGCGTGTGCCCGAAGTTCAGGTAGGCCCGCTCGCCCCGCTCGGTCGGGTCGCGGGTCACCACACCGGCCTTCACGGTAATTGCGTCGGCCACGGTGCCTTCGAGCAGGGCGCCGCCGGGCCGGAATTCGGGATCCAGTACGCGCGGCAGCAGGCTGGGGTCGCTGATCAGGCCGTGCTTGAAGGCCTCGGCGGCGCCCTCGCGGAACACCGCCTGCGGCAGCGAGGCCAGGGTGCCGGTGTCGCACCACACGGCGCGCGGCGGCCAGAACGCCCCCACCAGATTCTTGCCTTCCGGTAGGTTCACGCCGGTCTTGCCGCCCACGGCGGCGTCCACCATGCCCAGCAGCGTGGTCGGCAGGGTATAGAACGCCACGCCGCGCAGGTAACTCGCGGCCGCGAAGCCCGCCAGGTCGGTCGCAGCCCCGCCGCCCAGGCCCACGACCGCGCCGTCACGGGGAATGTTCGCCCCGGCCAGCCGTGACAGCACGCCGCCGAGCACATCCAGGGTCTTGCAGTCGTCTCGGGCAGGCACCTCGACCGTCACGGCCGGGTTCAGCGCCGCCTGCACCTGCGCCACGAACTCGCGTGGCAGGTCCACCGGGTGAATGAGTGCCACGTGCCGCTCCGGGACGCTCAGGCCCGCCAGCAGATCCGCGCCGACCGTGACCGTGTAGGCTCCGGGCTCTCCGGCGTGGCCGACCTCAATCCGCCGCACGGTGATCCCCCCCGGCGCCACCCTCGGGCGCGGCCGCCCAGGCGTGCTGCACGTCCGCCCAGTCCCACAGCCGCTCGATGATTTCCTCGACGATCTCCTCGCTGGGGCGCCCGTCGCTGTGCACGTGAATGGTGCCCTGCCGGTACACCGGCTCGCGTTCATCCATCATCGAGCGGATGGTCGAGAGGGGATCCTCGACGCGCAGCAGCGGCCGGTCACTGTGCTTGGTGCGCTGGTACACCGTTTCCGGGGTGGCCCACAACACCACGACCGGGCCACGCTCCAGCAGTTGACGGCGGTTCTCCTCCTGAATGAAGGTCCCGCCGCCCAGGCTGATCACCGCGTGCTCCAAGCGCGTGACGCGGTGCACGACCTCGTGCTCGCATGCCCGGAAGTACCCCTCGCCCTCCTGCTCGAACACCTCGGGGATGGTCTTGCCCACCACGCGGGTGATCAGTTTGTCGGTATCCACGAAGTGCAGCGCCAGCGCCCGCGACAGCTCCCAGCCGATGCGGCTTTTCCCGGTCCCCATGAAACCGGCCAGAGCCACCCACGACACGGGGCGCTCGATGAGGCCGGAACTGAACATGGGGGACAGTGTAAGGGAATCCCCGGGGAGCGGCGTGACGGATGCACCCTCACCGGACGCCACCTCTGGCGGCAGCTCCCGCAGGTGCGCGTTCAGGCCGTCCTCCAGGCCCCGCAGGAAGGCCGCCAGGGCCCCCGCGTCCTCCCGATGGGTGTCGCTCACGCGCCCGCCTCAGTACGCCCGGGCGTAGGCGCGGGCCGCCGCCACGCGCTCCTGCAACTCCGGCAGGGTATCCCCGCCGAACTTCTCCAGCATCGCCTCGGCCAGCACCCAGCCCACCGCGCACTGCAGCACCACGCCCGCCGCCGGAACGGCCGTCGTGTCACTGCGCTCACGGGCCGCGTCGGACGGTTCGTGCGACACCACGTTCACGGTGGGCAGCGGCTTCATGAGCGTGGCAATGGGTTTCATGGCGACCCGCACGATCAACTCCTCGCCGTTCGTCATCCCGGCCTCCAGGCCACCGGCGCCGTTCGTGTCGCGCGCGTACGTTCCTTCGCGGTAGTACACCGCGTCATGCACGCCACTGCCGGGGCGAGTGGCGTTCTCGAAGGCCCGTCCGATCTCCACGCCCTTCATGGCCTGCACGCTCAGGCACGCCTGCGCGATCCGCCCGTCCAGCTTGCGGTCGTAATGCACGAACGACCCCAGCCCCACCGGCAGGCCCCGGAACCGGACCTCCAGAATGCCGCCCAGCGTATCGCCGTCCCTCTTCGCCTGATCGATCCGCTCGCGCATCTGCCCGGCAGCGTCGGCGTCCGGCGTGCGCAGGTCACTGTCCTCGATGGCGTCCAGGGCGTCCCACGAGAAGGCCTGCCGCGTCTCGATGCCCGCCAGGTTCGCTACGTAGTTCGCGCCCTGCACACCCAGCTCGCCGAGCAGTTTCAGGGCCACGCTGCCCACCGCCACGCGCGCCGCCGTTTCACGCGCACTGGCGCGCTCCAGCACGTCCCGCAGGTCCCGGTGCCGGTACTTGATCCCGCCCGTCAGGTCCGCGTGGCCGGGCCGCGCGTCCGTCAGTGACTTCTTGCGAGGCTCGCCGCCCGGCTCGGGCGACATGATCTCGGTCCAGTTCCGGTGATCCTTGTTCGCAATGGCCAGCGTGACCGGCGCGCCCGTCGTGCGGCCCGCCCGGACGCCACTCAGGATCTCGGCCTCGTCCGTCTCGATGACCATGCGCCGGCCCCGGCCGTACCCGCCCTGCCGCTTGCGCAGCCACGGGTCGATATCCCCTTTACCCAGATCCAACTGCGCAGGCAGCCCCTCGATGATGGCCGTCAATTGCGGCCCGTGCGACTCCCCGGCGGTCAAGTACCTCATACCACCGGACTGTAGCGCCCCCCGCGCCCCGCGCAGCCGCCCATGACCAAACAAACACACCCCCCGGGCCGCAGCGTGCGGTGGGGGGCGGAATGAACACGAGAAGGTCTGCGAATTCTGGCTGATACGGGTTTCGCGGTATGGAGCGAAACCCGTCTGCCCTTCCTCCTCGCGTCCGCTCGGATTGATTCAGAACTGCAGCGAATCAACCGGAAGCCGTCTTACTTGACGACGTTCCCGGTGATGACCACGAGCAGCTGCGTCGTCTCCTTCCTGATGGCTTCCTTGCCGAACAGGCCGCCGATCACCGGAATGGTGGACAGGAACGGCACACCGTCGCGGTTGGTCGACTCGGTGTTCTTCAGCAGCCCGCTGAGCAGCAGCGTCTCGCCACTCTTGAAGGTCAGGGTCGTCTGTGCCTCGCTGTTCACGAACTGCAACACGTTCGGCAAGGTATCGGCCGTGATGGTCGTGCGCAGATCGTTGATCTGACCGCGCACCCGCATGGTGATCGTACCGTCCGGCGCGACCTGCGGATCGAAGAAGTCCAGGTTCACGCCGTAATCGATCTGCTTCTGAATGGGCGCCACGTTCGCCGCCGTCGAGGGAATGTTCAGTTCCAGTCGCCCGCCGCTCTTGATGGTCGCCGCCGCCGTCCCCGACGCGTTCTGGGTGCCCGTGCCGCTGCCCAGCGAACGCTGGCCGCTCTGCATGGTGATCGCGCCGTCGTACACGCTCTTGCTCAGGCCCTGGCCCTGCAACGTGTTCAGCGTCGCGCCCAGGTTGAAGCCCACCAGGCTGCGCGTCGGATCGAAGGCCGCGCCCAGCCCGCCGCTGCCCGCGCTGACCGTGAAGCCCCCGAAACCGGCCTTCCAGTCCATGCCCAGGCTGCGGCTGGCGGTCTCCGTGACCTCCTGAATGCGCACCTGCACGTTGATCTGCGGCACCCGCTGATCCAGGCTCGGGATCAGTTCGGCCACCTGCGCCACCTGATCTGCCGTGCCGCGCACGATCAGGGTGTTCGTCCGCTTGTCCGCGATGATCGACGCGGTCGCGGCCTTGGTGTCGGTCGCGCCCGTGCCTGCGCCTGCCGTGCCTGCGCCTGTGATGCCCGCGCTTGCCGTGCTGACGACCGGGTTCAGCGCTGCGTTCGCCAGCGCCCCCGTGGTGTACGGCTGCCCGGTCGTCGGGTCGATCAGCGTGGCGTTCGGCACAATCGAGCTGCCCGTCAGGGTACGGGCCAGCGCGCCTTCCAGGGTCGCCTTGACTTCCTCGACGCTGGCGTTCACCAGCTGGAAGACCCGCTGCGCGATGGGAATAGTTGGTGCAGGTGCTATGGGTTTGTCCACTTGCTGCAATAACGCAATGGCGGAATTGACAGACCGTTGATCTCCACTCAGGATGATCTGATCAGTAGTTCCAACTCTAATTGCTTTCAAAAGAGGATATTGAGAGTTTAAAAGGGCAATAATCTCTGCGGAGATTCCTCTGACATTGTATATTTTTCTGGATGACTCATCCGTCGCGTCAGTTCCATTGACATCTGCTTGCTGAATAGCCCGGATGACTTCCGCAACTTCTTTATTAGTTCCTCGTACAATGAGGCTATTGGTTCTTGGGTCTGGCACTATGCGTAGAGTGGATGAGTCAAGTTTTACATCAATCAGTGTCCGCGTAATCCCTATGGTTTGCCCTGCTTCATTGAGGCGCGGCGTCTCTGTATACACCGGCATGCCAAATGATAGTTTGACTTGGAGTGCCGCTTGATTGGCTTCTGTGTTATTAAGTTTGATGATGCGCTGGATGGGCGTGTTGCTGACGCGCAGGACCGGTTCGCCGCTCAGGCGCACCACGTCGTAGCTCAGGCCGTACACGTCCATCAGCAGCGGCCAGACCTCATTGAAGGGTTTGTTCTGGAAGGAGTACGCGACCGGGCGGGCCGGGCCCGTCGCGGCGGCCGTACCGGCGGTGCCGCTGCCTGCCTCGGTCGTGGGGGCCGCCGTACCGGCCGCCGAGGGCAGCGCGTCCACGTTGGTGTCCAGGATCAGCCCGTACCCGGCCGATTTGGCCAGCGCGGACAGCAGGCTCGACAGTGGCCCGGCGTAGCGGCCGATCTCGATGGTGACGTTCGCGCCGGACAGCGCGCCGTCGGCCACGGCACTGGTCTGTGCCGGGGTGGTGGGAGAGGTCTGCGCGGCGGCCATGCCCAGCGCGGCAGTCAGCAGGAGGAATGCGAAGCGTTTAGTCATGGCTCACCTTTTATCCAGTTCGAGTGTCTTGGAGTTGTTGCCCAGGCTCAGGGTGGCGCTGGTCGCCGTGACTTCCTTGACGGTGACCTTGGTATCGGGCAGCGTCTGACCGACCGACACAACCACGAACCCGTCCCTGCTGCGGAAGATGGCGGTGTTCACGGGCCCCAGCACCACGGCATTGAAGGCCAGGTCCTGCGCCTGCACGAAGGAGTCGAGTTCATTCACGGTCGGGACGCTGGCGTTCCCGCTGCCCAGGTCCGTGATGACCTGCGGCGTGCCGGGGCGTGGCGTGCCCGTCACGGGCGCGGAGGTGCCGCCGCCTGCGCCCGCAGCGCCGGAAGAGCTGCCGGTGCCGGAAGCCGGGGTGATGGGGTTCAGGGTGCTGGAGTTTAGGTGGTTGGGGGTCAGGGTGGGTACGCGGGTCACGCTGGGCACGCTGACGCCCACCACCGGGGGCCTGATGGGAGCGGGGGTCGGCTCGGTGCCTGTCCCGCCACTGCCAGAGCGACCACTGCCTGTCCCGCCGCTGCCTGTCCCGCCGCTGCCAGAGCCACCGCTGCCAGAATCCCCACTACCGCTACCGCTTCCAGCGCTGCCACTGTCTGCACCGCCACTGTCTGCACCGCCACTGCCACTCCTCCCCGTGCCGTTACGTCCAGCGGTGCCGTTCCCGGTGCCCGGTGTGATCACGACCGGCCGGGTCGCGCCTGAGATGGGCGTCACGACCACGGGGGAAGCGGCGCTGCCCGTGCTGCCGTCGCCGCCAGGAATGGGGGACACGGGCAGCGGCCCGGCGCCCGAGACGGAGCCGCCACTCGTGCCGGGCAGGGGCGTAATCGCCAGGGGACCGTCCGCCGAACCGAACGAGTCGGGGTTCGTGGGAACCGTGACTGGAAGCGCCGCGCTGGACGTGGAAACCGGCGGAGAGACCGGTGTGGTGTCCACGGTGGCTGGTGTGCCGGACCCGCCGCCCGCAGAGGCGGAGGCGTCGAGTTGCAGGGGCCGGAAGGGGTTGTTGCCGGGCACGGACGCCAGCGCGGCGCCGGGGTTGATGCCGGAGGGACTGGGGGGTACGTCGGTGGCCGTGGGATCGGTGGCGCTTTCGCCCGTGGGGAAGGGCGGGATGACCTCGACCTGCATGGGCGCGTCGGGCTGCACGGCCACGCCAGACTGCACGTCCACTCCAGGTTGGGCGGCCGCGCCGGGCGCCTTGCCGGGCGTTTGCGTTCCGCTTTCCGGGGGGCCGGGCGTGACGGGAATGGTGTCGTCACCCGGTCCGGCGCCTGTCAGCGGGGGGGGTTGCGGCTGGTTGGCCAGTTCATCGCTGGCGCTGCGGTTGGTCAGCAGGTACCACAGGCCGATCAGGGCGACCATGAGCAGCAGCAGCAGCAGCAGCTTCATCTCACGGGAGAGGTTCACGGGCGCCCTCGTCACTGGGTGCCTCCGGCGGGGGCGGCGTTCGGGGCCTGCGGCGTCCCACCGGCCGCGGGAGCCGCCTGGGCTGGGTCGAAGGTGTACACGGTCAGGGCCAGCGTTCCTTCCAGCGTCGGGTCGAAGGTCGTCGCGGCCGGCAGTTGCAGGCCCACGTTGTTCACGGTCGTGAAACGGCTCATGGTTTCCACCGAGCGCAGCATCTGGAACAGCTGAGCGAAACGCCCGCTGACCGACACGTTCAGCCCGATGGGCCGCACGCCGGCCGGCAGTCCGGCCGCGTTGCCGCTCTGCACGTTGAAGCTGTTCATGGTGGCCCCGGCGGCGCTGGTCGTCAGTCGCAGTTCGTCGAGCACCCCGCCGAAGTTCGCGGTCTGCGGCAGCGCGGCCAGGAACTCGTCCTGCTGCACCTTGAGTTTCGCGACCTCTTCACGCAGGGCCGGGACCTGCTGGGCGTTCGAGCGCAGCGTGGTCACGCGGGCCGTGACGGTGTCCAGTTCGCCTTGCAGGGTACTGATCTCGGTCTGCCGGGGCGTGAAGCGCATCGTGAAGTACAGCGCCAGAATGATCAGGCACACGCCCAGCGCTATGAAGAACAGGTTTCTGGGAGAGAGTTTAGTTAACACTGCCGCCCCCCTGCGTGGTTCCAGCCGGGGCGGCTGGAGCGGCCGGCGCGTTGCCCGGCGTGGCCGGATCGGTCGCGGTCGCGGCCGTGGCTACCTGAACGACGCCCACGCTGGCGCTAAAGGAGTACTGTCCGGTCGCAGCGTCCGTCTGCATGGACCGGAAGTTCACGCCGAACTTCGGGTTGGTCTCGAATGTCCGCAGGAACGTCACCACTGCCTGCTGACTGGACGCCGAGCCGGTCAGGTCGATCTCCCGGCCAACGTTCTTGCCGCTGTACACGCCGGTCTGTTGCAGGCTGCTCAGGGCGTTGGCGTCGAGCGCCTTGATGGTCATGCTCTTGACGGCCACGCCACTGCCGGTCGGCAGCTGCGCCGTGAAGGCCGCCAGGTCGTTCGTCCAGTAGGTTTTGCCTTCGCGCAGCTGGTTGGCAATCGCGGTGATCTGCTCCAGCCGGGTTTTCTCGGCCGTCAACTGCCCGAACTCCCGGTTGACGGGGGTCAGCGCGGTGGCCTCGCCGTTCAGGCTGTCGATCTGCCTGCGCAGTTCCCCAGCGCGCGTGGCGGTCATGACTTCCGGAATGAGGAGGGCCGCGACCGTGAGCGGAATCAGGGCGTACGTGGCAAAGCGCCAGGCGCTGGGTTCCGACTGCTTGCGGTATTGCTGCGGCAGCAGGTTGATTTCAACCACGGCTGGTCACCCCCCGCAACGCCAGCCCCAGCGGCACGGTGAATTCGGGCGCGTTGGCTTGCAGGTACCCGGTGTCCACGTTTGCCTGGTCGGTCTGCACGGTCAGCCACGGGCTGGCGACCTCTACCCGGAAGCCCAGCGCGTCGCTGATCGCAGCGGCCAGCCCGCGCAGTTTCGCGCCGCCGCCTGCCAGTAAGGTCCGGTCAATGACCACGTCGCCGCTCTGCACGCGGTAGAACTCCAGGCTGCGGCGAATCTCGGTGATCAGGTCGCCCAGGACCGGGCGGATCACCTCGAACACGCGCGCCGGGCTGTACTGCTCGCGGGCCATGTCGAAGTTCAGCAGGTCTTCCTCATCCTCGGTGGGGGTGGTGGCGGTCGCGTACCCGAGTTTCACGTCCTCGGCGGCACTGAAATCCAGATCGAAGGCCTTCTGCAGCGCGGTCGTGAAATCGTCGGCGGACACGTTGATATTCCGGGCCATCAGTACCCGGTCGCCCCGCACGAGGTTGATGACGCTGCTGCTCGCCCCGATCTCCAGGACCAGCGCCACCTCGCCGGCCTCGGTGTAGTTCGTGCCGGTCAGGGTGCTCTTGGTCAGGTGCTCGCCCAGCAGGTTGCCGCGCAGGGCGCGCAGCGACGCGAAGCTCTTGAGGTCCACCACGGTCGGTTCCAGGCCTGCCAGGCGCAGCACCTCGATCTGCCGCGCGATCGCCTCGGAGGGCGCGGCGGCGATCACGACTTCCATCTGACTGTCCTCGGGGATGGTGCTCAGGTCGTCCAGGAGGTCGAAGTCCAGGCTGACGTCGTCGATGGGGTAGGGAATGTAGCGCTCGGCTTCCCACTTGATGGCCTCTTGCAGGTCCTTGCGTTCCATGCGCGGCACCATGATGTTGCGCGTGACCGCCACCTGGTTCGGAACGGCGGTCACGGCGTATCTGGTCGTGATGCGGTGCTGGGCGAGCAGGTTCTTCAGCTCGGTCGCGACGGCCTGCGGTTCGACCACCAGCCCGTCGCGCATGCTGCCGATGGGCGTGGGCACCATCACGGCGTGCTGGAGGGAAGGCGGGGAGCCGGGGCGCAGGGCCACGACCTTGATGGCACTCGTGCCGATTTCCACGCCAAGGGCATTCGGGCGTGGGTTCAGTAGGCGTTGTAGGAAACTCGACATTTTCCCTCCAGGATCATGCGGATTTTAGCATTCACTCATCTGGCATCGTGCGGGTCCAGAGGGAGCAGGGATGGGAAGACGGAGGTGGGGGGAGATGGACAGGTCAGTCAGAACCATGCAATCACCTTCACGCTTACGGAACTCTGACACCCCCGCAGGTAGCCCGGAAACGCGTGTAGCAGGGCAGCGAAGCTATCTGGGCAGCTCCAGTGATACGGGGGCGTCCACCCGGTGCGCCTGCCGCTGAATCCACCCCGAACATGAAGGCGTCCCGGCCTGCGGCCATCGCAGTCCACAATCGTAGTGCACCGTACAGTACCCTTCATGCGGACTGCCGCTCCATTCCGCCACAGTCGGAAAAGCGCCGCCTGTGGCTCCATACTGCCCAATCCGTATGCTGTTCCCACTCGCGTCCGCTCGGATTGATTCAGAACTGCACCGAATCAATCGGAATCCGTATCATATTGCTCACCCGGGCCCGCGCATGCAGGCGCAGAACACCGACACAGCCCCTGGACGTGCACACCGCACCGCCACCCCTGCTTTGCGTGGTGAGCCACTCCCGTCAGGGGCCACCCAGGTCGGGGCTGAAGGTCCGCACGGCCCCAGACATGGACACCGTGACGATCTGCGCGCCCACCCGCCCGACCCGGCCCGGCCCGTGCGCGGCGGCCGTCACCACCCCTCCCGCCGCGTCGATGCGTTCCAGTTGCTGCCCGGTCAGGCGGTACGTGCCCCACGGCGTCCCCACCTGCGGGACCGCGCTGCCCACCACACCGCCTTGCGTGACGCTCAGGAACGCCGCCCCCCGCGACAACGTGGCCCCGTCAGAGACGCGCTTGACCGCGCCGTCCACCAGGACGTACTCGCGGCCGTCCCCTCCGGTCACGGCGGACGAAGGGAAACCGGTGAGGGGGCCAGCCGTGGGGGTGCCCGCGTAATTCACGGCGCTACCGTCCCGCCGGTACACCTGCGCGCCACTCAGGGCCGCGGCCTGACCGACCGCCACCGTGCGCGCCGCGCGGTCCAGCGTGACGATCACCCCCAGGTCTGGAACTGCGGCCCAGGCGTCAGCGCCGTTCCAGCCGACATCCACCACGGCCGGCAGGCGCGGGCACTCCGTGCGGAACGCCGGGGCGCGCGCCACACAGGCCCGCCCAGCGCTTACCCACGCCACGCCCTGCTCACTGAACGCCGCCCGGAACGCCGCCGCTGCCGGAAGCTCCGTCAGCGCGGCCGGGGCGCAGCCCGCCACCCAGCCCGGCAGGGACAGCAGGAACGCCACGGAACGCAGGCGGCCAAAGCGGGAGGCGCGGGAAAGCATACCCGCATTCTGCCGCGCCCAGCCCGGCGTCCCGTGAGGACCACCCCGACCAGGGATGCCCGGCTGGAGGTGCGACGGACGGACGGCTGTTGCGCCCATACGGACTGCGGTTGAATGGGCTGTGAGACCGATCAATCCAAGGGAAGCGTGTGGGAAGAGCATACGCCCCTTCGCGGTATGGAGTCGCAGACGGCGCTTTTCCGACTGTGGCGCAATGGAGCGCAGTCCGTATCACGCCCTGTCCCTGCGCCGGCTTGCCACCTCCGCGTCCGGAACCCAGGCTCCTCCTGCTCATCCTGCCCCGGGGTCGGTTACTCCAACCCGTCCCGCGCGGCCAGCAGGGCGTTCACGATCACGTCGAGCCCCACGCCCTCCTGCGCGCGCTGTTCGGGCGTCCAGCTGATGCCCCGGCTGGCCTTGACCAGCAGCACGTCCCCGTCCCTCACCTCGTCCAGCAGGGCGCCCAGCAGCTGCGGCACGCTCGCGAAGGCCCGCTCGCCCAGCTCGGCCGCGAAGGCCCCCACCCCGAACGTCAGGTCCGCGTGCGTGCGGGCGTACGCGCCCACCTCGGCGTGCAGGCCGCGCTCGGTCGGCCCGAGTTCCAGCATGCGCCCCAGCACACTGATCCGCCGTCCCTGCCAGCCGCTCAGGGCGTCCAGCGCCGCCCGCACCGCCACGGGCGAGGCGTTGTACGCGTCGTCGATGACCGTGAACCGTCCCGGATGCACCCGGTACCGGCCGCCGGGCACACTGACCGCCGCCAGCCGCGCCGCCGCCTCTGGCACTGGCACGCCCTTCTCCTGCGCCAGCGTCAGGGCCAGCACCGCCGCCTCGGCCTGCACCCGCGCTGCCAGCGGCAACGTGACAGGCACGCCCGCGAACCGGAATGACGCGCCCTGCGGGCTCACCGTCAGGTCCTGGCCTGCATGTGTGACGTCCCCGAACCCGTAACTGTCCACGCCCGGGTAGTAGGCCGCCGCCTGCGCGCCCACCAGCGCCCGCACCGGCTGTCCGTTCACGCCGCGCAGGATCACGCCCTTCTCGCGCACGATGCCCTCGACGCTGCCCAGCTGCTCCAGGTGCGCCGGGCCGATGCTGGTGATCACGCCCACATCCGGGCGCACCAGGTCCACCAGCTCGGCCATCTCGCCGAGGCGGTCGATGCCCATCTCGACCACCAGCGGCCGCCCGGAAGCGCCCAGTTCGGTCAGAAAGCAGGCAATCGCGGGCATGGTGTTGAACACCGGCATGAAGTGCGCGTCCAGCGCCGCCGCCACGAAACTCTTCGCCGTGGTCTTCCCGGCGCTGCCCGTCACGCCCACCACCAGCGGACTGAGCGCCCGCTGCGCCCGCGCCCACGCCAGCAACGCCGAGCGCGCGTCCGGCACGCGCACGGCGCGCGGCACGTCGCGGTCCGTCAGGACGAAGGGGGCGCCGGCCGCCAGCGCCGCCTCCACGAACCGGTTCCCGTGCAGCGACTCGCCGGGCAGGGCCACGAACGCTACCTCGGGCGACACCTCACGCGAATCCCAGGTCAGCCGCCGCGCCGGACGGGCTCCCGGATGAACAGCAGCGGCAAACGGCAGGGTCAGCAGAGGATCAATCATGACGCACCAGCATACCGGCCCTGACCACACCCCCACGGGCCAGGCGCCTCGTCCGGGACCACCGGGATGTTCCGATTGATTCAGTGCAGTTCTGAACCAATCCGAGCGGACGCGAGGAGGAACACCATACGGATTGTGCGGTATGGAGTGGCAGTCCGGATGGGCTGTCCAAACGCTGGCCCTTCCGCTGAGCCTTCAAGAAGCTGACCTTTCAAAAAGCTGACGTTTCAATGCGTACAATCCTGACATGAACAAATCCACTGCTATCCTGCTGCTCACCTCGGCGCTCGGCCTGAGTGCCTGCAACAACTCCATCTCCCCCGAGGCGGCCGACGTGACCATCCTGGGCCTGAACGACTTCCACGGGAACCTGGCGCCCACCTCGTTCACCCGGGCCGACAAGACCGCCATCAGTGCCGGCGGCATCGAGGCCATCGCCGCGGAAGTCAACGACGCGCGCAAGGCCAACCCCAACACCATCCTGGTGGGCGGCGGCGACCTGATCGGCGCGAGTCCCCTCAGCAGCGGCCTGCTGCGCGACGAGCCCGCCGTGTACGCCCTGAACGGCATGGGCATGAAGGTCAGCGCCCTGGGGAACCACGAGTTCGACCAGGGTCTGGACGAACTGTTCCGCATGCAGAACGGCGGCTGCGCCAGCAACGACATGGCCAAGGCCTGCAAGTTCGACCCGAACTACAGGGGCGCGACCTTCAAGTGGATCGGCGCGAACGTCGAGTACAACGCGACCTCCGGCAAGACCGGCACGCCCTTTTCGCCGTACATCATTCAGGACATCAACGGCATCCGGATCGCCTTCGTGGGCGCCGTGACCAAAACCACGCCCGGCATCGTGTCCCCTGAAGGCGTCAAGGCCCTGACCTTCACCGACGAGGCCGCCGCCGTCAACAAGTACATCCCGGAAATCAAGGCGCAGCGCCCCGACGCGATCATCATGCTGATCCACGAGGGCGGCGAACTGTCGACCGGCAGCGCCGACAACTACAGCACCGTCGGCTGCAAGACCCTCAAAACCGACAGCCCCATCGTGGACATCGCCAAACGCGTCGACCCGGCCGTGAGCGCCATCATCAGTGGCCACAGCCACCAGGGTTACAACTGCCTCGTGCCCGACCCGACCGGCAAGGACCGCATCGTCATCCAGGGGGACTTCTACGGCCACCTGCTGCAGCGCCTCGACCTGACCGTCGACAAGGCCAACCACCAGGTCATGAGCGTCAAGGCCGCCAACCTCGTCGTGGACTACACCGCCCGCGAAAAGGCCGGCACCCTCGACTTCGGCATGACCCAGATCCGCACCACTGCCGACGCGAAGGTCGCCACGATCAAGAACGTGCAGGTCGCCACGCTGGGTGACCCGCAGATTCAGCGCGGCGTTAGCAACGCCCGTAACACCGAGTCCCCGCTGGGCGACGTGATCGCCGACGCCCTGCTCGCGGCCACCAGGAACCAGGGCACGCAGATCGCCCTGATGAACCCCGGCGGCATCCGCGCCGACCTGCCCGACGCCACCCAGATCAAACCCGGCAACGCCGTGAACTTCGGTGACGTGTTCTCCGTGCACCCCTTCGGCAACTACACCACCGTCCTGAGCCTCACGGGCCAGCAGATCAAGGACCTGCTGGAGCAGCAGTGGAGCGGCGCGAACGCGACGGCCGTGAAACTCCTGCAGGTCTCCGAAGGTTTCAAGTACAAGTACACCCTGAGCAACGCCGACGGCAAGCGCGTGAACATCGCCGACATCACCCTGAACGGCACGCCCATCAGCGCCACCGCCACCTACCGCGTCGCCACCAACAACTTCCTGGCGAGCGGCGGCGACAACTTCACGGTGTTCAAGGCCGCCACGAACGTCGTGGAGCTGCCCGGCCTGAGCGACACGGACGTCCTGAGCCAGTACCTCAAGGCCAGCGGCCCCAGCCTGAAGAACGTGGTCAAGGGCCGCATCACCAAGCTCTGATACGGACTCCGATTGATTCGCTGCAGTTCTGAATCCATCCGAGCGGACGCGAGGAGGAAGGGCAGACGCCCCTTCGCGGTATGGAGCCGCAGGCGGCGCCCTTCCGACTGTGGCGCAGTGGAGCGGCAGTCCGTATGACACGGACTCAGGTGGAACGCTGGATACACACCATTCCATCCTGACTGCCCGGCGCCCGCCCTTCCACCGTGAAGGGCGGGCGCTGACGTTCCCTGACCGATCCCCCCGGTCCGCGTAGCGACTCGCTGATGCCATTGGCCGTCCTGTTCAATCCAGGGCGCTTACTCCAGCGTGACGAGGTAGTCGTACAGGTCGGGGCCACCCGCGTGCGCTTCGACCTCGACCATGGGGAAGGCGGCGCGGATGCTGGCGCTCAGGGCGTCGAGGTCCTCCTGGGTTTTTTGCGGGCCGCTGAAGACCGTGACGATCTCCTGGCCGCTGAAATGGCGGCTGAGCATCTCCAGGACGCTCTGTTCAGGTGTGCCGCCGCTCTGCACCAGTTCGTCGTCCATCAGGCCGATCACGTCGCCCTCGGCGATATCCAGGGTGCGGCCGTCTTTCACGGTGACGTTGGTGGTGCGGCTGGCGCGCGTGACCTCGAAGGTCGTGACGGCGCGCGCGGCCTCGGTCATGGGGTCCACGAGGTCGGTGGCGGGCACGTCCGCGCTGAAGTTCAGGGCGGCCCCGATGCCCTGCCCGAGCGTGCGGGTGGGAATCACGACGGCGCGGCCTTCCATGAGTTCCATGGCTTTCTCGGCGGCCATCAGGACGTTCTTGTTGTTCGGGAGGATGATGACCTGCTCGGCGCTGACGGAGCGCACGGCGTCCACGATGTCCTGCACGCTGGGGTTGGCGGTCTGACCGCCGGACACGATGCGCGCGCCGAACGACCGGAACAGTTTCACGAGTCCGTACCCGTTCGCCACGGCTACGAGTCCGCTGGGCGGGATTTCCTCTTCGGCGCGGGCGGAGGCGCCGGCCATGCCGAGGATTTCCGTGTGCTGCTCGCTCATGTCCTCGACCTTGGTTTTGAGCATCTTGCCGTGACGGCCGACCGTGGCGAGCAGTTCGTCGGGCTGATTGGTGTGAATGTGCCCCTTGACGTACCCTTCGGCGCCCACGACCAGCAGGCTGTCCCCGAACGGACTGACCAGTTCACGGATTTCCTCGATGGGCGCGGTGGCGTGGCTCATCAGGAACTCGGTGCAGAACCCGAATTCCTCGTTCTCGAACTGCTGCTGCGCGTAACTGGTGATCTCGGGCGCGGGGGGGAGCGCCTCGCCGCGCAGCGCGGCCAGCATGCCCTGCACGAGGTACAGGTAGCCCTGGCCGCCGCTGTCGATCACGCCTGCCTGCTTGAGCGCGGGCAGCATGTCGGGCGTCTGGTCCAGCAGTTCCTGACCGCGCAGCAGCGCGTGTTCCAGGACGCTCTCGGCGGTGTCGGACTCGCGGGGCAGTGCGGCGCCCTCGGCCACGCCGCGCGCGACGGTCAGGATGGTGCCCTCGACGGGTTTCATGACCGCGCCGTAGCCGGTCTTCTGCGCCGCCTGGAACGCGCGCGTCAGCGTGGCCGTATCGACTTCCCGCGTGTCCTTGATGGTCTCCGCAAAGCCCTTGAGCAGCTGCGAGAGGATCACGCCGCTGTTGCCGCGCGCGCCCAACAACGCGCCGTAACTGATGGCGCGCGCCACGCCCGGCATGGAATTCTCGTCGCAGGTATCGAGTTCGCGCCGCACGGACTGCATGGTCAGGTGCATGTTCGTGCCGGTGTCGCCGTCCGGGACGGGGTAGACGTTCAGGGCGTTCACCTGTTCGCGGTACACGCCGAGCCAGTCGGTGGCGAAGCGCAGCATGTGCGCCAGGGTAGACGGGGTCAGGGTGGCGTGCCCACCGGCGGGTTGGGGGGCCAGCTTAGACACGCTGGACTCCCACGGCATGCACGCGAATGGCGGTCAGTTCGGTGCCCGCCTGGGTTTTCAGGGTGTGCTCAACGCGCTCCACGATATTGCGCGCGACCGTCGGAATGCTGACCCCGTACGCGACGACCACGTACATGTCGGCGCTGTAGCGCCCCCCGTCCCGGCCAATCACGACGCCGTCACTGACGTTCGCGCGCCCCAGCACGCGGCTGATGCCTTCTTTCAGGTTCGCCGGCGCCATGCCCACCACGCCCGGAATCTCGTGGGCGGTCAGCCCGATAAGCGAGGCGAGGGCCGCCTCGGTGATTTGAATAGAGCCAGTCACAGTAAAGGGCAGTATACCGCCCGGCCCGTAACTGCGTGCCCGGCCCGCCGCGCTGTCCCGCGTGCCGGAACTCGCCGGGGTTGGGCCGCGCTGTACGGCGCCCACGCCCCCTGCTCATACGCTGGAGCGCCCCGACCTGACCCTCACCTTCGTCGGACCGGGCGACGCCGACCGCGTGACCCGCGCCCTGAAGCCCGGCGAGGTGCGCGCCGCCAGCGTGTGGGTCGCCGCGACTGACCACGCCGCCGCTGTGCTGGGCGCCCTGACCACCCTGCGCGCCCACATTCCCGGAGGCGCCGAGGTCCGCCGCGGTCACATTCGCTCGTTGCGCCCGGTCATGCAGCCAGGCGGTGGGACGAAAGGAGCTTCCCGGCAGAGGCTGTCAGGGTCCACGCGTCGCCTTGCCGACACGGGTCGCGGGCCTATCGAAACACTTCATGCACGGCGCTGATGGTGTGCTGCGCCCTGTGCGGCGGGGGGGCCGGGCGTGTTGAATGCGGGCATGCTCGGGAATTTCTTCAAGAAACCGGCCGACGACATGGGGGGCCGCGTGCCGCCCGGTCAGACGCTCACGACCCGCTTTCCGGTGCTCACGTACGGCCCCACGCAGCATTACGCGCCGCAGGATGTCGTGATCCGCGTGACCGGACTGGCCGCCGAGCGCACCCTGACCTGGGCGGACCTGATGGCCCTGCCGCAGACCACCCTGACGTACGATATCCACTGCGTGACGCACTGGAGCAAACTGGACACCACCTGGACCGGCGTGCGTGTCGTGGACCTGATGGAGCACCTGCAACTGAAGCCCGGCGCGACCCACGTGATGCAGCACTCGGTGGGGGGCTACACCACCAACCTGAGCCTCGAGGACTTCACGCGGCCTGAGAACCTGCTGGCCCACACCTTCGACGGGCAGCCACTGGACGCCGAGCACGGCGGCCCGCTGCGGCTGGTCGTGCCGCACCTGTACTTCTGGAAGAGTGCCAAGTGGCTGACCGGCCTGGAATTCATGGCCGCTGACCGGCCCGGCTTCTGGGAGAAGAACGGCTACCACATGCGCGGAGACCCGTTCACCGAGGAACGCTACGACGACTGAGCCTCGGGCGGGGGGAGCTACGGCCGACCTGACCGGCGCGGGCGAGTACCTCGTGCCGGACGTGCTGCGCCCGGGGCTGACGCTGGTGCTGGTCGGAACAGCCCCCAGCCGCATCAGCGCCGCCGCGCGCGCCTACTACGCCAACCCCGGCAACCGGTTCTGGCGTACCCTGCACGCCGTGGGCCTGACGCCCACGCTGCTGGACCCGCAGGAGTACACGCGGCTGCCGGACTTCGGGATCGGACTGACCGACGTGGCCAAACGGCACAGTGGCGTGGACGCCGCCCTGCCCGCCCACGCGTTCGCGCCTGACGAGTTACGCGGCAAGCTCCGTCAGTACAGTCCGCGAATCGTGGCGTTCACCAGCAAACGCGGCGCGGCCGAGACGCTCGGCGTGCCGACCGCCCGCCTTCCCTACGGCCCGCAACCGGAGCCGCTGGAAGGCGCGGAACTCTGGGTGCTGCCCAGTACCAGCCCGCTGGCGCACTCTCACTTTCAGCTGCAACCGTGGCAGGCGCTCTCGGCGCGGGTCGCGCACCTGCGCGCGGGCGGCCGCGCCGGGAACGAATCTCACCGGGACGACGTACCGTGAAGCGTATGGCGTCCCGTCCCACCAGAGCACCGTTTGACCGTTCCCGCACCGTGGCGACCGGCGCGGCGCGGGCGGCCCGCACCCTGGTCCGCGCGGCCCGGCGCGACCCGGCCACAGCGGCCGACCCCTGGAGCACCGGAACGTCCCTGCAACCCACGGTGCGGCGTGCCGGGAGTCTGCTGGCCCTGACCGTGATCGGTTTTCTGGTCATGGGGGTGCTGCTCCCGCTGGCGATCCTGCTGGGCATCGGCGTAGCCAGCGGCAGCGACGTGGCGGGCTGGTTGCTGGCGCTGGTGCTGCTGCTGCTCGCGGCCTTCGGAGTGTGGGCGCTCGGCCGCGCCCGGACCCTGACCCGCCCCGCGCCCCTCACGCTGGACGCCGCCGCGCCCCCCGAGGAGTGGACGCTACTCGAAACGTTCCGGCAGCACGAGCGCCGCCTGCCCACCCCGGCGCGCCCCGCCCTTCAATCCGCCGTGCAGGCCACCCGCGAGGCCCTGCGCGTCACGGCCGGCGGCACCCTGACCCGCGACGCCTTCGACGCCCGGCAGGCCGCCCGCGAGGACCTGCCCGAACTGCTCATGGCGTGGCAGAGCGGCCCGCGCCGCCCCGAGGACCTGACCCGCGAACTGCAGGTCATCGAGGCCCGCATGCGGCAGGTCACGCAGGCACAGGCGGCCGGGCAGCACCGGGAAGCGCAGGCCCGCGCGCGCTACCTGCGCGACAAGTACACCCCAGGCGACGCAACAGACGATTGATACGGACTCCGATTGAATGGGTTGCAAAACCCGTTCAATCCGAGCGGAGCGAGTAGGAGCAAAACGGGTTCCGTCTGTTTCGCCGGCCACCTGGAACATCACCGGGTTGTCAGCTTCACTTCCGGAACCCGTGTCAGTCGAGTTCCAGGAAGTCGCCGTCCCCGGCGTTCACGTACTGCTCGATGTATTTCAGGTAGCCCTGCCGTCCGGCCTCGCGCGTCCAGGTTTTCACGCTGCTGCGCAGGCGGCCCAGGCCCAGCCGGAGCTCCTCGGCGCTGGGGTGCTCGCCGGGTTGCGCCAGCAGCGTGGTCAGGTTGCGCAGCGCGGCGTCGTGCACCTCGGCGCGCAGGCCGTCCAGCTTGCCGGGCTTGAACGGATGGTTCGTGGCCTCGGCCCGGTAGCGGCGCGTCAGTTCCTCGAAGGCGCTGTCCACCTGCGCGTCCGTCAGGTCCGGGTGCTCGCCGTACACGCCGAGAACCGCGAGTTCCACGGTCATCAGGTACGGCAGCAGGTGGTCATCGGGAACCCGTTTCATTTCAGTTTCGCCTGCAGGTACGCGGTCAGTTCGCTGATCTTCACGCGTTCCTGCGCCAGCGTGTCGCGGTCACGGACGGTCACCGTGCCGGTCAGGCTGCCGTTCTCGCCCCGGTCCGCCTCGCCCCGGTCCGCCTCGCCCCGGTCCGCCTCGCTCTGGCCGATGGTGTCGAAGTCCACGGTCACGCAGTACGGTGTGCCGACCTCGTCGTGGCGGCGGTACGCCTTGCCGATGTTCCCGCTGTCTTCCAGCAGGATGCGGCCCAGGCCGAGTTTCTGCAGGTCGTTCTTGATGCTCCGGGCCAGTTCGACCAGTTCCGCCTTGTTGCGTGCCAGTGGAATCACGGCCACCTTGATCGGCGCGAGGTGCGGCCTGAGCTTCAGGACGATGCGCTCGCTTCCGTTCTCCAGCGTCTCCTTCGTGAACGCCTCGCTCAGCACGGCCAGCAGGGCGCGGTCCACGCCGGCGGACGGTTCGATCACGAACGGCACGACCGGCTTGTTCGTCTCCGGGTGCGCGATGGTCAGCTTGGCGATGGAGTCCAGGTTCTCCTCGACGGTCGCGACCAGGCCCAGTTCGCTCTGGTTCTTGGTGTGGGATCCGAGGTCGTAGTCGCTGCGGTTGGCGATGCCCTCGATCTCCTCGTGGCCCAGGGTGGGGTAGTCGTACATCAGGTCGTACGTGCGCTTGGAATAGTGCGCTAGGTCCTCTTTCGGCACGTCCAGGATCTCGATCTTGCTGCGCGGCACGCCCTGCGCCTCCCACCAGCTCAGGCGCCGCTCCAGCCAGTGCTCGTGCCAGTGCTCGTCCGTGCCGGGCACCACGAAGAACTCGATTTCCATCTGCTCGAGTTCCCTCACGCGGAAGATGAAGTTCCGGGGCGTGATCTCGTTCCGGAAGGCCTTCCCGATCTGCGCGATGCCGAACGGCAGGCGGCGGCTGGTGCTGTCCACGACGTTCTTGAAGTTCGTGAAGATGCCCTGCGCCGTCTCGGGCCGCAGGTAACCGTAACTCTCGTCATCCGCGACCGGGCCGATGGTCGTCTTGAACATCATGTTAAAGGGCTTGGGTTCGGTCCAGTCGCCGACCTCGCCGCTGAACGGGTCGCGCACGCCCGCGTCTTTCAGGGCCTGCGACGCCTGCGCGGGACTGGCGTTCAGGGCCGCCACGACCGCCGGGAAGTTCTCGGCGCTCTCACCCATGGCCGCGGCCACCCTGGCGATCACGTCGGCCTTCTGGTCCTTCACGAGGTGATCGAGGCGGTAGCGTTTGTTGTTCTTCTTGTTGTCGATCATGGGGTCGCTGAAGGTCGCCTCGTGACCGCTGTGCCGCAGCACCTGCCGGTGCATGATGATGCTGGCGTCCAGGCCCTCCATGTCGTCACGCTCGTACACGTTGGCGCGCCACCACGCGGCCTTGATGTTGTTCTTCAGTTCCACGCCCAGGGGACCGTAATCGTAGAAGCCCTGAAGGCCCCCGTAGATCTCGCTGCCCTGGAAGATGAATCCACGGCGTTTACACAGGCTGACGAGTTCTTCCATCGAAGTTGCGGGCATACGGACTCCTTTGCGGGCAGGTGCAGGAAAACGCCCCAGACGGCGGCCTCTTTCCGGCACTCGCTCGTCTGGGGACGCATGAAGACACGCGCGGTTCCACCCCAGTTCCAGCCCCGGAATCCCCGGCAGACTGGCACTTTCATGTGTTGGCCTTTGTGTACTGGCCTTGCTCCCCGCCGCCCTTCACGCGCGCCTCGCCCTGCCTGACTCTCACCGTCTCAGACTCGCTCCGTGGGGGCACTCGCGCTACTCCTGCGGATCAACGCCCGTCTAGTGTGCGCCCGTCCGCCCCGCAGGGTCAAGGTCCGGCCGGATCAGGGGCGATTCGTGCCGCTCACCCCCACTGTGCCTGTCTGCTGCGAGTGTCAGCCTTGTCGGGTCAGGGTGGCCCGGCAGGCCGTATTCTGTGCGTTATGCCTGTTGCGGAATCCCGTCCGGAAACACACCCGGATTTTGAACTTGAACGTGAGCACCTGTCCCAGACGGTCTCGGCCATGATCCGTCAGATCGAGTTCTGGGAGGACCGGGACCGGCAGATGGGCGCGGACCTGGAAACCAGCATCATCCTGGGCGATCAGGCCGAGGAGTTCGCCGCGATGCTCTCGCCGCACGTGCACCAACCGTACTTCGGGAGCCTGAAGGTGCGCGTGGCGGGCCGTGAGCAGACGCTGTACGTCGGCAAGCACGGCTTCCGGGACGTGAAGGGACCGTACTCGGTGGTCAGCTGGGACAGCGAGGTGGGCAGCCTGTTCTACTCGGACGCGCTGGGCTGGACGCCCCGCCGGGGCAGCGCCGGGGTCATCAAACGCCGCCGTCAGCTCGACGTGCACAGCAAGAAACTGCTGCGCGTGACCGACCTGTACGACGACGAGCACGGCGGCGACACCGGCGGCCGCGAGGAGGTGCTGCTGCGCCGCCTTCAGGAGGACAGCACCGCCGGGATGCGGGACGTGGTCGAGACGCTGCAACCCGAGCAGAACGCCGCCATGCGCGCCCCCGCCGGGACGCCCGTCATCATTCAGGGCGCGGCGGGCTCCGGGAAGACCACCATCGGCTTTCACCGCCTGACCTGGATGACCAACCCCGACCGGGGCGTGCACCGCGCCCGCCCGGAAGCCTGCATGGTCCTGATGCCCAACCGCGTGCTGGCCGCGTACGCCGCGCGCATCCTGCCGGAACTGGGCATCGAGCGGGTCGTGGTGACCACCCCGGAAACGTGGGCGACGGGCCTGCTGGGCCTGGAGAAACTGGAAGTCACGGACCGCACCCTGAGCCTGCTGCTGACCGACCGCGACAACACCCGCCGGGCGCTGGCGTGGCGCCGGGCGAAACTGCTGGGCGACGCCCGCATGCTGGACGTGGTCCGCACGCACCTGTGGGGTAAGTTCAACGCGGGCCTCGCCGGGCAGAGCATCCGCGAGAGCATCGAGGTGCGCGGGCGCGAACCGGTCACGCTGCACTTCCCGGAAACGGAACTGGCCGCCATGCTCCGCGACGTGTTCGCCGCCGACCCACTCGCCGGGTACCGCGCCGGGATGCGCCGCGCCATCGAAACCGAGGCCCTGTCGCGCCTGAACGTCCCGGAAGGCGAGGAGACAGGCGTGCTGCGGCAACTGTCCGCGACGCTCACGACCTTCCTGGGGCGCGTGTTCGCCTCGACCACGCCCATCACCGAGGCCCGCCGCCTGCTGGGCAGCGCGGACGCCCTGGCCGCCAGCGGCCTGCTGACCGACCGCGAGATTCAACTGCTGCTGACCGACCCCCTGAGCGGCATTCCCACGCCGCGCCGCGCCCACGCGGACGTGACCGAGATTCCCGTCATGCTGGCCGTGCAGGCCTTCACGGGCGGCATCGGCAGACTGGACGGCCGCACCCTGGAACCCTTCGATCACGTGGTCCTGGACGAAGCGCAGGATTACTCGCCGCTGCTGTACGCGCTGCTGGCCCGCGCCACCCGCCCCGGCCACATCACCGCGCTGGGCGACCTGAATCAGGGCATGCACGGCTACAAGGGCCCCAGTTCCTGGGAGGCCGTGCAGGCGCAACTACTGGGCGCGCAGGTGCTCACGCTGGGCCGCACGTACCGCTCGACCCGGCAGATCACGGAACTCGGAGCGCGGATCGCCGCCACGTACAACCGCGCCGCCGCCGTGCAGGGCGTGGACCGCGACGGGGCCGACGTGCAGCGCTACACCGCCCCCGCCGACGCTCCACACGGAGAACTGCCCCTGATCGCGCAGGCCGTCAAGGACGCGCAGGCCGCCGGGCACAAGAACATCGCCATCGTCACGCGGCGCGGCGTGGACGCCGACCGCCTCGCCGAGGCCCTGCGGGAATTCGACACGGACGCCCAGCCCATCACCACCCAGGAGCACCGCTTCCGGGGCGGACTGGTCATCCTGCCCGTGAACCTCGCCAAGGGCCTGGAATTCAGCGCCGCCATCGTCGCCAGCGCCAACGCCCAGACGTACGACGAGAGCACCGAGTACGAACGCCGCCTGCTGTACGTCTCGGCCAGCCGCGCCCTGCACTGGCTGGGGCTGGTCAGCGCTGGCGAGCTGCACCCCCTGATCGCCTAATACGGATTCCGATTGATTCGGCGCACTTCTGAATCAATCCGAGCGGACGCGAGTAGGAACAGCAGATGGAGTCCACGGTGTGGAGCCACGGGCGGCGCTGTTCCGACTGTGGTGGAATGAAGCGGCAGTCCGTATGAGTGGGATTCCGGATTGGGGCGGCGATGGGGGAGGGCAGAAGCTCAAGATTTCTGCCGCCCGCCCCTCATCCTGCTCCCCGTCAGGCAGGGCAAAGTGAAGTCATGAGCGACCATCAGAAGACCACTCCCGGCGGCCAGGGTGGCCTGCCAGACGACACCGGAAACGGCATGAGCGAACGCAGCGGTTTCTACGACGAGTCGGGCACGGGCGCACAGGATACGGCCCTGGGCGGGGGAGCGCCCGCCGTGCCCAGCGCGGTGCCGGAAGATCAGGCGTCCGGGACCGGCACGACCTTCGGCGTAGACCCGAACGACGACCAGCGCCTCTGATCCGGACTCCGGTTGAATGGGCTGCACAGACCGTTCGGTCCGAGCGAGGTGAGTGCGAGGAGAATGGATTCCGGACCTGTCAGTGAAACAAATGCAGTAACTGCTCAGCAGGGTAAATTGCTCAGAATCTGAATTCAGCCCTATAAATTGCTAAGAAGCTGCTTTCAAATGACTGAAATTGCCGATATGGGCGAATTGGTTCGTCCAAGGCAGATTTGCAGTAAATATTATGCTCATACAAAACGGGAACAAGCGTTTTTTGCCGTGTTTATCGTGCTGAGCAGTTACCAAATGCAGTCCGTATGACCCGGCTCCCATCCTTCCTTGCGGGCCTCCGCCACCTTTGGAGCGGGGGCCTTTCCCGTACACTGATCGGCTGATGAGCGCTCCTGCCCGCCCGCCCCTGACGCTGTCTGTCGCGCCCATGATGGACTGGACGGACCGGCACTGCCGGGTCTTTCACCGCGCCCTGACCCGCCGGACGCTGCTGTACACCGAGATGGTCACGACCGGCGCGATCATTCACGGGGACCGTGACCGGCACCTGGCTTTCGACGCGGCCGAGCATCCGGTGGCGCTGCAACTGGGCGGCAGTGACGCGCTGGCGCTGGCCGAATGCGCCCGCCTGGGCGAGGACTACGGGTACGACGAGATCAACCTGAACTGCGGCTGCCCCAGCGACCGCGTGAGCAGCGGTTCGTTTGGCGCGTCCCTGATGGGTACGCCGGACACTGTGGCCCGCGCCGTGGAAGCCATGCGCGCCGCGACCCGCCTGCCGGTCACGGTCAAGCACCGCATCGGTATCGACGACCTCGACAGGTACGAGCACCTGACGAACTTCGTGCGGACGGTGGAGGCCGCCGGGTGCGACACGTTCATCGTGCACGCCCGCAAGGCGTGGCTCTCGGGCCTGTCGCCCAGGGAGAACCGCGAGATTCCGCCGCTGCGCTACGACGTGGTGCGGCAGTTGAAGGCGGACTTCCCGCACCTGACGGTCGTGCTGAACGGTGGTGTGCTGACCCTGGACGCCGCGCAGGACGCCCTGACCTGGGCAGACGGCGTGATGATCGGCCGCGCCGCGTACCACGACCCGTTCATCCTGGCCCGCGCTGACCAGGACGTGTTCGGCGAGAGCGCGCCGCCCGTCACGCGCCGCGAGGCCATCGAGGCCTTCATGCCGTACGTGGCCGCGCAACTGGAGGCGGGCCAGCCGCTGCCGCGCATGATGAAACACACCCTGGGCCTGTTCGCCGGTCAGCCCGGCGCCCGCCACTGGAAACGCACCCTGAGCGAGCAGGGGTACAAACCCGGCGCCGGACTGGAAGTCGTGCAAGCGGCCCTGGAAGGCGTCCCGGCCGAGGTTCTCGACGCCCGCCCAGGCGCCGTGGAACCCCAGCCCACCTGATACGGACTGCGATTGAATGGGCTGCAAAGACCATTCAATCCGAGCGTATGCGAGTAGGAGAAAAGCGGGTTCCGGACGTGGAGTTGACAACCCGGCGCCCTCCCGGGTTGTCAACGAAACAAACGGCAGTCCGTATGACACGGACTCCGTATGACCGCAACCGCCTGACAGCGGGGCGGCACGCGGGGAGGTCCGGTGGTGCCCTGTTCAGTGGGCTGCCGGGCCGTTCCTGCTGCCCACACCCCGCTGTTTCCTCCCCCTTACCCCCGGCGCGTGAAATCCGGCGTTTCGGGCAGCGCCCTGATCCACGCGGCGATGATGTCCGTGCAGGCTTTCACGTCGTGCTCGTCGACCATCTCGCTGGGCGAGTGCATGTAGCGGTTGGGGATGCTGACGACGGCGCTGGGCACTCCGGCGCGCACCAGGGTCAGCGCGTCGGCGTCCGTGCCGGAGTAACGGCCGGTCGCGCCCAGCGTGAAGGGAATCCCGGCCTCGCGCGCCGCGTCGGTCATCTGGCGCGTGATGACGGGGCTGACCATCGGCCCGACCGTCAGGTTCGCGCCGGACCCGAACGGCGCCACGCCATATTTCTTTTCACTCACGCCCGGCTGCTTGGTCTCGTGCGTGACGTCCACGGCCACCCCGGCGATGGGGTCGAGCCGGTACCCGCCAAGTTGCGCGCCGAAACAGCCGATCTCTTCCTGGCTGGTGCCGATGGCGACCACGCGGTACCGCAGGTCGTGGCCCTTCAGGGCGCGCAGGGCCTCCAGGACGATGAACGCGCCCACGCGGTTGTCCAGCGCGCGGCTCACGACACGCGTGCCGACCATGATGGGGCCCTGCTCGATCACGCCGTACGTCCCGACCGGAATCAGGGCCTGCACCTCTTCCTTGGGAAGGCCCACGTCGATCCAGAGGTCTTCGAGTTTGCTGGCCTTGCTGCGCTCGTCGGCGTCCATGACGTGAATGGCTTTCTTGCCGATCACGCCGATCACGTCCCCACCAGGAGCGAGCAGGCGGATGCGCTGCCCGACCAGCACCTGCGGGTCCCAGCCGCCGACCGACAGCACGGCCAGGAAGCCCTCGCTGTCCACGTGCGACACGATCAGGCCGATCTCGTCGAGGTGACCCATCAGCGCGATGACGGGCGCACCTTCCGGGCCGATCTCGGCGTAGGCGTTGCCGTAGTGGTCCTCGCTGGTGCGGGCGAAGGTGGCGGCCTCTTGCAGCCACACGTCGGCCGCGCGGCGTTCCAGGCCGCTGGGCGCGGCGACTTCAAGGAGACGGAACAGGAATTCACGGTTGATGACACTCACGCCTGCGAGTGTACGCCGCGCCCGCTATGCTGGGCCGCATGAATGCCCCCATCCGCTCGGACGGGCCGGACGGCACCGGCCCGGACATCCGCGTTCAGGTGAACGTGCAGTACGTGGCGGACCACAGCACCCCGGAACGGCACCTGTTCATGTACGTGATTCACATCGAGAACCGCAGCGACCTGACCTGGCAACTGCTGGCCCGCCACTGGGACATCATGGCCGCCACGGGCCGCGTGACCCACGTGGACGGCGAGGGCGTCGTCGGCGAGCAGCCCGTCCTGGCACCCGGCGGCACGTTCCTGTACGACTCGTTCGTGACGCTGGAAGCCGCGCCCGGCCACATGGGCGGCCACTACCTGATGCAGGACGCCTGGGGCCTCCAGGTGCACGTGCCCATCCCGACCTTCGCACTGATCCTGCCGGGGCGCACCCTGAACTGATCCGGACGTGAGCGCCGCTAGCGCAGCAGGTCTTCAACTCCGTTGTGGCGCGGATCGAGCAGTTGCGCCACAGCGTCCGGCGTCAGGGCGTTGAAGTCCACCGGCACGGCCCGCCCGGAAAAGCGCAGCCCGTGGGCCTCGCAGCTCTGCATCAATCCCTCCCACAGCACCTCGTCATCCGCCAGGGTCACGGGCGTGCGGTCCTCGCGGGAGACCAGACCCATGACGGCCCAGGTGTCCGCCTCGAACCGCGTTTCCGCGTGCCTGTGATCGCTCATAACCGCATGTTCTCAGCGGGTGTCTGTC
Organism: Deinococcus sp.; assembly: GCF_018260555.1. GTDB lineage: Bacteria > Deinococcota > Deinococci > Deinococcales > Deinococcaceae > Deinococcus. Next base: position 22,224 of record NZ_JAGLBB010000002.1, on the reverse strand, counting down.
CGGGGCGTCATAGGACAGGCGGTCAGTGTGAGATTCACGACGTCCGGGGGGATATACGGATTCCGATTGATTCGGTGTAGTTCTGAATCAATCCGAGCGGACGCGAGTAGGAATAGCCTACGGGTTTCGCGGTATGGAGCCGCAGGCGGCGCTTTTCCGACTGTGGCGCAGTGGAGCGGAATCCGTATTATGCGGACTCTGGCTGAATGGGCTGCAAACACCCTTCCATCCGAGCGAAGCGGGTGGGAGCCGAAGCGGGTGCCGGGCGTGGAGTGGGCCACCCGCCGCGCTGGCGAGTCACCGCAAGGGACGGCAGGTCCGGTTCAGGCCTGCGGCATCTCAGCCTCGACGAGCGTGCCGTGGCCGGGGCTGGACAGCACGCGGTACAGACCGCCGCGCGCCTCGACCCGCTCGCGCATCTGGAGCAGGCCCAGCCCCCCGGCGCTGCTGACCCGGCCCGTCATCTGCTCCGGGTCGAAGCCCGCGCCGTCATCCTGCACGCGCAGCGTGACGCGCTCGCCGCCGTGCAGGGTCACGCGGACCTCCTGCGCGCGGGCGTGCTTGGCGACGTTGTTCAGGCTTTCTTGCAGGATGCGGAACACCACGGCCTCATCGCCGGGCGAGAGGTGCACGTCGCCGTTGATGTCCAGCGTGGCGCGCACCCCGTTCTGCTCGCCGAAATCCAGCACGTAGCGCCGCACGGTTTCCAGCAGCCCGTAGCGTTCCAGGTCGATGGGCCGCAGCGCGAAGATCGAGCGGCGCACCTCGCGGATCTGCTCGCGCAGCAGCGTGGTCGCCGCGCGCACCTCGCTCTCGGCGCGGGCGGGGTCGCTGTGCACCTGCCGGGCCACCACGTCCAGTTTCAGGGCCGCGAACGCCAGGGACTGCGCCACCCCGTCATGAATCTCGCGGGCAATGCGGGCGCGCTCGTCACTGATCGCCAGTTCCTCCGAGTACAGGTAGGCGCGCGCGTTCCGGACGGCCAGCGTCGCCTGCCCGGCCATGAGAGCCAGCAGGGACACCCGCGCGTCGTCGAAGGCGTTCGGGCGGGCGTCCCCCAGCATCAGCACGCCCACCAGTCCCTCGTCGTCGCGCATGGGGATGCCCAGCACGCTGCGAGCGTCCGGGAAGACCTCTCCGGCGTCGGCGGCAGTCGTGATCAGCGGCCCGTCTGCCCGTGCGACCCGCAGCGCGAAGGGCGGCGCGACCCCGCCGCCGCGCCTCTCGCCCTGCCGGTCCTGCGCGTACTCCAGGCGCAGCACGCTGTCCTGATCGGTCAGGAACACCGCGCGCGCCTCGGCCCCCACGCGGTCTGCCATGGTGCGGGTCACGCGCGACAGCAGGCGGCGCATGTTGCGCTCGGCGCGGATGCTCTGATCCACCGAGTACAGCGTCATCAGGTCCAGCGTCCGTTGCCGCACGGCCTCCACGCCGCGCGCGACCTCGGCCGCCAGCGCCTGCGCCAGCGACTCGGATTCCGGGGTGGGGGGCGCGTCGAAGTGCAGCGCCAGCGCCCCCCCACCGGGAATGGAGACCCGCAGCGGGTACAGCGCCGCGCTGCTCGGTGAGAACAGCGTGCTGCCCCGCGCCGAGCCGCTCAGGCCGCCGGGCACGGTCAGGGTCGCGTGGGTCGCGCCGGTCACGCGGACCGCGCCGCGCGCCGCGACGTCCAGCACCGCGCCCATGTCGGCGGCGTCTGTCAGGTCCCGCATGAGCGCCTGCACCGCGCCCATCTGCGCGTGAGAGGCCCGCAGCTGACCGTACAGGCCGCGCAGTTCCCGCTCGGCCCGTTCGCGGGCGCGCGTGCCTTCCGCGATCCACTCGACACTGAAGTACGTGACCGCCGGCCCCACCAGCCCGTAGAACAGCAGGTGCGCCCACAACTCCTGAGAGGTCGGCAGCAGCGAGATCAGGAACTCCACCGTGCCCACCACCAGCACGATCAGGGGCGGCAGCACGTTCCGCACCAGTTTCACGCGGTCGGACAGCTGGAATGTGCGCGGCAGGGGGCCGTCCACTCCCGCGTCGGGTTCCTGTAGTTGGGCTTCCGGGTCTTCCGGCCACCCGTTCACGGGCGGATCACCGGGAAACAGCGGACGCGCCCCAGCAGACGTGGACGCCGACGCCGCTGAAGCCCCGGAGGGCGGGGGAGGGTTCTGGGCAGCGTCCGGTCCGGACGGGTGGGAAGCGTCCGACATACCCGGCAGTCTAGATCACGCGCGCCGCCCCTGACCGCAACGAAAGCTGCGGACCTACGCGGTCAGGGGAGAGAACCCGCCGCGCCGCCCTGACCCACCTGATCCTGGTCAGCCTGATCCCACCCGGCCTGATCCCACCCGGCCTGATGCTGGTCTGCGGCAACCTGCGCCAGCTCGGCCGCTTCCGGCCCGCCGACCTGCGGCGCGGTCTGATCGGCGCGGTGGGGTGCGGCCGTGCCGCGTGTGGCGGCGTCCTCGACCTTCCACTGCACCTGCCGCAGCAGGCCCCGGAACAGTCGGCTCTCGGCGCTGCTCATGAGCGCGCGGTCCAGCATGGCGCGCCACAGACGCAGGGTGTGCCGCGCGCGCACGGCGTCCGTGTACCCGATCAGGTACATGGTCTCATGCAGGTGCCCGTACATGGATTCCATCTCCTCGCGCGTGGCGGTCTTGCGGGTGCGTTCCGGCTGCTCCTCGACCCCCTGAAGAAACTCGTAGCAGACCAGCAAGACCGCCTGCGCGAGATTCAGGCTGGCGTAATCCCCGGTGGGAACGCGCACCGTTACCTGACACTGCTCTAGGTCGCTGTTGATCAGCCCGGTTTCCTCCGGTCCGAAGACCAGGGCGGGCGCGGCGGCGGCGCGCACCAGGGGCCGCGCCTGCGCCGGGTGCTGCGGGGCCGGCAGGTCCGCGCGGATGCGGGCGCTCGTGCCCACGCTCAGGTCCCGGTCGGCCAGCGCCTCGCGCAGCGTGGGGTAGACGCGCGCGCCGCGCAGCAGGTCGGCGGCATGTACGGCCATCGCGACCGCCTGCGAATCCAGGTGATCGCAGCGCGGCGCGACCAGCCGAAGGTCCTGCGCCCCCATGTTCAGCATGGCGCGCGCCGCCGAACCGATATTGCCAGGAGTTTTGGGGGAGACGAGAACAACGGCCAGATTCACAGCGGGGATGTTAGCGCATCAGCCGGAGCGTCACTGTGCCCGCCGACAACGCCTCTTACCGCTCCTCTCACGGCCCGGCGGCTCCTACGGCGAGGCGGCTCCTACGGCGAGGCGAGAATGGGTGTCTCGTCGGCCACGTGCAGGCCCAGGCGCAGATCGTGCGCGAGTTCCTCGGCCGTGTCTCCCCACGAGTCCACGCTCAGGCGCGTGATTCCGGCGGCCCGCAGGCGCGCGTTCACGCTGTTCAGGAGCGCGGCGCGCAGGTTGGTGTGCCGCCACGCGACCGCCACGCCCGGCGAGTCCAGGCGGCCCAGACCCTCCTCGATGGCGGCCCGGCAGATGCCGATTGCGCGCCCCTGGTCGTCCAGGGCCACGTGACTCAGGTGCGAGTCGAAGCCCCCAGCGCCGTCCTGCGCCGCTTCCGGCAGGGCCGCGTGGTGCCCCACGCGGTCCTCGACGGTGTGCAGGGCTTCCAGCCGCGCGGCCTCGCTGATCTCGGCCAGGGGGCGCAGGGTCACGCCGTCTGGGGGGTCCACGTGCCGGTACGGTACCCGGCCTTCCAGGCGGCGGTACGCGCCCACCTCACGGAACCCCGCCTGCACGAGCGCCTCCGGCGGGAACAGGTGCCCCTCGGCGAAGGCGTACACGCGGCCCACCTCCTGCCACGCGGCGCGGGCCAGGGCGGCCGCCACCTCCGCGCGGCGCGGCCCGGCGAACACGCCGCCGACCAGTTCGGACCCGTGCGCCGGGCTGGGGCGGGTACCGACCGCGCCCAGCACCACCTCCCGTTTCCCGGCCTCTGCGGGCTCCGAGTCCGGTTGGGGGACCAGCCCGGCCGACAGGGTGTCGTCGGGCGTGACCTGCTCCTCGAACGCCACCCAGGCTTGCGTGCAGGCCTGCGCCATCCACGCGACCGCCTCGCGGGGAACCCCGTACAGCGCCGCCAGGATCAGCTCCAGTTGCTCACTGGCCATGGGTTCCACCTGCACGGGACTGCCGGGAAAGTCCAGGACTTCGCCGCTCACGCCGGGGCTCCGGTCTGCTCGGGCGGGACGTTCAGACCAGTCAGGCGGGCCAGGGGGGTGCTCATGACCCGGGCGTACAGGCCCAGGTACGAGCGGGCCGGGGCGTCCCAGCTGAAGCTCAGGGCCATGGCCCGCTCCACGCGCGCCGCCCAGTCCGCCCGTTCCCCGAAGGCCACGAACGCCTCCCGGCACGCGGTGCTCAGGTCCGCCGCCGTCGCCTGCTCGAACGTGAAGCCCACGTCGCCCGGCACGGTATCCACCAGCCCCCCGGTCAGGCGTACGACCGGCAGCGTGCCGTAGCGCATGGCGATCATCTGCGACAGGCCGCACGGTTCAAAGCGGCTGGGCATGGCAAAGGCATCGGCCCCGGCGTAGATGCGGTGCGCCAGAGGCTCGTTCATGCCCTGCGCGAACACCACCCGCGGGTGCGCCGCCCACTCCTGCAGGGCCGCCTCCAGCGCCGGGTCACCGCCGCCCAGCACAACCACGTTCCAGTCCTGCACGAGTTGCGGCAGCGCCCCGATCAGCAGGTCCATACCCTTTTGCTCGGCCAGTCGGCTGACACTCGCCAGGATCGGCGCGCCGTCCAGCCCGAACTCCGCGCGCAGCGCCGCCACTGCCGCCCCCTTCCCGGCCGCCTCCGAGAACGACGGCACGTCCTGATCGGTGCGCGGGTCCCAGCGCTCCTGATCCAGTCCGTTCAGAATCCCGCTCAGGCGACCCTGGGTCTTCAGGCGGGACATCAGGCCCTCCAGTCCCTCCCCGAAGGCCTGCGTGGTGATCTCGCGGGCGTACGTGGGACTGACGGTCGTCACCTGCGACGCGAACACCAGCCCCGCTTTCATCAGGTTCACGTCCCCGTGAAATTCCAGTCCCTCGGAGGTCAGGGCCCAGTCGGGCAGGCCCGTCCAGGGCGCGCCGTCCGCCAGGTTCCAGCGGCCCTGGTACTGAAGGTTATGCACGCTGAACACCCCCCTCACGCCCGCCAACCGTGCGCGCGCCACGACCAGCCCCGCCTGCCAGTCATGCCCGTGCAGGACGTCCGGCACGACCCCCAGCTTCGCCAGGACTGGGAGGACCGCCCGCCCGAACTGACTGAAGCGCCACACGTCGTCCGGGTGATACAGGCCCGGCCGGTCAAAGCACGGCAGGCCCACAAACACGAAGCGCACCCCGCCGCGCCGAACCTGACCCACCCGCACCGGTGGCAGCACGGGCACGCCCGGCCCAGACAAGTCCGGCCCCGACGTGTCCGGCCCCGACGTGTCCGGCCCCGACATGTCCGGTAGCGTGCCACTCCACACCTCGGTCACCTCATCCGGCACGTCCGCGTACCAGGGCGACACGACCGTCACCTCCGCCCCCAGGCGGGCCTGCACCACGGGCAGCGCCCCCAGCACATCACCCAGCCCACCGGACCGCGAGAACGGGAACACCTCGGACGCCACGTGCACGACTTGCATACCCCGCACTGTACCTGCCAGACCCACCCGATCCCCACAGTTTGACAATGCACACCCCCGTTGCTACACTTCCCCTCGCCTGAACGACGGGCACGGCGCAGGTGCCTGAGGGCTCTTAGCTCAACGGTCAGAGCAGTCGGCTCATAACCGATTGGTTGCCGGTTCAAATCCGGCAGGGCCCACCAGCACTCCGGGCGGTTAGCTCAGTGGTAGAGCATTCGCTTCACACGCGAAGGGTCGTAGGTTCAAATCCTATACCGCCCACCAGAACAGAAAAACACCCCGCTCAGGCGGGGCTTTTTCATGTTAAGCGCACCCTCTGTTTCTACCGGGGCAGCGGAGAAGGGGCGCACCACTGATCTCATTTCATCCCGGCATTCCAAGTCTGCTTGACGGCCTCCATGCGGCCCAGCGCCTCCAGCCAGTCGGCCTCGTTCACGCTGTCCAGCGGCTGCCCATCAAAACGCTCGGCCAGCACGCCGCGCATGGCCTCGGCCTCCAGCAGGCTGGCGCCCTGACGGCCCAGGCGTTCCAGAATCGGTTCCAGACTCATTGAGTGGCTGATGATCATGACCCTACCGTAGCGCCGCGCCGCCACCCCCCAGGTGAAACGGGTCTCTGCGTGACCTTCATCTGGCCCGCTCAGCTGACTGCTCTCAGGCGCGCCTGCCCCGCTCCCCGCATCCCGTATGCTGAGCAGCGATGAGCGCCGTGATCCACCTGCAAGCGCTCGGGCTGACGGAGTACGAAGCCCGGGCCTACACCGCCCTCCTGGCCCTCGGGCGCGCCGTGCCCGCACGCGTGGCCCGGCAGGCCGGCATTCCCCGGCCCAAGATCTACGAGACGCTCGAACGCCTCGAAGGGCGCGGCCTGGCCGCCAAGGTCGGGCAGAATCCACTGGAGTACGCGCCGCTCAGTGCCCGCGAGTACCTGGCCCGCGCCCGCCGCTCCTTCGACGACCGCCTCGGCGCGCTCGACCGTGACCTGTCCCGCCTCGCGCCGGACCCCGCCCCGGAAGCCGTGTACCACCTGCACGGCGAGGCCGCCATCCGCAGTCTGTGCGAGGACCTGACCCTCAACGCCCGCCGTAGCCTGCACATGGCCGGCGAGACGGGCTTCGCCGAGCGACTCGAACGCCTCACCCCACGCGGCGTCGAACTGCACCGCACTGCCCTCGACCACGTGCCCGGCATCGCCGCGCACGGCCAGCGGGCGTTCCTGCTCGCCCGCGACGGCGAGGCCGCCCTGATCGCCCACTTTATAGAAGACGACGGCGTGGGCGAGGCGCACGGCGTGCACACGCACAACCCCGTCATCATTCACCTGATCGAAGGGTACGTGCAGCTCGCCGCGCATCACCCCGGCCAGCCCGCCAACCCGGGCGGCGCGGGCACCCCCTGACCCCCCGCGCCTGTTGACAGGCCAGAAGGCCACTGTTAATCTATCTGAGCCTCAAAAGGGGCCAGTGGGAAAAAGCGGGGCTGTGGCGCAGTTGGGAGCGCGTCTGAATGGCATTCAGAAGGTCAGGGGTTCGAATCCCCTCAGCTCCACCAGAGAACGTCCCCGCCCCAGGGCGGGGTTTTTTCAAGGCGATGTAGCTCAGCTGGTTAGAGCGAACGACTCATAATCGTTAGGTCCCCGGTTCAAGTCCGGGCATCGCCACCAAACACAAGAATCCTCGTCCTGGACGGGGATTCGTCGTTTTTACGCGGTTCAATGAACAGTGGTCGGGTGCGTCGGGCGGGTGTTACCAGTCAGACGGATTCCGAGTGATTCGGTGCTGTTCTGAATCAATCCGAGCGGATGCGAGTGGGAACAAGATACGGATTGGGCGGTATGGAGCCGCAGGCAGCACTTTTCCGACTGTGCCGCGGTGGAGCGGAATCCGTATCAGACGAGCTCCAATGGAATGGTTTACCCCATCCGCCTGGCGGCAACAGCAACTCTGGCTGGCATCCAGGCACGGCCTTCACGCCTAGAATGACGCTCATGACGGACGTTTCCCCCAGCATCCCCCCCACCCCTCTGACGCGCGGCGAGGTTCCGCGTGACGTGCTCGTGGCGTGGCTTGACCGGTACCTGAACGTGGGCGTGTACCCGGACCCCAGCCTGAATGGCCTGCAGATCAGCGGGACCGACGTGATCCGCCGCGTGGCCGTCAGCGTGGACACCAGCCTGAAAACACTGCAGCACGCAGCTGATAGCGGCGCGGACCTGCTGATCGCCCATCATGGCCTGTTCTGGGGGCAGCCGCTCCCCGTGACCGGCCCGCACCGCGACCGCCTGCGCACGGCGATCATGGCCGACCTGAACCTGTACGTGTCCCACATTCCGCTCGACGCCCACCCGGAAGTCGGGAATAACGCCATGATCGCCCGGGCCCTGACCCTGCAACACCTGCGCCCTTTCGGGGACTGGCAGGGGCACAAGATCGGGCTGGCCGGCGAACTGCCCATCGAGCAGACCTTGCAGGACTTCGCGGACCGCGTGCAGAAACTTACCGGCGAGATCTGCCTCGTGCACGGCGGCGGCCTGTCTCCCACCGTCCATCGTCTGGGCGTGCTGAGTGGTGGCGGCGCCGGCAGTGTCGCCGAGGCGGCCGAGATGGGCCTGGACACCCTACTGACCGGTGAACCCGAACACAAGCACTTCCATGACGCCTTCGAGTACGGCGTGAACGTCGTGTACGCCGGACACTACGAGACAGAGGTGTTCGGCGTGCGCGCCCTGGCCGCGCGACTGGAAGACGAGTTCGGGCTGGCGTGGCAGTTCCTGCACCACCCCACCGGCCTGTGACCCACCACCCCCGGAGCGCCGCGCCCACCCCCGGACTGTTCATCTCGCTGGAAGGGCCGGAAGGGGCCGGGAAAAGTACACAACTGGCCCGCCTGGCTGCGCAGCTGCAAGCCCACGGACGGGCGCACACGGTGACCCGCGAACCCGGCGGCACCCCACTGGGTCAGCGGGTGCGCGAGGTGCTGCTCGACCCGTCCCTGACCATCGATCCCCTGCCGGAATTCCTGCTGTACTCGGCCAGCCGCGCCCAGCTGGTCCGCAGCACGGTCCGTCCGGCCCTGGAGCGCGGCGAGGTCGTCATCTGCGACCGCTATGCCGACTCCAGCCTCGCGTACCAGGGCGGCGGGCGCGGCCTGAATACCGATCTGCTGGGGCAGATCACGCGCGAGGCGACCGGCGGCCTCACGCCGCACCTGACGGTCCTGCTTGACCTGGACCCGGCCGTGGGCCTGGAACGCGCCGCCCGCCGGGGTCAACCCGACCGGCTGGAACAGGCTGACCTGAACTTTCACCGCCGGGTCCGGCAGGCGTTCCTGACCCTGGCAGCCAGCGAACCGGCCCGCTTCCTGATCCTGGACGCCACGCAGGACGAGGACACCCTGGCAGACCTGATCTGGCAGGCCGCCCAGGCCCGCCTCCCCTGACCCGGAGTGTGGGTTGATACGGATTCCGATTGATTCGCTGCAGTCCCGAATTAATCCGAGCGGACGCGAGGAGGAACACCAGGCGCCCCTTCGCGGTATGGAGCCGTAGTCCGTCTGACAGGTGACCGGAACCGTCCCATCTGGGTCCGGATGACACCACCCCGCCTAAACTCACGCGCCACCACCGGCTTGCAGTGCGGTGGCGGCGCCCCTCAGGTGGGATGGTCAGCGGCAGAGGTGTGTGGGTCCGTCGCGTTCAGGGGCGGGGGGCGGCGCGGCCACCCACGCCGGGGTCGACTTTCACGCCCGGCACCTTCACCTCGAACAGGGTGCCCCAGCGTTTGCCGGTCAGCAGCAGCGTGCCGCGCTCCGGGACGAACGCGATCCCGTTTGGCACGTCGTCGAAGGTGAGGGGACGCCCGGCCTGCGCCGCTTCCCGGCTGACCTCGCGGGTGAGGGCGGACACGTCGATCCAGGCGGTGACCTTCCCGGTCTGCGCGTCGATCCGCGCGATCCGGTCGGTCAGCCACACGTTCGCGTACACGCTGCCCTGCACGTACTCCAGTTCGTTCAGGTTCTTCACGGCCTGCGCCTGATCCGTGACGCGCACGGTCCGGACGCTCCGGAAGGTTTTCGGGTCGCGCCAGACCAGCGCGGACGTGCCGTTACTCATGATCAGGTTCTTTCCGTCGTGCGTGAGGCCCCAGCCCTCCCCGCCGTACCGGAAGCGGCCCGTTTCCTTCAGGGTGGCCGCGTCGAACGCGAAGGCCAGGCCTGCCTGCCAGGTCAGGTGGTACGCGGTCGAGCCCAGCACGGTCACGCCCTCACCGAACGCCGTGGCGAGCGGAGTGGCGACCTGGAGCTCCGGCTTCCCGGTTTTCAGGTCGGTGCGCCGCACGCCGGAACGCCCGGTCTCTCCGGTGCTTTCCATGTACCGTCCGCCGCCCAGGTACTGCAACCCCTCGGTGAAGGCCGCGCGGTCGTGCGGGTAGCGGGCCGTGACGACCGGCGCGATGACTGGTACGGTGACCGGCGTGACCGTCTGGGTCGCCGGGGTCAGCGCGCTCTGGGCTACGGCCGGGCCCCCCGCAGCCAGCAGCAAGCAGGAACACAGGAGAAGGGGACGGGCGCGCACGCACTCATGGTAGACCGTGGCGGCCCGCAGAACTTCATGCTTTCTGCACAGGACCCGCCGGGCGTCGCTGGGCGCCCTCCGGGACGCTGCCGCGAGCAGGCGCCTCTGGACTGTCATCGGTCGGGAGCGTGTCCTCGTCGCTTGGTACCGATGGTTGTCTGGCTTGTTCGCATCCCGCCCCTGCGCTGGACTGCCCACTCCACGCCCGGCACCCGCGTTGGTCGTACTCGCTGGGCGGCGCCGCTCTGCGGGCTCGGTTCAGGTTTCTCCCAGGACGGCCGCCGCGCCCTCACGCACGGTCTGGTGGGGGTCGTTCAGCAGTGGGCGCACGCGGGCCACCTCGCCCCACTGGCCCAGCGCCCAGGCGGCCGCCTCGCGCACCTCCCAGGCGGGGTCCTGCGCGCCGTCCAGCAGCAGCGGCCAGCCCTGCGGCGCGCGGGTGTTGCCCAGGACGGTCAGGGCGTTGCGGGCCATGCCCTTGCGGCGGGGGCGCAGGAACGCTGTGCCCGCCCACTGCCGCTCGAATTCACGCTCGCTGACTCCGAAAAACCGGCTCAGGTCCGGGTGTGCCAGTTGTGGGTCGGGGCGCAGCAGCCTCGCCAGCGGCCCGGCCTTCACGGTCCACGGGCAGACCTCGCTGCACACGTCGCAGCCGAACAGCCAGTCGCCCACCCCCCGCCGCAGGTCGCGGGGCACGGGCCCACGGTGTTCGATGGTCAGGTACGACACGCAGCGGCGCGCGTCGATGGCCCGGTCCGGGCCAATGGCGCCGGTCGGGCAGGCGCTCACGCAGCGCAGGCAGCGGCCACAGCGGTCCGGGTGCGCCGCGCCGCTCTCTGCGGCAGGCAGGTCGGTCAGGACGACCGCCAGGGTCACGAACGCCCCCAGGCCCGTGTTGATGGTCATGCCGGACCGGCCACGCCAGCCCAGCCCCGCACCGGCGGCGAACAGCCGCTCCATGACCGGCCCGTGATCCACGTACCCGCGCGCCCGCACACCCAGCGCGGCCGCCTCCTGCTCCAGCCGGGACAGGACCGGCTGCAACTGATCATGGTAGTCCGGCGTCCAGGCGTAGCGTGCCACGCGCCCGGCCCGCACGCCCCCGGGCGGCACGAGCGGCGGCCCGAAAGCGTGCGACACACCCAGCACCAGCACGCTGCCCACGCCCGGCAGCCGCTGGGCAGGGTCGGCCCGCACCGGCAACTGGCGTTCCAGGTAGGTCATGCCCGCGTGCCGTCCGGCATCCAGCCACGACTGGTATTCCCCGACGGCGGCGGCGGGCACTGTGGCGGCCGCCCAGCCGACCGCGTCGGCACCCAGTGACAGGGCCAGTTCGGACAGCTGGTCGGCCGCGCGGCTCACGTGGACTCCGATTGAACGCTGCGCAAGAACCGTTCAATCCGGGCGGCTGTATGAACCTGGGCGATTGTATGAACACGGACGAATATGAGCAGGCGCGCAGCTGGATTCCGGGCCACGACCGGAACAGGCGGAATCCGTATCACGGGGCGCAGTATGCCCCGAAAGCAGCCCGGCCAATCGTGGCAGGTGACTGGAGCAGATTAGCTGAGCTGAGCGGCGGCCGCCTCGTCCAGAAACCAGACTGGGCTGGTCACGCGGCCGACCGGGTGGTTGCCCTGGCCGCGCTGCACCTCGGCCATCACGCCGGCCTTGCCCGCGCCCGTAACGAGCAGCCAGCGCTGACGCGCCGCGTTGATCTCGGGAAACGTGAAGGTCAGGCGCTCGGTGCCGAGTTTCGGCACGCGGTTCGCGGCGACGCGGCCCGCGGCGTTCAGGGCGTCCGTGCCGGGGAACAGACTGGCGGTATGCCCGTCGTCGCCCATGCCCAGCAGAACCACGTCCAGTTGGGCGGGCAGCGCCTGCGCGTAGGCCCGGGCGGCCTGCTCAAGCGGCCGGACCTCGCCCTGCAGGCGGTGCACCTGCTCGCGGGGCACCGGCACGTGCCGCAGCAGTTCCTCGTGCGCCAGCCGGTAGTTGCTGTCCGGGCTGTCCGGCCCGACCGCGCGCTCGTCGCTGAAGTACACGTGCGTGGCTTCCCAGGGCACGCCGGGCAGGCCACGCAGTTCGGCGTACATCAGCTTCGGGGTGCTGCCGCCCGACAGCGCCACGTGAAAGGCGCCCCGCGCCGCGACCGCCTCGCGCGCCGCGTGCATCAGCGCGTGCGCGGCCTCCTGGGCCGTCGCCTGCGGGGTGGGGGAGACGCGGCGGTCCGTCAGCGGCCCACTCACAGGGTTTCCTTGGCGAGTGCCCAGGCGTGCTCGAAGACCTCGCCGCGTTCCGGCCGGGCCATCACGCGCGCCAGTCCGTCGGCCAGCGTCATGGCGGGAACCGGGACTTCCGACTCGCGGTTCACGCCGTCCCAGCGGCACTCCAGACTGACCACGTCGCTGTGGGCGCTGCCGCTGGCACTCAGGGCGAAGCGCACGCCGTCGCCCAGCAGTTCCACGCCGCACAGGTCGCCGTTCTCGCGCCCGCAACGGCCCGAACGGAACTCCACGTTCTTCAGGTTCGTCCAGCCCAGTGTGCTGGCAACGAACCCCGCGTACAGCCGCGCTGGCAGGTCCTTCTTCCCGGCGTGCCGCACGACCAGCCGGTCGATGTTCGGCAGTTGCCGCGCGGCGTCGGGGCTGTCGAACACCTGCGCCAGCGCCTCACGCCACGGGGCCGAGCGGCTCCAGCCCAGGTCCGCCAGCGCGTAGTGCCGGGAGGGCGGCATGTCCAGCGTCAGGCTGTCCACGATCACCTGATCGGCCAGGTCCGTCAGTTCGGCCAGCAGTGTCCCGCCGGGACGGCTGTCCGCGCCCCACCACACGTGGTTCACGGTGGCCGGGCGGATCAGCGGCAGGATCGCGCCCTGAAGCTGCTCGGCGCTGGCTTCCAGCGTCAGGCGCTCCACGTACAGCCCGCCGCGCTGAGGAACGAGGCTGGCGTGCACGGTCAGGTCGTCCGTGCCGTCCATCACGCCGATGATCTGCCGCCCCGCGTACCGGCCCTCGAGGCCCGCCAGGGCTTCCTGCACACGCCGCAGATGCTTTTTGACGGTCAGGGCGATGATGTTGCCGGTGTACGCGCGGGTCTCGACGCTCGTCTGCACCCACAATTCGTCCAGCGTGACCTGGGCCTTGCGGACGGTGGTGTCCACCGGGCCCAGCGGTTTCAGGTCCGTGCCGTCCGTCATGGCTGGTCTCCGGCCGGGCGGCCGGTCGTCGGGTAGTTGGAGCTCTGGAAGGCCGTCACCTGCTGTGCGGGGTATGGGCTGTTCACAGGCGCCGCCAGCGGCGGTCTGCGCCCATCAGTTCGTCGGCCTCGTCGGGACCCCAGGTGCCGGACGGGTAGTTCGGGAAGTCCGGCCCCTTCTCGCGGCGACCCGGTTCGGCCTCCCACACGTTCAGGATACCGCTCACGATCTGCCACGCCAGGTCCACCTCGTCCTCGCGGGGGAACAGGGTCGCGTCGCCCAGCATGGCGTCGAGCAGCAGGCGCGAGTACGGGCTTTCGAGTTGCGCGCCGAACGCGTCGTAGCGGAAGTCCATGACCACCTCGCGCAGCACCATCTCCTGCCCCGGCGTCTTGGAGCTGAACTTGAGGCTCACGCCCTCGTCCGGCTGGATGCGGAAGGCCAGCACGTTGCGTTCCAGACCGCCGGGGAAGATTCCCAGCGGCGGGCGCTTGAACACCACGGCGATCTCCGTGACCTTCTTCGGCAGCCGCTTCCCGGTCCGCAGGAAGAACGGCACGCCCTGCCAGCGCCAGTTATCCACTTCCAGTTTCACGGCCACGTAGGTGGGCGTGACGCTGCGTGCTTTCACGTTCGGTTCCTCACGGTAACCCGGCACCTTCTCGCCGTACATGGTGCCCGGCCCGTACTGCCCGCGCACCGCGACCGACTTCACGCGGCCCGAGGGGATCTCCTTGACGGCGCGCAGCACCTTAACCTTCTCGTCGCGGATGGCGTCCGCGTCGAAAGCGGCCGGGGGTTCCATGGCCGTCAGCGCGAACAGCTGCATCAGGTGATTCTGAAGCATGTCGCGCACCACGCCCGCCTCCTCGTAGTACCCGGCGCGCCCTTCCAGGCCCAGGTCCTCGCTGGCGGTGATCTGCACGTGATCCACGTAGCCACGGTTCCAGAGCGGCTCGAAGATGGCGTTCCCGAAGCGGATCGCCATCAGGTTCTGCACGGTTTCCTTGCCCAGGTAATGGTCGATGCGGTACACCTGCGACTCGTCCCAGACCCTGTGGATGGCGTCGTTCAGCGCGCGGGCGCTCGTCAGGTCCCGTCCGAAGGGTTTCTCGATCACCAGCCGCCGCCAGCCCTCGCTCTGATCCGCCAGTCCCAGGCGGCCCAGGCCGTTACTGATCGGCTCGAACAGGCTGGGAGGGGTGCTCAGGTAGAACAGCGCGTTCTTGCGGCCGCCGTGCGCTTCCTCGGCCCGGTCGAGTTCCTTGCCGACCAGATCGTACACCTCATCCCCGCCGAAATCGCCGTACTCGTAGTACAGCAGATCCCGGAATTTCTCCAGGCTGCCGGGCTGAATGGTGTCGGTCTCCTTGCTTTCCCTGAGCGCCGCGACCGCGTAGTCCTTGAAAGCCTCGTCCGTCATCTCCTGACGGCCCACGCCCACGATATTGAAAGCACTTCCCAGCAGGCCGTCTTGCCACAGGCCGAACACGGCGGGCAGCAGCTTGCGGCGCGACAGGTCGCCCGTCGCGCCGAAAATCACCAGCGTGGCGGGTTCCGGCGCGCGGTTGCGGCGCATCAGCGCCCGGAAGGGATTCTGACCGTCGTGACCGGGCGCCGCGCTCCGCTTGCCCTTGCGGGGCGTGGAGGTCTGCGCGGTCTTCACGCTGGCCCGGCGCTTGGCGGGAGCGGCCTGCGCCACGCCCACCGTGCGCGCCGCGAGGTCGGTCTCCACGTTCGCCTGAACGTTGCCCTTCTCCTTGGTCTTCGCGTCAGCCTTCACGGTACTGGCCTTGCCCGCTGTCTTCGCCGCCTTGCCCGCCGCTTTTTTGGCCCCGCTCTTGCTGGCGGCCTTGTTGCCCGCAGGTTTGTTGGGGGCGCTCATTCGTCGCCTTTCACGCGCTGCTGACCGGTCTCACCGAGCTGCTCGGCGACGCTGCCGCTGCCGCCGCCCTGGCCGATGTTGGCGGGCGCGGCGGCGCTGGGGTCCTGACCGGCCTGCACTTCCGGCACCAGCCCCTCCTGACGGGGCGTTTCGATGGTCTTGACCGCGTGACCGCCGAAAGCGCGGCGCATGGCCGAGAGCATCTGCCCGGCGTAACTGACGTCCTGCTGGCTGCGAAAACGCATCTGCGTGGCCAGCGTGATGACCGGCGTGGGCACGCCCAGTTCGATCGAGTCGATGATCGTCCAGCGGCCCTCGCCGCTATCGGCCACGTAATCCGACAGGGCCTCGAACTCGGCCTTGTTCTGCAACGCCTCGGCCGTCAGGTCCAGCAGCCACGAACGCACGACGCTGCCGTGACGCCACAACTCAGCGATCTGCGCCATGTCCAGGTTAAAGCCCTGGTGGGCTTTCATCAGCTCGAAGCCCTCGGCGTAGGCCTGCATCATGCCGTACTCGATGCCGTTGTGCACCATTTTCACGTAGTGGCCGCTGCCAGCAGGTCCCATGCGGCCCCAGCCTCGGTCCGCGCCGGGCGCGAGCACCTCGAACACGGGCCGCAGGCGCTCCACGGCTTCCTCGGTCCCGCCGATCATCATGGCGTACCCTTCCTGAAGGCCCCACACGCCACCCGAAGTGCCGACATCTACAAAGTGAATGCCGAGCGCAGCGAGCGTCTCGGCGCGGCTGACGCTGTCTTTGTAGTTGCTGTTGCCGCCGTCAATGATGATGTCACCCGGTGCCAGGCGCCCCGCGAGGTCGTCGATGACGCTCTGGGTGATCTTCCCGGCAGGGACCATCAGCCACACGGCGCGCGACCCGCTCTCGCCCAGCGACGCGATCAGTTCGTCCATGCTGCGAGCGCCCCGGGCGCCCTGCGCCTCGATGTGCGCGACGCTGTCCTCGCTGCGGTCAAATCCCGTGACCTCGATGCCGCCGCGCGTGAGTCGCAGGACCATGTTGCCGCCCATCTTGCCGAGTCCAATCATGCCGATCTTCATTGCGTGACCTCCCGCCGTCCGGAACCGATTCCAGTTCGGCTTCACCGCACGCCACTATACGACCCGGGCCCGCACCCCCCCGCCCGTCTTCCGGTCGCGCGCCACCCGGTCGCGGGTACGGCGATCAGGCCGTGGATTCCGGTGGCCGTCACCCAGGAACCCATCTGGAACCGGGTAAAGGCACTGGGCACATGGAAGGGACTCTGGTGAAACGGAGTGCCCCCCCCTCAATCCGGGCGGACGGCAGTGGGATCGGGGCAGCCGGCGCACCTGCACTTCACCGGGTGCTCCTACGACTGATCCGGGCGGCCCCCCGGACCCTGTGCCAAGAGAGACCAATGCCCGCCGCCCCCGGTGCTACCGTACCCTCATGACCGCCACCGTCCCCACCGGAACAGCCCTGCTCGACCGGGCCGCGCAGGGTGAGCGCCTGCACCATGCCGAAATCGAGGCGCTGTACGCCCTGCCGCTACCCGACGTGGCCGCCGCCGCGCACCACCTGCGCCTGGCGCGCCGCGACCCGCGCACCGTGTCGTTCCTGATTGACCGGAACATCAATTACACCAACATCTGCAACGTCGGGTGCAACTTCTGCGCCTTCTACCGCACGCCCCGCCAGAAAGACAGTTACACCCTGGATTACGAGCAGATCAGCCACAAGATCCGGGAACTCGAGGCGGTGGGCGGCACGCGCATCCTGTTGCAGGGCGGCGTGAACCCTGCGCTGGGCCTGGACTACTACACGGGTCTGCTACGCCACGTGAAAGCCAACCACCCCACCATCCGGATCGACGCCTTCTCGCCCGAGGAGGTGCTGTTCATGGAAAGGACCTTCGGGCACACCCTGGAGGCCCTGCTGGACATCCTGATCGGGGCCGGACTGGACGGCCTGCCCGGCGCGGGCGGCGAGATTCTGGAAGACGAGGTGCGCGCCAGGGCCGCGCCCGCCCGCATCCGCAGCGAGGACTGGTTCCGGATCATAGACGCCGCGCAGCGCAAGGGGCTGTACACCATCGCCACCATGGTCATCGGTTTCGGGGAGACGTACGCGCAGCGCGCCAGTCACCTTCTGAAAATCCGTGACCAGCAGGACAAGGCGAAGCGCGAGTACGGCGGAAACGGCTTTTCAGGCTTTGCGATGTGGACCCTTCAGACCGAACACACCCGCCTGCACGGCAAGGCGCCGGGCGCGACCGCTCACGAGTACCTGCAACAACTCGCCATTGCCCGCATCGCGCTCGACAACGTGCCGAACATTCAGGCCTCGTGGCCCGCGCAGGGCTTCAAGGTCGCCCAGTCCGCGCTGTACTACGGCGCGAACGACCTGGGCAGCACCATGCTCGAGGAGAACGTCGTCTCGGCGGCCGGTGGGCACGGGCGGCACAACGCGACCGTGCGCGAACTGATCCGTATTGCCGTGGACGCCGGATTCGATCCCGCCATCCGCAACAGCCGCTTCGAGATCATCGAGCGCCCCGACGTAACTGCCATCCTGGCGCGCGGCGACACCAACCCGGAAGCCAGCCGGGCCGTCGGTGCCTCCGCCGCCCGCTGACCTCCGAACAGAGGCACGCACCTGCCGGAGCGGGGTGCGTGCCTCTCTCGTTTCTCATTTTGTGCGGTGTCGCTGGGTCCTGTCTGCCGTCTTCACACGGCCCGGGGCATGCCGAGCGCGCCGCTCCGGTCAGGCGGCGCCAGGGTAACGGCACTCGGCGTCCACGCGCACCTGCCGCTCTATGTCGTTCAGGGTCGCGTCGTACAGGTCGCCGGTCACGCGGGGCAGCAGCGCCAGTTCCAGCGCCGCATCCTTGAGTGTCTCGTGCAGGCTGCGGTGCTGCCAGCCCGGCCCCTCGGCTTCCAGACGAACGCGGCCGGCTGCGGTGAGGATTCTCACGCGGCCAGCGTCCAGCCGCGTATCGCTGAAATGACGGGGAACATTCATGCCCTCAGCATACGCAGGGAGTCTGACGCGCACATCCGCCAAAGTAAGGAGGCCTTCACCCACAAAGTTTCGTTCACATCCCGGCGCAGTCCCGGGATGTGAACGAAACTGGTAGGAACCGCCGCAGTGGCCCGGCGCTCAGGGCGGGGTGACTCTCCTTCCGCTTACTGCGGCTTATTCCGGTCTGGGCCGTTCTGATCCGCTGCCTTCTGCTCGGCGCGGCGGCGCAGTTCGGCGGCCAGGTCCGTGAAATCCTGCGCGCCTGGGAGGATCCGGCGGGAATCCTGCTTGGCTTCCTGCACGACCCTCACCTGCTGCTCGCGCGAGGATGGTAGGCCCAGCGAGCGCCGCTCGAAGTAATTCTGTGCCAGTCGGCCCAGCGCGAACGTCCAGCCATACACGGCGGGCGCGGTGATCAGGCCGCCGATCACAGGGAGCGCCAGTTTCGCCAGTCCGCGCATCACCTGCCGCGCCGCGAACCCGTACGCGAAGGTCACGCCGAGTTCCTGCGCGATCTCGCGGGCACGTTCGCTACTGACATCGAAGCCGTAGATCTTGCCGATGTGCAGGACCATCTTGGCCTGCACCGGCGAGATCAGCAGCATGTCCGCGAAGGGAATGGGTTCCACGGCAATCGCGCCAGACAGCAGCGCGGCACTCTTGATGACTTCCTCGACGTTCTCCCCACGGCTCAGGGCCGGGTCCACATCGAAATTAAAATTATCCAGCACCTGTTTCACGAGCGGCGGCAGCATAGCCCCGAGTGTAACGCCGGCACCTGTGAGCGCGTGAAGCCTGCCTTCACCTTCCCTGCACGCCCCCGCCGTGCTCAGCCTGCGCCCGCACAGACGGGGTGACGGTAGGGAAAAGGGCAAGCGTAGGGGGAGGTCGCGTGTGTGGCCCAACCATTCCGTCAAGTGGTGTACCAGTGGTGCGGGCGGCGGGGCCGCAGATTTCTCTCAGCGTTTCCAGCGCACGCCGTCCTTGGTGTCCTCGACGGTCACGCCCACGCGGGTCAGGGTGTCGCGCAGTTCGTCGGCCTCGGCGTACTGCTTGTTCAGGCGGTAGCTCTGACGGGCCTTCAGGACCAGGTCCATCAGCGCGCCGACCACCTGCGAATCGTCGCTCTGGGCGGGGGCCGCGCCGCCCGCGAACAGGCCCAGCACGTCGCCGCCCAGGTCGCGGTAAGCGGCGCGGGCGCGTTCCAGCGTGCCCTGCGGGACAGGGCCGGCGGCCAGCGCGGCGTTCAGGTCGGTGGTCAGGCCGAACAGCGCCGCGACCGCCCTGGGCGTGTTGAAATCGTCGCGCAGGGCGTCCTCGAAGGTCTGCACGTGCGCGGCGATCTTCGCGTCCAGCTCGGCGTGCTGCCCTTCGGGGGCGCCGGGCAGGCGGCGCTCGGTCTCGTGCAGGGCCGCTTCCAGGCGGCGGTACCCGCTGCGGGCGGATTCGAAGGCCGCGTCACCGAACTCCGTGACGCTGCGGTAGTGACTGCCAACGAGCAGGAAGCGCACCACCATCGGGTCATGCTGGGCGAGCACGTCCTGAATGGTCAGGAAGTTGCCTTTGCTCTTGCTCATCTTCTCGCCGCCGATGGTCAGCATGTTGTTGTGCATCCAGTACCGCGCAAAGGCGTGCCCGGCGGCCTCGGCCTGCGCGATCTCGGCCTCGTGATGCGGGAATTGCAGGTCCAGGCCGCCCCCGTGAATGTCGAAGCCTTCGCCCAGGTACTTGAGGCTCATGGCCGAGCATTCAATGTGCCACCCCGGAAAGCCCACGCCCCACGGCGACTCCCAGCGCATGATGTGCCCCGCTTCCGCCCGTTTCCACAGTGCGAAGTCACGCGGGTCGCGTTTCTCGTCGCGCACCGCCTCGCGCGTGCCTTCCTCCTGATCGTCGAGTCGCCGCCCCGACAGCTTGCCGTACTGGGGCCAGGACCGCACGTCGAAGTACACGCTGCCCGCCGAGGCGTACGCGTGGCCCCGCTCGATCAGTTCCGCGATCAGCGCGATCTGCTCGGTGATGTGCCCGGTCGCGCGCGGGTTGATGCTGGGCTTCAGGACGTTCAGGGCCTCCATGTCACGCATGAACGACCAGAAGTACTTATCGGCGACCTCCATGGGCTCCAGTTGCTCCAGGCGGGCGCGGGCCAGCATCTTGTCCTCGCCGTCATCAGAGTCGTTCTGAAGGTGCCCCACGTCCGTGATGTTCGCCACGTACCGCACCTGATACCCGAAGTGCGTGAACGCCCGGCGGATCACGTCGAACGCCACTTCCTTCTTCGCGTGGCCCAGGTGCGCGTCGCTGTACACGGTCGGGCCGCACAGGTACATGCCCACCCGGCCAGGCGTGGTCGGCTCGAACGTCACCTTCTGGCGGGTCAGGGTGTCATACAGCACGATGTTCGGATCGGGAAGGCGGCGCTTGGTCATCAGGTCTCCTGTGAAACTGCGGGGCAGGGGCGGAAAGCAAAAAAAGACCACGCCACACTCGGGAGAGGGGCGCGGTCACGGACGCTGGGCTGCGTGGGCCGCTAGGGAAGGCAACACAGGGTCGTCATGCGCTTCAATGTAGCAGAGAAGGTCTGCCCGGCAGGGCCGACACTCGCTCCGGTGCCCCCGGCCCGCGCAGCGCTTCCAGCAGCGCGTCCGTAAACGCGCGCAGGACCGGCAGGTTCGCGCGGTGCGGCAGCGTGGCCAGCGCCAGCGGCCGCAGTAGCGGCTCGGGCATCGGGAGGGCCACCAGCCCGGAAGGGAGTGGAGTCAGCGCCAGCCGGGGCATCACGCTGACACCCAGCCCGTGCGCCACCATGCCCAGAATCACGCTGTCATCCGCGATCTCCGTTACGCTCTCCGGCTGCACCCCGCAGCGCCGCAGGTAGCTCCTCACGCGCGGGGTGCAGGTGCCCAGTGTCAGCAGCAGCGGCCCCATCAGGTCCTCCAGCGTGACGGGGTGAGCGCCGCGCCGTGCGGGCGCGACGAACAGATACTCGTCCAGCAGCAACGGCGTCAGGCGCAGGTCCAGGCAGCCCTCCTCAATGACGATCGCGACGTCCGCCTGCCCGCGCCGCACGAGCACCTCGCCACCACCCACGGCCTCCCCGTCAAGCAGATGCACCGTCACGCCCGGATGCCGCGCCCGGAACGCCGCCAGGGCCGGCGGCAGCAGGTGCGTGGCCGTCGAACGAAACGACGCCACGCGCAGCGTGCCGCGCAGTTGCGTGGCCTCCTGCGCGGCCAGCAGCGCGTCGCCCGCCGCCTGCACCGCCGCGCGCGCGTGCACGAGCATCCGCTCGCCCGCCGGGGTGGGCACCGTGCCGCCCCGCCCCCGGCGGAGCAGCGGCTGCCCGGCCAGCGCCTCGAGCTTGCCGACCGCCTCGTTCAGGGTTGACTGATACGGACTCCGATTGAATGGGCTGCAAAGACCATTCAGAGCCTATCCGGAAAATGTGCGGATTGGAGCGACAGGAGCTAACTTGCGCCAGATGATGAGGCAGGACGCCAGTTCGACGAACCCCAGATAAAGCTCCTGCCGCTTGTCCCAGCGCGTCAGAATGCGACGGAACCGATTGAACCAACTATGCCCGACCTCTACGACCCACCGCCGAGGGGGATGACGGTCTGGATCGCTCGGTGCAGGGAGGGGCTCCTGTTTCGTCGCTCTCTTCGGAATATGCGCGACTAGCCCTTCCATCTCAGCCAATGCACGACACGCCCGCGTGTCGTACCCACGGTCCAGAAGCAGATGACGCTGTTCCTCATCCTCCGGATGAGGAACAGCGACTACGACAGCATCCAGAACGTCCATCAGCATCTTGCTGTCATGCCGGTTCGCTCCAGACAGCACCACGGCGAGTGGAATCCCTTTGGCATCCGTCAGCAGCGTGCGTTTACAGCCTGCTTTGCCTCGGTCGGTGGGATTGCTGCCCGTCGCTTCGG